>NZ_JBJXHJ010000022.1:0-119787 GCF_046487845.1 Pseudomonas sp. PHC1
GGCGAACTGAACGCCGATACGCTCGGCGCTGAAGCCAATGTGCAAGTCAGCTATCCAAGCCTGGCAGTGAGAGACACCGTCGGTGTACGGCTGACGGGTGTGGCGCTGCGCGATGCACCCATTCAGACGGTCTCCACGGTGGGTGTTCTGACGTTCAAGTTACCCAAGGCATGGCTCGTAGAAAACAAGGGTCGAACGGTCAGCCTGACTTACACCTACAAGGTGGGCGGTGTCGGGGGCTTGATCACCTCCTCACCATTGAGCATCCGGGTGGTGGGCGCGCCGGGGCAGAGCGTGTTCAAGGTGGCCGAAGCACCGGCCGGCGAACTGAACGCCGATACGCTCGGCGCTGAAGCCAATGTGCAAGTCAGCTATCCAAGCCTGGCAGTGAGAGACACGGTCGGTGTACGGCTGACGGGTGTGGCGTTGCGTGACGCGCCGATTCAGACGGTTTCCACGGTGGGTGTTCACACCTTCAAACTGCCCAGGGCATGGCTCGCTGAAAACAAAGGGCGCACGGTCAGCCTGACGTACTCCTACAAGGTAGGCGGTGCGGGCAATCTGATTACATCTCCACCGTTATCTATCCGGGTTGTCGGGGAGGTGTCGGTAGGTGACGGGCAACGAACTGCCAATGAACTTAACGCGCAGTACGCCGATACCCGGCAAAACTGTGGCAGTGCTGCGTCGCCTGCTGTGGATTGTTCTGGTGTGATATTAAGGGCAACGATTAACGGGGCGGCGTATCGTGCCTGGAATCCCAGTCCGCTGTCGCAGCAGAACGGTGGCGTATCGTTTTTCTATCTGCGCCAGGACGCGTTGTTCAAGGCGTTTCCGTGGAATTATCCGAATACCAGCGGAATTGTCTTTTTCAATCGGCAGCTTCGCCCGGCGGGCATGGCTGACATTCCCGTACTGTGCTTTTTTCCGCTGGACGGCGGCTCTGATATTCGCGCCGATCAAGGCTGCGGAGTCTCTCGTAATTACCCCAGCGTCAGCCGTTCCTGCGAGCAGCAAGGGATTACTACGGCGGCGGGATGGCTTACCCATTACAACCAGGGGCCTGTCGGATGGAAATACCAACGGCAGTGTGGTTTCAATGTTCGATCTAACCAGGGCGCTTTGGCTGCAAATGCGTTTTATCAGGGGATTCTGGCCATGAAGTTACTGGGGGCCGAGTCGTTCAATGGATGGAATGAAATCCGTCTGGCCACTTGGCCACAGAACATCCACACGACTATTCCAATCAAAGCGTTTTTTTATACGAGCAACGGCTTGGCGGATGCCAAGTTCAACCAGCAGGATTTCTACAAGTATTCCAACAGGCTTGTCCCTGTCATCAAACTGACGCTGCCCAGAACAAATGCCGAGTCAGCGCGGTTCGAATACAACAAGGCTGATCAGGCAGTGGGAAACTGGAACTGACTGAGATCGGACTGCCCGCTCATTCTGCATTCATCAGGATCAACGGGCACTAAAGACGGCTCAGGCCGTTTTCCAGGTGATCTCCTCTTCACCATCAACGCTGATCCGAATCCAGCGATCCGCTGTTTCCTCACCTTCTTCCTCGACCCACGTCCCCGGTGCGCAGCGCACTTCGACGTTCAGCGCGGTAAACGCGGCGCGGGCGCAGGCGATGTCGTCGTCCCATGGGGTCGCATCGCTTTCCAGGTACAGGCTGTTCCACTTGCCTACGGCTTTCGGCAGCCAGGTCACCGGGATGTTGCCGGCCTTGCACTTCCAGGTCTGACCTTTCTGTACCCAGTCGCTGCACGGGCCGAGAGCGGCGCCCAGCCAGGCGGAAATGGCCTTGTGGTCGACGTCGGCGTCTTTCAGGTAAATCTCGATGTCCGGTTGGCGCATGGATATCCTCACTGCGGGTCTGAAAAATCCATTCGCGGATTTAGCCGGCCCCGGGCACTCGCCCGAGTCCAAAAGTTATTGAAGAACGAAATAATCGTAGCGCATCGAGACCGTGGTCACGAACGGCTCGGGCTGTTCGATCACCGCCGCGCGGCGCTCGGCACTGGCGCGCCAGCCGTGAGGTGTCATCGCCAGCAGGTTGGCGCGATCCTCGGGCTTGTCCAGCGTCAGCTTGAATTCCAGGGTTTCACTGTGCGCCAGTGCCATGCCTTCCGGCACCAGGGCCAGGTGTTTGTCGTCGGTGTACTCGCGCACTTCGTCGTACAGCCGTTCGCGCAGTTCCATCAGATGGCCGCTGGTCGGGCCGACTTTCATCAGGCCGCCGCCGACACTGAGCAGGCGCTTGGCTTCTTCCCAGTCCAAGGGACTGAAAACGCTGGCCAGAAACTGGCAGCTGCCGGAAGCCAGTGGCACGCGGGCCATGCTGGCGATCAACCAGGTCAGCGCCGGGTTGCGTTTGCAGGCGCGTTTGACCGCCTCCTTCGAGATGTCCAGTGCGTAGCCATCGGCATCGGGCAAGGCCTCGGCGATCTGCGCGGTGTAGTAACCCTCGCCACAACCGATATCGACCCAGCGCGCCGGCGCATAACCCGCCGCCAGTTCCGCCAGACGCTTGGCCACCGGCGCGTAATGCCCGGCGTTGAGGAAGTCGCGGCGGGCCTCGACCATCGCCTGGTTGTCGCCGGGGTCGCGGCTGTTCTTGTGCTGCACCGGCAGCAGGTTGAGGTAACCCTGGCGCGCACGGTCGAAGCGGTGGCCGGCAGGGCAGGCCACGCCGTTGTCCACCGCGTTCAACGGTTCACTGCAGATCGGACACGCGAGCATCAGGCGAGCAACTTGATCAGGGTCTGGTAGTAGATCTCGGTCAGCACGTCGAGATCGGCCGCCAGTACGCGCTCGTTGACCTGGTGGATGGTCGCGTTGACCGGGCCCAGTTCAACAACCTGGGTGCCCATGGTCGCGATGAAACGACCGTCGGAGGTGCCGCCGCTGGTGGACGCCTTGGTCTCGCGGCCGGTGATGTCCTTGATGCTCGACGACACCGCGTCGAGCAGCGCGCCCGGCTCGGTGAGGAACGGCAGACCGGACAGCGCCCAGTCGATGTGCCAGTCCAGGTCATGCTTGTCGAGGATGTCGGCGACACGTTTCTGCAGGCCTTCAACGGTCGACTCGGTGGAAAAACGGAAGTTGAACACCGCCACCAGATCGCCCGGAATCACGTTGGTCGCGCCGGTGCCGGAGTTGACGTTGGAAATCTGGAAACTGGTCGGCGGGAAGAAATCGTTGCCGTGATCCCAATGCTCGGCGGCCAGCTCGGCCAGGGCCGGGGCGGCGAGGTGGATCGGGTTCTTCGCCAGGTGCGGATAGGCCACGTGGCCCTGCACACCGCGCACGGTCAGTTTGGCGCCGAGCGAGCCGCGACGACCGTTCTTCACCACGTCGCCCACCAGCGCGGTGCTCGACGGTTCGCCGACGATGCACCAGTCCAGACGCTCGTTACGGGCGGCCAGACGCTCGACCACGGCCTTGGTGCCGTGATGCGCCGGGCCTTCTTCGTCGCTGGTGATCAGGAAGGCGACCTTGCCCTTGTGATCCGGGTAGTCGGTGACAAAACGCTCGGCCGCTACGGTCATCGAGGCCAGGCTGCCTTTCATGTCCGCCGCGCCACGGCCGCAGAGCATGCCGTGCTCGTCGATCACCGCATTGAACGGGTCGATCTGCCAGGCGGTCACCGGGCCGGTCGGCACCACGTCGGTATGACCGGCGAAGCACAGCACCGGGCCGTCGCCTTTACCGTGAGTCGCCCAGAAATTATCCACTTCTTCGATGCGCATCGGTTCCAGCTGGAAACCGGCATCGCCCAGGCGCTGCATCATCTGCTTCTGGCAATCGGCGTCGACCGGCGTCACGGACGGACGGCGGATCAGGTCGATGGCGAGTTGGAGGGTCGGCGAAAGGTCGGCGTGGGCCGTCATGGGAAACTCCGAAAGCTGGGGGCAAGGCGCGCAAAATGGCGGTTATCTTAAAGCAAAACGGCGACCATTGGCCGCCGTTTAGTGCTTCGTCGAGGAATTAGACGACGGGTGCCGGTTCAGGCGCCGCCGAAGGTTTTGGCAGCGACGACAGGAACGCCATGATCAGCGCCGCCACGTACGGCAGCGACTGCACCAGCAGCATGGCCACCCAGAAGCGCATGTCGTTGCTTGGAATGCCCTGCACCAGGAAGATCCCCAGCGCCGCGCCCCACAACAGCAGCATGATGAACAGCTCTTCCCGGGCCTCGGAAATCGCCACCCAGAAACCATGGTTGTCGGCGTTTTTCGGGGTGCGGAAGAACGGAATGCTGCTGGTGAAGAAGCCGTACAGCACCGCTTTGGCGATGGTATGCGACAACGCCAGACCGGCCAGTGCGGCGCAGAATGCATCTTTCAGGTTCACACCGACGGCGCGACGATAGAGGAAGATGATCTTGCCGACCTTGAACACGAACAGCGCCAGCGGCGGGATCGCGAAAATCAGCAGTGGTGGATCGACCCGTTGCGGCACGATGATCATCGCTGCCGACCACAGCAGCGCACCGACGGTGAAGAAGATGTTCATGCCGTCCGCCACCCACGGCAGCCAGCCCGCGAGGAAGTGGTAACGCTGGCCGCGCGTCAGCTCGGTGTCTTTGCCGCGCAGCAGGCTGCGGGTGTGACGCTTGATGATCTGGATCGCGCCGTAGGCCCAGCGGAAACGCTGCTTCTTGAAGTCGATGAAGGTGTCCGGCATCAGACCCTTGCCGTAACTGTCGTGGTAATACGCCGCCGACAGGCCTTTCTCGAATACCCGCAGACCCAGTTCGGCGTCTTCACAGATGCACCAGTCGGCCCAGCCCAGTTCTTCCAGAACCGAGCGACGGGTCATGGTCATGGTACCGTGCTGGATGATCGCGTCGCGGTCGTTGCGGGTGACCATGCCGATGTGGAAGAAGCCTTTGTATTCGGCGTAGCAGAGCTTCTTGAAGGTGCTTTCGTTCTGGTCGCGGTAATCCTGCGGCGACTGCACCACGGCGATTTTCGGGTCGGCGAAGTGCGGCACCATGTGCTTGAGCCAGTTCGGGTGCACGCAGTAGTCGGAGTCGATCACCGCGATCACTTCGGCGTCCTTGGCGGTGTGCGGGATCAGGTAGTTCAGCGCGCCACCCTTGAAACCGGCCAGGGGCGAGACGTGGAAGAACTTGAAGCGCGGGCCGAGGGTTTCGCAGTAGTCGCGCACCGGCTCCCAGACCGCCGGGTCCTTGGTGTTGTTGTCGATGATCAGGACTTCGAAATCCGGATAGTCGAGGTTGGCCAGGGCGTTGAGGGTCTGTTTGACCATTTCCGGCGGCTCGTTGTAGCAGGGTACGTGGATCGAGACTTTCGGGCGGTAGTCCGAATCGCCGACCACCGGCAGGAATTCACGGCGGCGTTTGTGGATCCACACCGCTTCGGCCAGTTCGTGGGCCTCGGTCAGCAATACGATGAACACCCCGAGCGCACCGAGCGCCAGCAGGAAACCCACCGTCAGGCTGAACCACGTGCTGTATTGCTGGCTGTAGTCGTAACCGATCCACACCAGCACCGAACCGCAGAGGAACGCGATAAAGGTCAGGAAGGTACGACCACGTTGACGCAGGGCCGAGCCGTCGATCATCAGCAGGGTCAGCGACAGCAGCGCCAACACCACCGAACCGATGGCCAGCACGCGCCACTGCGGGATCGCCACCACCGGGCCTTCGAAGTTGAATTTCTGTTGGCGCGCGGCGTTGAACACGCCCCAGTAGGCGCCGACCGAACCTTCGTCGCTGGCCTTCCACGGCTGGTCAAACGCTTCGATCACGAAGTAGTTGAAGCCCTGGCGGTTGAGTTTGTTGACCAGCGTGCGCAGGTAGATCGCCTGATCCGCCGGCGACGCATCGGCGCCACCGCGCATGCGGCCGTTGCTCGGCCAGCCCACTTCGGACAGCAGCAGCGGTTTTTTCGGGAACATCTTTTTCAGGTCGCGGGCGCGGTCGAAAACGAACTGCCCGGCCTTGTCCACCGGAATGAATTCCCAGTAAGGCAGCACGTGGGCGGCGATCAGGTCGACGTGCTTGGCCAGCTCCGGGTGCTCTTCCCAGACGTGCCACTGTTCGGAGGTGGTCACCGGCACTTTGACTGCCGCGCGCACGCGGTCGAGCAACACGCTGAGTTCCTGGGCAGTGATTTCCTTGCGGAAGATCGCTTCGTTACCGACCACCACGCGAACCACGCTGCGCGAGGTGTTGGCCAGTTCGATGGCGCGGGTGATTTCGCGCTCGTTGCGCTCCTGGTCTGGGCTGATCCAGATCCCGAGGGTAACGCGAAGGCCGAATTCTTCCGCCAGTTTCGGGATGTCCTGCAGAGAGCCGTCGACCGAGTAGATACGGATGTTGTCCGTCAGCTTGCTCATGATCTCCAGGTCGCGGCGCATTTCATCGTCGGACGGATACTGATCTTTCTGCGGGAACTGTCCCTGCTGGAACGGTGAATAGGAGAAACCGGAGATCTGCTCCGGCCAGTTCGGCGCGGAGACGGGGCGGTTGATCAGTGCCCAGAAACCGGTGAACAGGGCGGCGATTGCCAGAACCACCACCAGGTTGAGTCCAAATTTACGCGATGACATAGCTGTGTCGGGTTCCAAAGGCTGTGGAACGAAGGGTCGGCTGGTTGACGCCAAGAGGGCGCGCATCCTACACCGGCAGTTCGCCGAGTCCTACAAGAGACAGGGAAATGCCGGACGTTGGGCAATCCACTTTGACTTAAGTTCTTACACTTGTAGCGTGAAGCTTAAAACTTGTCGCTGCGTAGTCCTATAATGCGCGCCGGTTTTCAGGGTAATGGTCATGAGTACAGAAGATCCGCGGTTTGCAGGCATCGCCCGTTTATATGGCATCGAGGGCCTCGAGCGCCTGCGTGCAGCCCATGTGGCGATTGTCGGCGTTGGCGGCGTCGGTTCCTGGGCGGCGGAAGCCATGGCCCGTTGCGGGGTGGGCGAGATTTCGCTGTTCGACCTCGACGACGTCTGCGTCAGCAACGCCAACCGCCAGTTGCACGCGCTGGACAGCACCGTCGGCAAGCCCAAGGTCGAGGTGATGGCCGAGCGTCTGCGCGGGATCAACCCGGACTGCACGGTGCACGCCGTGGCGGATTTCGTCACCCGCGACACCATGGCCGAATACATCACGCCGAACATCGACTGCGTGATCGACTGCATCGACGCGGTCAACGCCAAGGCGGCGCTGATCGCCTGGTGCAAGCGCCGCAAAATCCAGATCATCACTACCGGCGGCGCCGGCGGGCAGATCGATCCGACGCTGATTCAGGTCTGCGACCTCAACCGCACCTTCAACGATCCACTGGCCTCGAAAGTGCGTTCGACCCTGCGCCGTGACTACGGTTTTTCGCGCACCGTGACCCGCCATTACAGCGTGCCATGCGTGTTCTCCACCGAACAGCTGCGCTATCCGAAACCGGACGGCAGCATTTGCCTGCAGAAGAGTTTTGTCGGCGACGGCGTGAAGCTGGACTGCGCTGGCGGGTTCGGTGCGGTGATGATGGTGACGGCGACGTTCGGTATGGTCGCGGCGACCAAGGCTGTGGACAAAATCGTGGCGGGCGTGCGGCGACCGGCGGATCGGGTCAAGCCTCAGGCCTGAAGCCCAGGGCTGCGTGACTGATCGTTCCCACGCTCCGCGTGGGAACGATCAGTCAGGGGCGAGTTCACGCATCCGCTGCAACACAGCATTCAAGCCATTGCTGCGCGAAGGCGACAACTGCCGCGACAGTCCCAACTGATTGAACCAGTCCGGCAGATCCACCAGCCGCAACTCGTCGGCGGTCAAGCCATTGACCCGCAACAGCAGCAACGCCACCAATCCGCGAATCATCCGCGCATCGCTGCTCGCCGCGAACTGCCAGTGACCGTCGCGCAATTCGCCAATCAGCCACACCTGACTTTCACAGCCATGCACCCGATTGGCCTCGCACTTGTCTGCATCGCTCAACGGCGGCAGACGGTCACCAAATTGCATCAACAGCCGCGCCCGCTGTTCCCAACCAGCTGCGTTCTGAAACGTTTGCAGCGCGTCGGCGGCCTCGACCGGCAGGCTCATCGCAACAGCTCCAGCGCCTGATCCAGCGCTTCAAAGAAGCGTTCCAGATCTTCGGAATCGTTGTACAACGCCAGCGACACGCGAATCGCCCCGGCCAATTCGAAACGCTTGAGCAGCGGCATCGCGCAGTGATGCCCGGCACGCACGGCAATGCCTTGTTCAGTCAGCAAATGCGCCAGATCGGCGTTGTGCACACCTTCGACGACAAAACTGGCCAGCGCCAGTTGCGGCTTGCCCAGCAGGCGAATGCCGTTGCGGGCGGCGAGGCCGCGTAACAGGTAATCGTGCAGCGCAGCTTCGTGGGCGGACACCGCGTCCTGATCCAGTCCGGCCAGATAGTCGAGGGTCGCACCGAGGCCGATCACACTGGCAATCGGTGGCGTTCCGGCTTCGAAACCCAGTGGCGCCGGACGGAAACGGGATTCGTGATAATTGGCTTCCAGCACCATTTCGCCACCGAACTGCCACGGCCGCAGTTGCTCGAGCGCTGCGTTGCGTCCGAACAGCACGCCAAGGCCATCGGGGCCGTACAGCTTGTGGCTGGAAAACACGTAAAAGTCGCAACCCAGCGCCTGCACATCGTGCCGGCCGTGGACCACGCCTTGGGCGCCGTCGACCACCGTCAGCGCGTTATGCGCCTTGGCCATCGCCAGCAGCGCCGGCAACGGTTGCCAGGCACCGAGCACGTTGGACAACTGGCTGACTGCCAGCAAGCGAGTGCGCGGGCCGATCAGGTGAACGGCAGCAGCGAGGTCGATCACGCCGTCATCGTCCAGCGGCAGGATTACCAGCTTCAGGTCGCGACGTTGCGCCAGCTGCTGCCACGGCAGCAGGTTGGCGTGATGCTCCAGGGCGCTGATGACAATTTCGTCGCCCGGATGGAAAAGGTGTTCCAGGCCATAAGCCAGGAGATTCAGCGCGCTGGTGGCGCCGTGGGTGAAGATGACCTGCCCGCTGTCACCGGCATTCAGCCACTGGGCAACCTTCAGGCGACTGTCCTCGAACGCCTGCGTCGCGTGGGCGCCAGGCAGGTGCTGGGCACGGTGCACGTTGGCCGCGCCATTGGCGTAGTAATGCGCCAGCGCGTCGAGCAGGGCCTGGGGTTTTTGCGTGGTGGCGGCGTTGTCCAGGTAAGTCTGGTCTTGCCGTTGCAGGGCGGCGATCGCCGGAAAGTCGGCGCGCCAGGGGGAGGGAATCATCATCTGTTCAGCCCTGTGAACTTGGGCGGGTGTACACCGAACCTTGTGGGAGCGGGCTAGCTCGCGAATGCGTCGTGTCAGTCGAAGTAACGGGTGACTGACACACCGTATTCGCGAGCAAGCCCGCTCCCACAGGAGGTCACAGCGGCGCTTAGTTGTGCGCGTGCAGCGCTTCGTTCAGTTCGATCGCCGATTTGTGGGTCTTGCATTCCACGGCACCGGTTTCCGAATTGCGACGGAACAGCAGGTCGGTCTGACCGGCCAGTTCACGGGCCTTGACCACTTTGACCAGGTTGTTGTGCTCGTCCAGCAGCGCGACTTTGGTGCCGGCGGTCACGTACAGGCCCGACTCCACGGTGTTGCGGTCGCCCAGCGGGATACCGATACCGGCATTGGCGCCGATCAGGCAGCCTTCGCCGACCTTGATCACGATGTTGCCGCCGCCCGACAGGGTGCCCATGGTCGAGCAGCCGCCGCCCAGATCCGAACCCTTGCCGACGAACACGCCAGCGGAGACGCGGCCTTCGATCATGCCCGGGCCTTCGGTGCCGGCGTTGAAGTTGATGAATCCTTCGTGCATCACGGTGGTGCCTTCGCCCACGTAGGCGCCCAGACGCAGACGCGCGGCGTCAGCGATACGCACGCCGGCCGGTACCACGTAGTCGGTCATTTTCGGGAACTTGTCCACCGAGAACACTTCCAGCAGCTCGCCGCGCAGACGGGCTTCGAGTTGCACCTCGGCCAGTTCGCTCAGGTCGATCGCGCCCTGGCTGGTCCAGGCCACGTTTGGCAGCAGCGGGAAGATCCCGGCCAGGCTCACGCCGTGCGGCTTGACCAGGCGATGGGACAGCAGGTGCAGCTTGAGGTAGGCCTCAGGGGTCGAAGTCAGTTGTGCGTCTTCGGCCAGCAGGGTGGCGACCAGCGGCTTGTGGCTTTCGGCCAGACGGGTCAGCAGCTTGCCTTGGACCGCGTCGATGCCTTTCACGGCTTCAGCCAGCTGCGCAGCCTGTGCGGTGGTGAAGGTGATGGCCTGGTTGCCTTCGGTGTAGCCGAGGATCGGTGCGACAGCGGCGACCAGTTCGGCCGAAGGGTTCAACAGCGGTTGGGCGTAGAACACTTCCAGCCACGCGCCTTGACGGTTCTGGGTGCCGACGCCGAAGGCAATACTGAACAGGGAGTTGGACATGTGAATACCTCTACAAAATGTGACGGGCTGCTTACTTGAGGGCGGCCGCGTAGATGTCTGGCTTGAAGCCAATCAGGGTTCGGTCACCGAGATCGAGCACCGGGCGCTTGATCATCGAGGGTTGAGCGAGCATCAGTTCGATGGCTTTCGACTGGTCGAGATCGGCTTTGCGTTCGTCGTCGAGTTTGCGAAAGGTCGTGCCTGCGCGGTTCAACACCGTTTGCCAGCCATGCTCGTCGCACCATTGGGTCAAGTGTTCACGGTCAATGCCGGCGGTCTTGTAATCGTGGAAGTCATAGCTGACAGCGTGTTCATCGAGCCAGGTGCGCGCCTTTTTCATGGTGTCGCAGGCTTTGATGCCGAAAAGGTGCAACGTTTTGCTTGAAACGGTCAAGGAATTGCCCCCTTTGCAGGTGCTGGAAAAAAATGGTGTCGGATTATGCCATGACCGGACGGTTTCGCGGCGCAGAGGTTGCTTTTGCTGTAGACGCCTGCGACATAGGTGCAACGGTCACGCACAGCCTAAGCGGCTAATATGGCAGTTCAATGCTGTCGATTGTCCGGGATTTCCGCTTTATGCAAACCGCTTATACCGTCCTGATCCTGCTGATGCTGGTCAGTGTTTCGCGCCTCGTGGGACGGGTGATTCCACTTCCACTGCCCCTGGTACAGATTGCTGCCGGTGCCTTGCTGGCCTGGCCGACCCTTGGCCTGCACGTGGCTCTTGATCCCGAACTGTTCCTGTTTCTGTTCCTGCCACCGCTGCTGTTTTCCGATGGCTGGCGCATGCCCAAGCGTGAGTTATGGCGTCTGCGCGGGCCGGTGTTGACGCTGGCGGTCGGCTTGGTGCTGTTTACCGTGGTCGGTGCCGGCTACTTCATTCATTGGCTGCTGCCGACGATTCCCTTGCCGGTGGCCTTTGCGCTGGCGGCGGTGCTGTCGCCGACCGATGCCGTGGCGGTCTCGGCCATTTCGCAGAACCGCTTGCCCACGCCGCTGATGCACATGTTGCAGGGCGAGGCGCTGATGAACGATGCCTCGGGTCTGGTGACATTCAAGTTCGCGCTGGTCGCGGCGGTCACCGGTGCGTTTTCCCTGGCCAATGCCAGCCTGACCTTCGTGCTGGTCGCGGTCGGCGGTCTGGCGGTCGGGGTGGCACTGAGCTGGTTGGTCGGCCGGTTGCGCGCCTGGATGATCGCCCGGGGCTGGGACGATCCGGCGACCCACGTGGTGTTCATGTTGCTGCTGCCGTTTGCCGCTTACGTGCTGGCCGAACGACTCGGCGCGTCGGGCATTCTTTCGGCGGTGGCGGCGGGGATGATGCAGAGCTGGCTCGATCTGCTGCCGCGCCAGACCAGCACCCGGTTGCTCAATCGCAGTGTCTGGTCGTTGCTGGAGTTCGCTTTCAACGGCCTGATTTTCCTGCTGCTGGGGCTGCAATTGCCGGACATCATCAAGGCGGTAGTCAGCCACGAGACGTCACTGTGGCCGACCCTGTTCTATCGCTGTCTTGATGTGGTCGCGATTTTCCTGGCGCTGGTGTTGTTGCGCTTCATCTGGGTGCAAAGCATCTGGCGTCTGTCGGTGCTGTTGCGTCGCTTGCGGGGCAAGGGGGATCTGACGCAGGTGCCGACCGCCCGGTCCTGCTGGCTGCTGACCGTGGGCGGGGTACGCGGGGCGGTCACATTGGCCGGTGTGATGTCGGTTCCGATGTTGATGGGCTCTGAGGCATTTCCCGAGCGCGATCTGCTGATCTTCATTGCTGCCGGGGTGATCCTGTTGTCGCTGGTGGCGGCGTGTATTGCACTGCCGTTGTTGTTGCGCGGCATCGAAAAAAGTCCGGACGACAAACGCCGTCAGGAAGTGCGCGACGCCTGGCGCAAGACGGCGGAAGCTGCGATCCATGCGCTGGAGATCGAAGAAGTCAGCCCGCAGGACGCCGCGCAAGCCGCGCTGGCGGCGGAGCTCAAGGCGCGGATCATGTCCGAGTATCGCCATCAGCTGGAGGTGTTCAACGACTCTGCCGAAGCCCAGGCGCTGGCGTTCCAGATGGATCTGCTGGAACGCCGACTTCGCCTCAAGGCGCTGCGCGCGCAACGCCTTGAGTTGTACAGCCTCAGTCGTCAGCACCAGATTGGTGATGACGTGCTGCGTGAAGTATTGGGCGAATTGGATCTGAGTGAGGCCAATCTCGGTCAGGTCAAGTAGTTGAGAAACGTGAGGCTTGTGTTCTATTTAGTCAAAGGCTGATTGTTGAGTTTTAATCTGCCGGGTAAATCTTGCGCATGAACGCGATATCTCCCTGGCTGATTGTGTTATTCAAGGGTTGGTGCCAGTCGCCGTCGGTGATGCTGTTGGAGATGTAGTAATGCATGACTGAATCTCGGTCGTAGGGTGTATATGTCTGGCCGGGAACGCGCTCGCGCTGAAATACCTGGGTGTCGACTTCAGTGCGTGAAAAACCAAGGGAAGAAAAGTAGAGATAGGTCTGTTCCCGGTTCCAGGGTATCTCGGCGTCCGGATGTTGATGCTCATGCAGCATGCCGAGGGCATGGCCAAACTCATGAATAACCGTGGTCTCATAATTGCTTGAGTCGAAATTTATTCCTAAGGTCATGGACGGGTTTTGGGGGTCGCCAGTAAGTGCGTCGGTACCGATCCTGGAACTGCCGGCGTCGTTCATCAAGGGCTGAAAGTCTACTCGAATGTCCCCGAGAAACTCGTCGGAACCGTAAATGTCTTCCTCATCCATTTCGAAGAAATCGAATTTTAAATTAACGTAGGGCAACCATTTGCTTGCGCCTTTTTTTACAGCTTCAAATGAATGCTCGTTAAAACGATAGACGAGTATTTTCAGTGTTTTACCTGTCTTCCAATATTTGGTGTGTGCACCAATGCTGCGCTTTCTTCGGTTTTGACTGCTGATGTCGTTGTCGGAGCGTTCGTTTATAGCGGCATTGTAGGAGGCTATGGGGTCAGTGTTGACGGGGATTTTACAAGGCTTTGCGATATTCATGATTAATGATTCATGGTTGTTGGAGAGCGGCCAAGTTATTTTATTTTTTTATTCTTTGTCCATTGGTTAGGGTTTTCAAGTTGTTGCGCTAGTTTGAAGGGGAGTGTGTTGTTGGGAGTTTGTAGGGGTGAGGTATTTGTTCGAGTTGTCTTGCCGTCAAGCTTGCGTAGAATCTGAATCCCCCGGGAGCATTAAACGCGGCTAGGGGGAACTCACGCCTCACACTCTGGATGTGGGTAGCGTTTAAGTTAGTGGAGGGTGTTGATGAGGTAGGGCTTCAGCTTGAGTGGTTGTGTTGCGTGATAAGAAAGTTTGCGAGGTGTTGCGCCTCGCAAACTGTTTTTGTTTGAGTTTTATTGTTTATTTCGGATAAAGAAGTCTCATAAGACGCTTGTCCTTCTTGCTGATCCGACGGTTGATCGGTACTTCCCAGTTGCCCACCGTCAATGTGTTTGCCACCGGGTGGTGCATGATCGATTTTCGGTCGTAGGAGGTGTAGATCGCGTCCGGCGTGTGGAAGGACGCGAACAGGTTCCTATCGACCTGCTCCTCGGTCAGCGGGTTCATTTCGCGATTTTTGTAGAACTCATATACCTTTGGCTTATCCCACGGAATATTGGCCCTTGGGTGCTGATGTTCGTGCATCGCACCGAGTGCGTGACCGAATTCGTGGATCACGATCACTTCAAAGTCTTCATGTTCCGGTTTGACGCCCAGGTTCATGGTGGGATGGTCGGGGTGGATCAACAGCGCATCGGTTCCCAGCATCGAGCTGTTGTCATTGTTTTTTGTCGCAATCCGGATGTCGCCCTTCAGATCATCGACAAATTCAAACTTCAGGTTGATGAACGGTAACCACTGACTGGCCGCAGCGATAATCCTGTTCTTGTGGTCGGTGTCGGGTGAGTCCATGAATGCAATTTTCAAGGTTCTACCGTTGGCCCATAGTTTTGAATAGTCAAAGACTGAGCGTTTGCGTCGGGTGCCGGTAGTATTACCGGCATTGGCGGGGTTTTCATTGATTGCCGCCATGTAAGCGGCTTGATCATCGGGCCATTGAATGAGTTGGCAATCCAGCAGGTCGTTCATGTTCACTTCTTCCTTGAAGTTAACGTTTTGAGTTTATTTGGGTGCAGCGATATACGCGGCTCAAGACTAACGTCCGACCGGCAGGCGAGTGGAGTAAATAGTTGGAGGATCTGTAACCCGATGTATGAAACGCCCGTGCCGGATTGCCCGGCCCGGGCGCTCAGGCCTTACTTGTGGCGCAGGACGAAATCGCGGATGCGTTCGGCCGCTTCCACACACTCTGCCAGCGGCGCGACCAGTGCCATGCGCACCCGACCGGCCCCGGGGTTGACCCCGTCGACATCGCGGGACAGGTACGAACCCGGCACCACGGTCACATGCTCTTCGGCAAACAGGTCTCGGCAGAACGCTGCGTCGTCGCCTTGCACGTTCGGCCACAGGTAGAAGCTGCCATCCGGACGTTGTACATCCATCACCGGGCTCAGGATGGCCAGCACGGCATCGAACTTCTCGCGATATAGCGCACGGTTGGCGCGCACATGCACTTCATCATTCCACGCGGCAACGCTGGCCAGTTGGGTTTGGACCGGCATCGCGCAACCGTGATAGGTGCGGTACAGCAGGAAGCCCTTGAGGATGTCGGCATCGCCGGCAACGAAACCGGAACGCAGCCCCGGCAGGTTCGAGCGCTTGGACAGGCTGTGGAACACCACGCAGCGCTTGAAGTCCTTGCGGCCCAGTTCGGCGCAGGCGCTGAGCAGGCCCGGCGGCGGTGTCTGTTCGTCGAAGTACAGTTCGCTGTAGCACTCGTCGGCGGCGATCACGAAGTCGTATTCGTCGGCCAGGGCGATCAGCTTTTTCAGCACGTCGACCGGGATCAGCGCGCCGGTCGGGTTGCCCGGCGAGCACAGAAAGAGGATCTGGCAGCGCTTCCAGATATCAGGCGATACCGCGTCGAAGTCCGGGTTGAAGCCGTTCTCGTCCAGGCACGGCAGGTAGTGCGGCTTGGCTCCGGCGAGGAATGCCGCACCTTCGTAGATCTGATAGAACGGGTTCGGGCTGACCACCAGTGCGTCGTCGCCACGGTTGACCACGGTCTGGGTGAAGGCGAACAGCGCTTCACGGGTGCCGTTGACCGGCAGCACGTTACGCGCCGGGTCGATCCAGCCGCTCGGTACGCTGAAACGCCGCTCGCACCAGGCGGCGATGGCTTCGCGCAGGGCCGGGATGCCGAGGGTGGTCGGGTACACCGCCATCTGATCCAGATTGTTCGCCAGCGCCTCGGCGACAAAACTCGGCGAGCGATGCTTCGGTTCGCCGATGGACAGCGCGATCGGGCGCTTGTCCGGGTTTGGCGTGACGCTGCCGAGCAGGGCGCGGAGCTTTTCGAACGGGTAGGGCTGAAGCTGGGACAGAGCGTTGTTCATCGGTGCGGGATCTCGTGCAAAGCGGTTGAATCCGGGCGCGCAATCAAATGCTGATGCGCGACAGTTTGATATCGGGTTCCTGATTGACGCTCAACTGTTCGACGATGGCATCTTGCAAACGGCTGCATAGCAGCGGGTCGGACAGCGGTTGATTGTGGGCGTCGGTGATGAAGAACACGTCTTCCACCCGCTCGCCCAGGGTGGCGATCTTGGCGTTCTGCAGCGACAGGTCGAACTCGAGGAAAATCCCGCCGACCCGTGCCAGCAGGCCCGGACGATCGGGTGCCGTGAGTTCCAGCACCGTCACTGGGCGCTGTGCGTCGTTGTGGATCGTCACTTGCGGGGCGAACGCGAAATGCTTGAGCTGGCGCGGCACCCGACGCTGGATGATCGTCGGGTAGTCGGCGGGGTTGCGCAGCGCTTCGGTCAGGCCCTCGCGAATCTGCTTGACCCGGACCGGGTTGTCGCCGATCGAGTCGCCATCGGTGTCGAGCACGATGTAGGTGTCGAGGGTGAACTGGCTGCTGGACGTGATGACCCGGGCGTCGTGAATGTTCAGGTTGAGCTGGTCCATCGCGGCCACGGTCACGGCAAAGAAGTCGTGCTGGTCCGGTGCATAGATGAAGATCTGCGTGCCGCCCTCGAATTCGCGCTGGGTGGTTTCCTTGATCAGCACCAGCGGACCGCCGTCGGCCGGTTGCTGGAGAATGGCGTCGGTGTGCCAGGCCACGTCGCCGGCGGTGTGACGCAGGAAGTAGTCGTCGCCCAGCTGCGCCCACAACTGCTCGACGTCGTCCGGGTCTGTGCCGCCGCGTACCAGGATATCCAGCGCCGCACTCTGGGTCTGGCGGATCTGCTCTTCGCGATCCACCGGATTCTCCAGGCCACGGCGCAGGGCACGCTTGGTCTCGGTGTAGAGCTGGCGCAACAGGCTGGCGCGCCACGAGTTCCACAGGGTCGGGTTGGTCGCATTGATGTCGGCCACGGTCAGCACGTACAGGTAGTCGAGACGGGTTTCGTCGCCGACCGCCAGCGCGAAGTCATGGATGACCTGCGGGTCGGACAAATCCTTGCGCTGGGCGGTGGTCGACATCACCAGGTGGTTCTGCACCAGCCAGACGATCAGGCGACTGTCCCACACCGGCAGTTGATGGCGCTGGCAGAACGCCTCGGCATCCACCGCGCCGATTTCCGAGTGATCGCCATGCCGGCCCTTGCCGATGTCGTGGTACAGGCCCGCCATATAAATGAGTTCAGGCTTGGGCAGTTTCGCCATGAGCTTGGCGGCCAGCGGGAATTTCTCCGACACCTGGGTGTACTGCAATTTGCGCAGGTGCTTGATCAGGTTCAGCGTGTGCGCATCGACCGTATAGATGTGGAACAGGTCGTGCTGCATCTGCCCGACGATGAAGCCGAATTCCGGCAGATAGCGCCCGAGAATGCCGTAGCGGTTCATCCGCCGCAGGTTGCGGTGGATGCCGATCTTGCATTTGAACAGCTCGATGAACAGGCTGGTGTTGCGGATGTCGTTGCGGAAGTTGTCGTCGATCAGGTGACGATTTTCCCGCAGCAGACGAATGGTGTCGGCGCGTACGCCTTTGATTTCCGGCTGCTGGGCCATCAACACGAAGATCTCGAGCATGGCGAACGGCGTGCGGCGGAACACATTGTCGTTGCGCGCCTCGATGTAGCCGTCGTGCAGTTGGAAGCGCGAGTTGATCGGCTGTGGCGGCGCTTCGTCTTCCGGGGCGAGGATGACTTCCTCGAAATGCTGGATGATCAGGTCGCTGAGCTGGGCGATGCTCATCACCACGCGGAAATACTGCTGCATGAAGTTTTCGACGGCCTGTTTGGCGTCGTCGCCTTCAAATCCCAGCAGCCCGGCGATGGTGCGCTGGTGATCGAACAGCAGGCGGTCCTCGGAGCGACCGGCGAGCATGTGCAGGGCGTAACGCACCTTCCAGAGGAATTCCTGGGAGGACGCCAGCAGGGCGTTTTCACTCTCGACCAGAAACCCTTCCCCGGCCAGGGCGCGCAGGTTCAGGGTGCCGTACTGACGACGGGCCACCCACAGAATCGTCTGGATATCCCGCAGTCCGCCGGGCGAGCCTTTGACGTTGGGTTCCAGGTTGTATTCGGTGTCGTTGTACTTGTGGTGGCGAGCCTTCTGCTCGGCGCGCTTGGCCAGGAAGAACTCCTTGCTCGGCCACATGTGTGCGGTGCTGGTGACGTCGAGCATGCGCTGGCGCAAGCGCTCGGGGCCGCAGATGGTGCGGCTTTCCATCAGGTTGGTGACCACCGTCAGGTCAGCACGGGCCTCTTCGGCGCACTCGTCGACCGAGCGAACGCTCTGACCGACTTCCAGGCCGATGTCCCACAGCAGCGTCAGAAAACGCTCGATGGAATCACGGAAGATTTCGTGGTCGGCGCTGTCCAGCAGGATCAACAGGTCGATGTCGGAATAGGGGTGCAATTCGCCGCGACCGTAGCCGCCGACCGCGACCAGCGCGATGTCGGCGTCTTCGCTCCAGTCGAACTGTTCCCAGGCCTTTTGCAGGATGTTGTCGACGAACCAGGCCCGGTCTTCGATCAGTCGCCGGATATCACGACCGGCGCGAAAGCGCGCATCGAGCACTTCGCGGGCCTGGCGAATCGCCTTCTTGAACGCCGCGATGGGACTCGCTTTCAGGGCCAGTTCAGCCTGGAACTGGCCGCGGTCGAAGAGTTCGGGATCCACCTGCGGCATCGATTGGCTTTCCTTCTATAGGCTGGGAACGGTGTGGGGATCAGGCCGAGATGCGCGGGATCGTGTCGTCGCTGCGCAGGGTGAAAATCTCGTAGCCGGTCTCGGTGACAAGCAAAGTGTGTTCCCACTGTGCCGACAGCTTGCGATCCTTGGTGATCGCGGTCCAGCCGTCGCCCAGTACTTTGGTGTCGGCCTTGCCCTGGTTGATCATCGGCTCGATGGTGAAGGTCATGCCGGCCTTCAGTTCCATGCCGGTGCCGGCACGGCCGTAGTGCAGGATCTGCGGCTCTTCGTGGAAGACCTTGCCGATACCGTGGCCACAGAACTCGCGAACCACCGAGAAACCGTTCTTTTCCGCGTGCTTCTGGATGATTTCGCCGATGTCACCGAGGCGGCAGCCAGGTTTGACGATTTCGATCGCCTTGTACATGCATTCCTGGGTGACCTGCGACAGGCGCTCGGCCCAGACCGGCACGGTGCCGACGTGGAACATGCGGCTGGTGTCGCCGTGGTAGCCGTCCTTGATCACCGTCACGTCGATGTTCAGGGTGTCGCCGTTTTTCAACGGTTTGTCGTTCGGAATGCCGTGGCAGACCACGTGGTTGATCGAGGTGCAGATCGACTTCGGGTAGCCCTTGTAGTTGAGCGGGGCGGGGATGGCCTGTTGCACGTTGACAATGTAGTCGTGGCAGATCTGGTTCAGTTCATCGGTGGTCACGCCCGGCTTGACGTGCTCGGCAATCATTTCCAGCACATCGGCGGCCAGTTTGCCGGCGACACGCATGCCAGCGATGTCCTCGGGGGTTTTGAGGGTGACGGTCATACAGGCTCTCTCTGCGCTCGACGGCGCTTGCTGATACGAACAGGGGCGCGGCTGTTGATTGTGCGGCCCCGAAAAACGCGATTCTAACAGACCAAAGGCGCAAAACCGCGCCTGCGTGCATCGCTTCTCTCTATACAATGCGGTGCATCGTCCCGATTCCAAGGGGCTGGCGCGCATGTCCCTGACGCGATTGCAGATTCCGGGTTCCGTTTGCGTCGTCCCTGTGGTATAAAATGCGCCGCTTTCCGGGGATAGCTCCGGGAGCACTAACCCACACACGTGTCGACACGATGGCCTGGGTGCCTTTGATCCTCGGATCAATGGTTGGTCATTGGGATACGTGGAGGCCCAACCCGACTTATCAAGGAACTATCATGTCCCAAGTCAACATGCGCGATATGCTGAAGGCCGGTGTGCACTTCGGTCACCAAACCCGTTACTGGAATCCGAAAATGGGCAAGTACATTTTCGGCGCGCGTAACAAGATTCACATCATCAACCTTGAAAAAACCCTGCCAATGTTCAACGAAGCTCTGACTTTCGTAGAGCGTCTGGCCCAGGGCAAAAACAAGATTCTGTTCGTTGGCACCAAGCGCTCCGCTGGCAAGATCGTTGCTGAAGAAGCAGCACGTTGCGGTTCGCCGTACGTCGATCACCGCTGGTTGGGCGGCATGCTGACCAACTTCAAGACCATCCGTGCTTCCATCAAGCGTCTGCGTGACCTTGAAGTACAAGCCGAAGACGGTACTTTCGCCAAGCTGACCAAGAAAGAAGCGCTGATGCGCACTCGTGATCTTGAGAAGCTGGATCGCTCCCTGGGCGGCATCAAGGACATGGGCGGTCTGCCAGACGCACTGTTCGTGATCGACGTTGACCACGAGCGCATCGCGATCACCGAAGCCAACAAGCTGGGCATCCCGGTCATCGGCGTTGTCGATACCAACAGCAGCCCGGAAGGCGTTGACTACATCATCCCAGGCAACGATGACGCAATCCGCGCTATCCAGCTGTACATGGGCTCGATGGCTGACGCAGTGATCCGCGGTCGCAACAACGTTGCTGGCGGCACTGTAGAATTCGCAGCTGAAGAAACTCAGGCTGCAGCTGAGTAATTGACGCCCTGGCGTTGACTCAGTAAGCAAAAAGGGGGCTTGGCCCCCTTTTTGCCACCTCGAAAACCATTTGTCGGCAGCGCAGCTACAGCAGCTGTAACGTGCAGCGGCTACAAGGTGGTTCGGGAAGAATTGAACGCCCGTTCGATCGGGTGGAATGGTTGAAAACCTATCCAAGAGGAATTTGAAAATGGCAGCAATTACTGCAGCGTTGGTCAAAGAACTGCGCGAGCGTACCGGCGAAGGCATGATGGATTGCAAGAAAGCCCTGGAAAAGGCTGGCGGCGACATCGAAAAAGCCATTGATGACATGCGTGCTTCGGGCGCCATCAAGGCTGCCAAGAAAGCTGGCAACGTTGCCGCTGAAGGCGCTATCGCCATCAAGGACGACGGCAAGGCCGCCGTTCTGATCGAAGTCAACTCGCAGACCGACTTCCTGGCTCTGCAGGACGACTTCAAAAACTTCGTTGCTGCCAGCGTTGACAAAGCATTCGCTGACAAGCTGACCGACGCAGCTCCGCTGATCGCTTCTCAAGAAGCCGCTCGCGAAGCACTGGTTGCCAAAGTCGGCGAGAACGTCAACATCCGTCGCCTGGTGCGCGTAGAAGGCGACGTAGTCGGCACCTACCTGCACGGCAACAAGATCGGTGTTGCTGTTGTCCTGAAAGGCGGTGACGTCGAGCTGGCCAAAGACATCGCGATGCACGTTGCTGCAAGCAACCCTGAGTTCCTGCTGCCTTCGCAAGTCTCCGCGGAAGCGATCGAGCGTGAAAAGGCTGTGTTCCTGCAGCTGAACGAAGAAAAAATCAAAGGCAAGCCAGAAAACATTGTTGAGAACATGGTCAAGGGCCGTATCAGCAAGTTCCTGGCGGAAGCGAGCCTGGTTGAGCAGGCGTTCGTCAAGAACCCTGAAATCAAGGTTGGCGAGCTGGCCAAGAAAGGCGGCGCTGAAATCGTTTCCTTCACCTACTTCAAAGTAGGCGAAGGCATCGAGAAGCCGGTCGACAACTTCGCTGAAGAAGTTGCTGCCCAGCTGGCTGCCGCCAAGCAATAAGACGGTTTTTCAACTGTCGCCCGAAAGAGGCTGCCCGCTCACGCGCGCAGCCTCTTTTCAGATAGGGTTACCAATTTTTAATTGGTTTCCCCTTGGAACTGACTTACAAAGCCATGTTCCGATGGCGCTGAAGCAGCGCCAAGCTAGAGTGAACGCCAGCTGTAAACAGCTCGCAAAGAATTTTTAAAATACGCCGCAGGAGAGATTCGCAATGGCTCAGCAGGGCAGTGGTTATCAGGCTCGCTATAAACGCATTCTACTCAAGCTTAGCGGCGAGGCCCTGATGGGCTCGGAAGAGTTCGGGATCGATCCGAAAGTGCTGGATCGCATGGCGCTGGAAGTCGGCCAACTGGTCGGCATCGGCGTTCAGGTCGGCCTGGTGATCGGCGGTGGTAACCTGTTCCGCGGTGAGGCACTGAGCAAGGCCGGCATGGATCGGGTCACCGGCGACCACATGGGCATGCTGGCTACTGTGATGAACGCCCTGGCCATGCGCGACGCGCTGGAACGTGCCAATATCTCCGCCATCGTGATGTCGGCCATCTCCATGGTCGGTGTGACCGATCACTATGACCGTCGCAAGGCCATGCGCCACCTGAACTCCAAGGACGTGGTGATTTTCGCGGCCGGCACCGGCAATCCGTTCTTTACCACGGATTCGGCAGCCTGCCTGCGCGCCATTGAAATCGACGCCGATGTCGTGCTCAAGGCGACCAAGGTCGATGGTGTCTACACTGCTGACCCGTTCAAAGACCCGCATGCCGAGAAGTTCGATCATCTGACATACGATGAAGTACTGGATCGCAAGCTGGGTGTAATGGATCTGACGGCTATCTGCCTGTGCCGCGATCACAAGATGCCGCTGCGCGTATTTAACATGAACAAGCCGGGCGCCCTGCTGAACATCGTGCATGGTGGCGCTGAAGGCACTCTGATCGAGGAAGTCCAGCAATGATCAACGAAATCAAGAAAGACGCCAAAGAGCGCATGACGAAGTCCGTCGAGTCCCTGGCTCACAACTTCGGTCGTATCCGCACTGGTCAGGCGCACCCAAGCATCCTGGAAGGCGTAATGGTGCCTTACTACGGCGCCGACACCCCGATCAAACAAGTGGCCAACATCACCGTCAAGGACGCCCGTACCCTGCAAGTCGTTGCGTTCGAGCGCAACATGCTGGGTGCCGTCGACAAGGCCATCGGCAGTGCAGGTCTGAATCTGAACCCGACCAACCTGGGTGAACTGCTGCTGATCAGCATGCCAGCCCTGACCGAAGAAACCCGTCGCGGTTTCACCAAGCAGGCGCGTGACGTAGCAGAAGACGCCCGTGTTGCCGTGCGCAACATCCGTCGTGATGCCAACAGCTCGTTGAAGGATCTGGTCAAGGAAAAGGAAATCAGCGAAGACGAAGAGCGTCGTGCCGCGGGCGAGATCGACGATCTGACCAAGAAGTTCGTGGCTGAAATCGACGCCAAGCTGGCTGAGAAAGAAAAAGACCTGATGGCCGTATAAGGGTCGAGCTTTAAATGGACAAGACCAAGCAGACTGCGCCGTCCACGGTGCCGCGCCATGTCGCGATCATCATGGATGGCAACAATCGCTGGGCGAAAAAACGCTTTATGCCGGGTGTCGCCGGGCATAAGGCGGGCGTGGACGCTGTGCGGGCGGTGATCGAGGTGTGCGCCGAGGCCAGGGTCGAAGTGCTGACCCTGTTCGCTTTTTCCAGTGAAAACTGGCAGCGCCCGGCCGATGAAGTCAGCGCCTTGATGGACCTGTTCTTCAAGGCATTGCGTCGCGAGGCCAAGCGCCTGAACGACAACAATATCAGTCTGCGCATCATTGGAGACCGTACGCGGTTTCATCCGGAACTTCAGGCTGCCATGCGTGAAGCGGAAGCGATGACCGCCGGTGCCAACCGATTCATCCTGCAAATCGCTGCCAACTACGGCGGTCAGTGGGATATTGCGCAAGCGGCGCAGCGTCTGGCGCGTGAGGTTCAGGCCGGTCATCTGCGGCCGGAAGACATCACCCCGGATCTGCTGCAGACCTGTCTGGTCACCGGTGATCTGCCGTTACCCGACTTGTGCATTCGCACCGGTGGCGAGCACCGCATCAGCAACTTCCTTTTGTGGCAGTTGGCTTATGCCGAGTTGTACTTCTCCGACCTGTTCTGGCCGGACTTCAAACACGAAGCCATGCGCAATGCGCTGGCCGATTTCGCTTTGCGCCAGCGTCGCTTCGGTAAAACGAGCGAGCAGGTCGAAGCTGGAGCCCGGGTTTAATGCTTAAACAACGCATCATCACTGCACTGATTCTGTTGCCGATCGCCTTGGGCGGTTTTTTCCTGCTCGAAGGTTCCGGTTTTGCCCTGTTCATCGGGCTGGTCGTGAGTCTGGGGGCCTGGGAGTGGGCGCGTCTGGCCGGCTTCACCGCGCAGGCATTCCGTGTCAGCTACGCGGCGGTGGTCGCGCTGATGCTGTTCGTCATGTACATCCTGCCGGGGCTGGCGCCATGGGTATTGGGTGCATCAGTGATCTGGTGGGTGCTGGCGACCTGGCTGGTGCTGACGTACCCGCGCTCCAGCGAGCATTGGTCCAGCGCCGCCGCCAAGCTGGTGATCGGTCTGCTGATTCTGTTGCCGGCCTGGCAAGGGCTGGTGCTGATCAAGCAGTACCCGCTCGGTAACTGGCTCATCATGGCGGTGATGGTGCTGGTCTGGGGTGCTGACATCGGCGCGTATTTCTCCGGTCGTGCGTTCGGCAAGCGCAAACTGGCGCCGCAAGTCAGTCCCGGCAAAAGCTGGGAGGGCGTGTATGGCGGTCTGGCGTTAAGCCTGGTCATCACCACTTTGGTCGCGCTGTTTCGTGACTGGACGGTGGCGCAACTGTTCAAGGGCTTGATCGGTGCTGCGGTGATTGTCTTCATCTCGGTGGTGGGCGATCTGACCGAAAGCATGTTCAAGCGTCAGTCCGGCATCAAGGACAGCAGTAACCTCTTGCCCGGCCACGGTGGCGTGCTGGATCGCATCGACAGCCTGACAGCTGCGATCCCGGTCTTTGCGGTGTTGTTGTGGATGGCGGCATCGTGAGTCGCCCGCAGCAGATTACCGTCCTGGGCGCGACCGGTTCGATCGGTCTGAGCACCCTGGATGTCATCGCCCGGCATCCGGAGCGTTATCAGGCTTTCGCCCTGAGCGGTTTTACCCGTCTGAGCGAACTGTTTGCCCTGTGTGTCCGTCATCTTCCTAAATATGCAGTAGTGCCGGAGGCCGGCGCCGCTCGCAACCTGCAGGACGATTTACGAGCCGCGGGCCTGCCGACGCAGGTGCTGGTCGGCGAAGAAGGATTGTGTCAGGTCGCTGCGGCACCCGAGGTGGATGCCGTCATGGCCGCCATCGTCGGCGCTGCCGGCCTGCGCCCGACTCTCGCGGCAGTCGAGGCGGGCAAGAAGATTCTTCTGGCCAACAAGGAAGCGCTGGTCATGTCCGGCGCCTTGTTCATGCAGGCCGTGCGCAAGAGTGGTTCTGTCCTGTTGCCGATCGACAGCGAACACAACGCGATTTTCCAGTGCATGCCGCAGGACTTTGCTCGCGGGTTGAGCAACGTTGGAGTTCGTCGGATTTTGCTCACGGCCTCCGGTGGCCCGTTCCGACAGACGCCGATGGCCGAGCTGGCGCATGTTTCACCCGATCAGGCCTGCGCACACCCGAACTGGTCCATGGGACGCAAGATTTCGGTGGATTCGGCCAGCATGATGAACAAGGGGCTCGAATTGATCGAGGCCTGCTGGTTGTTCGATGCCAGACCTTCGCAAGTCGAAGTGGTGATTCATCCGCAGAGTGTGATTCATTCGCTGGTCGATTATGTGGACGGGTCGGTGCTGGCGCAGTTGGGCAATCCCGACATGCGCACACCGATTGCCAATGCATTGGCCTGGCCCGAGCGCATTGACTCGGGCGTGGCGCCGCTGGATCTGTTCGCTGTGGCGCGCCTGGATTTCGAAGCGCCCGACGAAGAGCGTTTCCCGTGCCTGCGTCTGGCACGGCAGGCTGCCGAGGCGGGAAACAGTGCCCCGGCCATGCTCAACGCGGCGAATGAAGTGGCGGTTGCCGCGTTTCTCGACGGACGGGTTCGCTACCTGGAAATCGCGAGTATCATCGAGGAAGTCTTGAATCTCGAGCCTGTGGTGGCGCTGGATGATCTCGATGCGGTGTTCGCCGCTGATGCAACCGCCCGGGCATTGGCCGGGCAGTGGTTGAGTCGTCACGGCCGCTAGGTCTTGCAATACATGGCTTCACGCGGCACTGGACAGGATTGCGGAGAAAGTAGATGAGCGCGCTCTATATGATTGCCGGCACCCTGATCGCTTTGGGTGTGCTGGTCACCTTTCACGAATTCGGCCACTTCTGGGTCGCGCGTCGCTGTGGCGTCAAGGTTCTGCGTTTCTCCGTGGGCTTCGGCATGCCGCTGCTGCGCTGGCACGACAAGCAGGGGACCGAGTTCGTGGTGGCGGCCATTCCGTTGGGTGGCTACGTCAAGATGCTCGATGAGCGCGAAGGTGAAGTGCCGGCCGATCAGCTTCATCAGTCATTCAATCGCAAGTCCGTGCGTCAGCGCATCGCCATCGTCGCGGCGGGTCCTGTGGCCAACTTCCTGCTCGCGCTGGTGTTCTTCTGGGTGCTGGCCATGCTCGGCAGCGAGCAGATTCGCCCGGTGATCGGCTCGGTGGAGTCCGGCAGCATCGCCGCGACCGCAGGGCTGAGCGCCGGTCAGGAAATCGTCGCGATCGACGGTGAGCCGACCTCGGGTTGGGCAGCGGTCAATTTGCAGCTGGTGCGGCGCCTGGGGGAAAGTGGTTCCTTGCAGGTACTGGTGCGTGAGCAGGGCTCTACGGCTGACTCGCCTCGTGAGCTGGCGCTCGATAAATGGCTCAAGGGGGCCGACGAGCCGGATCCGATTCGCTCCCTCGGTATTCGCCCTTGGCGCCCGGCATTGCCGCCGGTGCTGGCCGAACTTGATCCGAAAGGCCCGGCCCAGACAGCCGGGCTGAAAACCGGTGATCGTCTGTTGACGCTGGATGGCAAGGCGCTGGACGACTGGCAGCAGGTGGTCGACACCGTTCGTACGCGTCCTGATACCAAAATCGTGCTGCGCGTCGAGCGCGACGGTGTTCAAATCGACGTCCCTGTGACATTGGCTGCGCGTGGCGATAAAAAGTCGCCAAGCGGTTACCTGGGGGCAGGTGTCAAGGCTGTCGACTGGCCGCCGGAGATGATTCGCGAGGTCAGTTACGGGCCTTTGGCGGCTATTGGCGAGGGCGCCCGTCGTACCTGGACCATGAGCGTCCTGACGCTGGATTCACTGAAGAAAATGCTCTTCGGCGAGCTCTCGGTAAAAAACTTGAGTGGACCGATAACCATTGCTAAAGTGGCGGGCGCTTCTGCCCAGTCGGGCGTCGCTGATTTCCTGAATTTCCTTGCTTATCTGAGTATTAGCCTGGGGGTTCTGAATTTGCTGCCCATTCCTGTACTGGATGGGGGGCATTTGTTGTTTTATCTGATCGAGTGGGCGCGTGGTCGTCCCTTGTCGGATCGGGTGCAAGGTTGGGGGATACAGATCGGTATCAGCTTGGTGGTCGGAGTGATGTTGCTTGCTCTGGTCAACGATCTGGGTCGTCTGTAACGCTTCGCTGAATTGCGAATCTGCCGCATTTTGCGGCAGTTTGTTTATTGCCAGTTGGAATAAGAAAGGACTTCATGAAACGTCTGCTGCTAACTGCGGTTCTCACCGTATTGATGATCGCCGAAGTTCACGCCGAGTCCTTCACTATCTCTGATATTCGCGTCAATGGCCTCCAGCGGGTCTCCGCGGGTAGCGTCTTTGGTGCCTTGCCGTTGAACGTCGGCGAGCAGGCGGATGATCGTCGCCTGGTGGAATCCACTCGTGCGCTGTTCAAAACCGGTTTCTTTCAAGATATCCAGCTGGGCCGCGAAGGCAACGTTCTGGTGATCACTGTCGTCGAACGTCCCTCGGTCGCCAGCATCGAGATCGAAGGCAACAAGGCGATCTCCACCGAAGACCTGATGAAAGGCCTCAAGCAGTCCGGTCTGGCCGAAGGCGAGATCTTCCAGCGCGCGACCCTCGAAGGCGTGCGTAACGAGCTGCAACGTCAATACGTTGCACAAGGTCGTTACTCGGCGACTGTCGATACCGAAGTGGTCTCGCAGCCGCGCAACCGTGTCGGCCTTAAAGTGAAGATCAATGAAGGCACCGTCGCTGCCATTCAGCACATCAACGTGGTGGGCAACACGGTTTTCCCCGAGGAAGACCTGACCGACCTGTTCGAACTGAAGACCACCAACTGGCTGTCATTCTTCAAGAACGACGACAAGTACGCCCGTGAAAAGCTGTCCGGTGACCTGGAGCGTCTGCGTTCCTACTACCTCGACCGTGGCTATATCAACATGGATATCGCTTCGACCCAGGTGTCCATCACCCCGGACAAGAAGCACGTCTACATCACCGTCAACGTCAACGAAGGCGAGAAGTACACCGTTCGCGACGTCAAACTCAGCGGTGACCTGAAAGTCCCTGAAGACCAGGTCAAGTCGCTGTTGCTGGTGCAGAAAGGTCAGGTGTTCTCGCGCAAGCTGATGACCACCACTTCCGAACTGATCACCCGTCGTTTGGGTAACGAGGGGTACACCTTCGCCAACGTCAACGGCGTGCCACAACCGCACGACGAAGATCACACCGTCGATATCCTGTTTGCCGTCGATCCGGGCAAGCGTGCCTACGTCAACCGCATCAACTTCCGTGGCAACACCAAGTCCGAGGACGAAGTGCTGCGTCGTGAAATGCGTCAGATGGAAGGTGGCTGGGCTTCGACTTACCTGATCGACCAGTCCAAGACTCGTCTGGAGCGTCTGGGCTTCTTTAAAGAAGTCAACGTCGAGACCCCGGCTGTGCCAGGTGTCGATGACCAGGTTGACGTGAACTACAGCGTTGAAGAGCAGGCTTCCGGTTCGATCACCGCCAGCGTCGGTTTCGCCCAGAGTGCTGGTCTGATCCTCGGTGGTTCGATCACCCAGAACAACTTCCTCGGTACCGGTAACCGCGTCAGCGTCGGCCTGACCCGCAGCGAATACCAGAGCCGCTACAACTTCGGCTACGTTGACCCCTACTGGACCGCCGATGGCGTGAGCCTGGGTTACAACGCGTTCTACCGCACCACCGACTACAAAGACCTCGACGTCGACGTAGCGAGCTATGCGGTGGACAGCCTGGGTGCCGGCGTGAACGTGGGCTACCCGATCAGCGAGACTTCGCGTCTGACCTTCGGTCTGTCCGCTCAGCAGGACAAGATCAAGACCGGTCAGTACACCGTTGACGAGATTTTCGACTTCGTTAAGAAGGAAGGTGATAACTACCTGAACTTCAAGGCTTCGGCCGGCTGGTCCGAGTCGACCCTGAACAAAGGTGTATTGCCAACCCGTGGCCGTTCCCAGAGTCTGACGCTGGAAACCACCATTCCAGGCAGCGACCTGTCGTTCTACAAACTCGACTATCGTGGTCAGTTGTTCCAGCCGATCAGCGAAAACTACACGCTGCGTCTGCACACCGAGCTGGGTTATGGCGATGGTTATGGTTCGACCGACGGCTTGCCGTTCTATGAAAACTACTATGCTGGTGGTTTCAACTCGGTACGTGGCTTTAAAGACAGCACGCTGGGCCCGCGCAGTACCCCTAGCCGTGGCGTGGGTGTGACCGGTAACGCAGGTACGCTTGCCGACCCGGATCAGGATCCGCTGCCGTTCGGTGGCAACGTTTTGATCCAGGGTGGTGTCGAGGTGTTGTTCCCGCTGCCATTCGTCAAGGATCAGCGTTCCCTGCGCACTTCGGTATTCTGGGATGTGGGTAACGTATTCGACTCCAAGTGCGAGAAGACCACCAACGCGACTGTCGGCTCGACTTCTGCCACCCAATGCAACGACATCAGTCTGAGCAACATGGCCAGCTCCGTCGGTGTCGGCGTGACCTGGGTCACCGCACTGGGCCCGCTGAGCTTTGCACTGGCGATGCCGATCAAGAAACCGGATGAAGCTGAAACTCAAGTGTTCCAATTCTCCCTGGGCCAGACGTTCTAAGCGTCTGACCCAAGACAACGACAATGGATTTTGTAGGAGTGCATCGTGCGTAAGTTGACTCAATTGGTTCTCCTGGCCTCCGTGCTGGTGGCAGGCCCGGCATTTGCCGACATGAAAATCGCCGTTCTGAACTATCAGATGGCCTTGCTGGAATCCGACGCGGCCAAGAAGTACGCCGTGGATGCCGAGAAGAAGTTCGGCCCACAGCTGACCAAGCTCAAGACCCTGGAAAGCAGCGCCAAGGGCATTCAGGATCGTCTGATGGCCGGTGGCGACAAGATGCAGCAAGGCGAGCGCGAGCGTCTGGAGCTTGAGTTCAAGCAAAAGGCGCGTGACTTCCAGTTCCAGTCCAAGGAACTGAACGAAGCCAAGGCTGTTGCCGACCGCGAAATGCTCAAGCAACTGAAGCCGAAACTGGATAGCGCAGTGGAAGAAGTCATCAAGAAAGGTGGTTTTGACCTGGTGTTCGAGCGTGGCGCAGTGATCGATGTCAAACCTCAGTACGACATCACGCGCCAGGTCATCGAGCGCATGAATCAGCTGAAGTAACCCATGACCGTGACTATCAAGCTCGGCCAGTTGGCCGAGTTCCTCGGCGCCACCCTGAGTGGCGATCCCGAGAAGCAAATCACTGGGCTAGCCACCTTGCAGGAGGCTGGCCCAGCTCAGTTGAGCTTTCTGGCAAACCCTCAATACCGTAAATACCTGGCTGGCTCGCAAGCCGCAGCCCTGTTGCTCAAGGCTGCCGACGCGGAAGGTTATGCCGGTGATGCGTTGGTGGTGCCGGATCCTTACCTGGCTTACGCGCGCATTTCCCATCTGTTCGATCCGAAGCCCAAGGCCACTGCCGGCGTTCATCCGACGGCCGTGATTGCCGAGGATGCCGTGGTCGATCCGAGCGCCAGTGTCGGTCCCTTCGTGGTGATCGAAGCCGGTGCGCGAATCGGCGCAGACGTGACGCTCGGTGCGCATTGCGTCATTGGTGCTCGCAGTGAAATCGGCGAGGGCGGCTGGCTGGCCCCGCGGGTCACGCTGTATCACGATGTACGGATCGGCAAGCGTGTGGTGATTCAGTCCGGTGCCGTGCTCGGCGGTGAAGGCTTCGGCTTTGCCAATGAGAAGGGCATCTGGCAGAAAATCGCCCAGATCGGCGGTGTGACCATCGGTGACGATGTGGAGATCGGCGTGAATACCGCCATCGACCGCGGTGCGCTGGCCGATACCGTGATTGGCAATGGCGTGAAGCTCGACAACCAGATTCAGATCGCCCATAACGTGCAGGTTGGTGATCACACCGCCATGGCGGCGTGCGTGGGGATTTCCGGCAGCACCAAAATCGGCAAGCACTGCATGCTCGCCGGAGGTGTTGGCCTGGTAGGGCACATCGATATTTGCGACAACGTATTCCTGACCGGGATGACCATGGTGACCCATTCGATTACCGAACCGGGTGCCTATTCTTCCGGCACAGCCATGCAACCGGCGGCCGAATGGCGCAAAAGCGCGGCCCGGATTCGTCAGCTCGATGACATCGCGCGACGTTTGAAACAGCTGGAAAAGCGGTTTGGGGAAGTGACCCCTGACGGCAATGCTTCATCTGAAGGCTGATACCATTTCCATATCAAGTGTGCACAGCCTCCGGACTGCCTCCTTGATTTGCTAGAGGAGTGCGCGTCAGTCGCGCTCCCAATCTTTACATAGGCTTCCCCCCGAAATGATGGACATCAACGAGATTCGCGAATACCTGCCTCACCGTTACCCGTTCCTGCTGGTGGACCGGGTAGTGGAGCTGGATACGGAAGGCAAGCGCATTCGCGCCTACAAGAATGTCAGCATCAACGAGCCGTTCTTCAACGGGCACTTCCCAGCGCACCCGATCATGCCGGGCGTGCTGATTATCGAAGCCATGGCTCAGGCTGCCGGGATCCTCGGTTTCAAGATGCTTGACGTGAAACCGGCTGACGGCACCCTTTATTACTTTGTCGGCTCCGACAAGCTGCGTTTCCGCCAGCCAGTGCTGCCGGGGGATCAGTTGATCCTCGAAGCCAAGTTCATCAGTTGCAAGCGTCAGATCTGGAAGTTCGAATGCCAGGCTTCGGTCGATGGCAAACCGGTCTGCTCGGCTGAAATCATCTGTGCGGAACGCAAGCTATGAGTTTGATTGACCCTCGCGCAATCATCGATCCATCGGCCGTCCTGGCTGATGGCGTCGAGGTCGGGCCGTGGTCGATCATCGGTGCAGGTGTGGAAGTCGGCGAGGGTACGGTCATCGGGCCACACGTGATCCTCAAAGGTCCGACCCGTATTGGCAAGCACAACCGCATCTACCAGTTTTCCTCGGTAGGCGAAGATACGCCGGACCTGAAGTACAAGGGCGAAGAAACTCGTCTGGTGATCGGTGACCACAACGTCATCCGCGAAGGCGTGACGATTCACCGTGGCACCGTTCAGGATCGTTCCGAAACGACCCTGGGCGATCACAACCTGATCATGGCCTATGCCCACATCGGGCATGACAGCGTCATCGGCAACCACTGCATTCTGGTCAACAACACCGCGCTGGCCGGCCATGTGCACGTTGATGACTGGGCAATCCTGTCCGGTTTCACCCTGGTGCATCAGTATTGCCACATTGGCGCCCACAGCTTTTCCGGCATGGGCACAGCGATCGGCAAGGACGTCCCGGCTTTCGTCACCGTATTCGGCAACCCGGCCGAAGCGCGTAGCATGAACTTCGAGGGCATGCGCCGTCGCGGTTTCAGCGAAGACGCCATTCACGCGCTGCGCCGTGCGTACAAAACGGTGTATCGCCAGGGACTGACCGTCGAACAGGCGCTGGCCGAACTGGCCGAGCCGTCTGCACAGTTCCCGGAAGTCGCGATGTTCCGTGACTCCATCCAGTCGTCGACCCGCGGCATTACCCGCTGACCATGGCCAATCTGCGTATTGCGCTGGTGGCGGGGGAGGCTTCCGGTGACATTCTGGGCGCAGGCCTGATGCGTGCCCTCAAGGCACAGCACCCTGCGGTGGAGTTCATTGGTGTCGGCGGCCCGCTGATGCAGGCCGAAGGCCTGACTTCCTATTTTCCGATGGAGCGTCTGTCGGTCATGGGCCTGGTGGAAGTCCTGGGGCGGTTGCGTGAACTGCTCAAGCGCCGCAAGGACCTGATCGCCACGCTTATCGCTGAAAAACCGGATGTGTTCATCGGCATCGATGCGCCGGATTTCAACCTCAGTATCGAACTCAAGCTGCGTCAGGCCGGAATCAAGACCGTGCACTACGTCAGTCCCTCGGTGTGGGCATGGCGGCAGAAACGGGTACTGAAGATCCGCGAAGGCTGCGACCTGATGCTCACGCTGCTGCCGTTCGAAGCCAGATTCTACGAAGAGAAGGGCGTACCGGTGCGGTTCGTCGGTCATACGCTGGCCGATACCATTCCACTGGAGGCTGATCGCAACGCGGCGCGTGCCGAACTCGGTCTGTCGGACGGTCCGCTGGTCGCGTTGATGCCCGGCAGCCGTGGCGGTGAAGTCAGTCGTCTGGGTGCGCTGTTCCTCGATACCGCCCAACGCTTGCGGGCCATGCGCCCGGGTGTGCGTTTCGTCATACCGTGCGCCAACCCCGAGCGTCGTGCCCAGCTCGAAGCGCTGCTGGCCGGCCGCGACCTGCCGGTTACGCTGCTTGATGGAAAATCCCACCTGGCCCTGGCGGCGTGCAATGCGGTTCTGATCGCGTCCGGCACGGCGACCCTGGAAGCGCTGCTGTACAAGCGCCCGATGGTCGTGGCCTATCGTCTTGCGCCGCTGACGTTCTGGATTCTCAAGCGCATGGTCAAGAGCCCGTACGTTTCCCTGCCCAACCTGCTGGCCCAGCGATTGCTGGTGCCGGAATTGTTGCAGGATGATGCGACGGTTGAGGCCCTTGCCCAGACCCTGTCGCCGTTGATCGACGGTGGCGAAGAGCAGACCCGGGGCTTTGACGAGATCCATCGCACCCTGCGCCTGGACGCTTCCAATCAGGCGGCTGACGCCGTTCTGAACCTGATCGGGCAAACACGATGAGCAAGACAAGCATGCAGATGGGCCTGGATTTCACCCTGGTCGCCGAAGTCGAAGAACTGGTGGCCGGTGTCGATGAAGTCGGTCGCGGCCCGTTGTGCGGTGCCGTCGTCACCGCGGCGGTGATCCTTGATCCGAACCGGCCGATCCTCGGTCTCAACGACTCGAAAAAACTCACCGAAGCCAAGCGTGAAAAACTCTACGACGAGATCTGCGAGAAGGCGCTCAGCTGGTGCATTGCCCGTGCCGAAGTCGAAGAAATCGACGAGCTGAACATCCTTCACGCCACCATGCTGGCGATGCAGCGCGCCGTCGCTGGCCTGCATATCCAACCGAAACTGGCGATGATCGATGGCAACCGCTGCCCGAAATTGCCGATGCGTTCCGAAGCCGTGGTGCAGGGTGACGGCAAGGTGCCGGCGATTGCGGCTGCGTCGATTCTGGCCAAGGTCAGCCGTGACCGGGAGATGGCGGCGTTCGAATTGATCTATCCGGGTTACGGCATCGGCGGCCATAAAGGCTATCCGACGCCCGTTCATCTGGAAGCGCTGGCGCGCCTCGGGCCGACGCCGATTCACCGGCGTTCGTTTGCCCCGGTGCGGCAGGCTTATGAAGCGCTGGAAGGCCTGACGCAGGTTTAGCGGCAAGGCTGATGTTTTGTTCGGGGCCCGGTACAATCCGGGCCTTGTTGTCTCTATGTAACTGGACAGGATCACTATGCCGGCTTCATTCGTTCATCTACGCCTGCACACTGAATACTCCCTGGTCGACGGGCTGGTGCGGATCAAACCGCTGGTCAAGGCCCTGACCGGCATGGGCATGCCGGCCGTTGCGGTGACCGACCAGAACAACATGTGTTCGCTGGTCAAATTCTATAAAAACACCATGGGTGCCGGGATCAAGCCGATCTGCGGCGCCGACCTGTGGCTGTCGAACAAGGACCCGGATGGTCCGCTGAGCCGCATCAGCCTGCTGGTGATGAATGCCCAGGGCTATCGCAACCTGACCGAGCTGATTTCCCGTGGCTTCATCGACGGTCAGCGCAACGGCATGGTCATCATCGAGCGCGAGTGGGTCGCCGAGGCCAACGAAGGCCTGATCATGCTGTCCGCCGCCAAAGAAGGCGAGATCGGCATGGCCATGATCGGCGGCAACCCCGCCGAAGCCGAGGCGCTTGCCCGCGAATGGATGGCGGTGTTCCCGGATCGCTTCTATCTGGAAATCCAGCGCACCAACCGTCCGAACGACGAAGAACAATTGCACGGCGCCGTGGCCCTGGCCGACAAGCTCGGCGCGCCGCTGGTTGCCACCAATGATGTGCGCTTCATCAAGCAGGAAGACTTCGCCGCCCACGAAACCCGCGTCTGCATCGGTGAGGGCCGCGCCCTCGACGATCCGCGGCGTTCGAAGAACTACAGCGATCAGCAGTACCTGAAAAGCGCCGAGGAAATGGCCGAGCTGTTCAGTGACCTGCCGGATGCGATCGAGAACACCGTCGAGATCGCCAAGCGTTGCAACATCGACGTGAAACTGGGCAAGCACTTCCTGCCGGATTACCCGATTCCCGATGGCATGACCATCGACGAGTATTTCCGCAAGGTCTCCTTCGATGGCCTGGAAGAGCGCCTCAGCGTGCTGCTGCCCAAGGACACCACCGAAGACTACGAGGCCAAGCGTCAGGTCTACGTCGACCGGCTGAATTTCGAGCTGGATATCATCATCCAGATGGGGTTCCCCGGTTACTTCCTGATCGTGATGGACTTTATCCAGTGGGCCAAGAACAACGGCGTGCCGGTGGGCCCTGGCCGGGGGTCGGGTGCCGGATCGCTGGTGGCCTATGTGCAGAAGATCACCGACCTCGACCCGCTGGAATATGACCTGCTGTTCGAACGTTTCCTCAACCCGGAACGGGTATCGATGCCCGACTTCGACGTCGACTTCTGCATGGATGGTCGCGACCGGGTGATCGACTACGTGGCCGAAAAGTACGGCCGCAACGCGGTGAGCCAGATCATCACCTTCGGTTCCATGGCGGCCAAGGCCGTGGTCCGCGACGTGGCGCGGGCCCAGGGCAAGTCGTTCGGCCTGGCCGATCGCCTGTCGAAGATGATTCCGTTCGAAGTCGGCATGACCCTGGAAAAAGCCTACGAGCAGGAAGAGATCCTGCGCGACTTCATCAAGGTCGATGAAGAAGCGGCGGAAATCTGGGAGATGGCGCGCAAGCTCGAAGGCGTGGTGCGCAACGTCGGCAAACACGCCGGTGGTGTGGTAATCGCACCGACCAAGCTGACCGACTTCTCGCCGATCTATTGCGACGAGGCCGGCGACGGTCTGGTGACCCAGTTCGACAAGGACGACGTCGAGGCGGCCGGTCTGGTGAAGTTTGACTTCCTCGGCCTGCGGACCCTGACGATCATCGACTGGGCGCTGAAGACCATCAACCGCGACCGCGCCAAGGTCAACGAGCCGCCGCTGGACATCGCGTTCATCCCGCTGGATGACAAGCCGACCTATCAGTTGCTGCAAAAAGCTGAAACCACCGCGGTGTTCCAGCTTGAATCCCGCGGCATGAAAGAGCTGATCAAAAAGCTCAAGCCCGACTGCCTCGAAGACTTGATCGCACTGGTGGCTCTGTTCCGTCCGGGCCCGCTGCAATCGGGCATGGTGGATGACTTCATCAACCGTAAGCACGGTCGCGCTGAACTGGCGTATCCGCACCCGGATTACCAGTACGAAGGTTTACAGCCGGTACTGGCGCCGACGTACGGCATCATCCTGTATCAGGAACAGGTGATGCAGATCGCCCAGGTCATGGCCGGTTACACCCTCGGTGGTGCGGACATGCTGCGTCGGGCGATGGGCAAGAAGAAACCCGAGGAAATGGCCAAGCAGCGCGGCGGTTTCATTGAGGGTTGTGCGTCGAACAATATCGACGCGGATCTGGCCGGTAACATTTTCGACCTGGTAGAGAAATTCGCCGGCTACGGCTTCAACAAATCCCACTCCGCCGCCTACGGCCTTGTCTCGTACCAGACCGCCTGGCTGAAAGCACACTACCCGGCGCCGTTCATGGCCGCGGTACTGTCGGCGGATATGCACAACACCGACAAGGTCGTGACCTTGATCGAAGAAGTGCGCACGATGAAGCTGCGCCTCGACGCGCCGGACGTGAACACCTCGGAGTTCAAGTTCACGGTGAACGACGAAGGCCGCATCGTGTACGGCCTGGGCGCGATCAAGGGCGTCGGTGAAGGCCCGGTGGAAGCGATCACCGAGGCCCGTCAGGCCGGCCCGTTCAAGGACCTGTTCGACTTCTGCGCCCGGGTCGACCTCAAACGCATCAACAAGCGCACGCTGGACGGACTGATCCGCAGCGGCGCGCTGGATCGCCTCGGCCCGTACTTCCATGACGAGCAAAAGGCTTACCAGGCCAACATCGACCGCAACCGCGCCGTGCTGCTGGCGGCGATGGAAGAGGCGATCAAGTCGGCCGAGCAGACCGCGCGCACTCGTGACAGCGGTCACGCCGACCTGTTCGGCGGGCTGTTCGTCGAAGAAGACGCGGATGTTTACGCGGTCCACCGCAAGGCGAAAGAACTGACCCTCAAGGAGCGGCTCAAAGGTGAAAAAGACACCTTGGGCCTGTACCTGACCGGCCACCCGATCGACGAATACGAGGGCGAAATCCGTCGTTTCGCCCGCCAGCGCATCATCGACCTGAAACCGGCCAGGGACACCCAGACCGTGGCGGGGATGATCATCGCCCTGCGGGTGATGAAGAACAAAAAGGGCGACAAGATGGGCTTCATCACCCTCGACGACCGCTCCGGGCGGATCGAGGCGTCGCTGTTCGCCGATGCGTTCCACTCCGCGCAGTCGCTGCTGCAGACCGACGCAATGGTGGTGGTCGAAGGCGAGGTCAGCAACGACGACTTCTCCGGCGGCCTGCGCCTGCGGGTCAAGCGGGTGATGAGCATGGAAGATGCGCGTACCAACTTGGCCGAGAGCCTGCGCCTGAAATTGCAGACCCAGGACCTGAAAGGCGATCAGCTACGCTGGTTGGGTGAATTACTCAAGCGTCATCGCGGTGCGTGCCCGATCACCATGGAATACACCAGTCCCGATGCGAAGACCTTGCTGCAGTTTGGCGAGACCTGGCGGATCGACCCGGCGGATGCCTTGATTCAAGCCCTGCGTGACCAGTTCGGGCGAGACAACGTCTTCCTCCAATACCGTTGACCGGCAGGTGCCATTAAAGCGCCTGCCCACAACCTGAATTTTTAATCTCGACCTCAGCGCGCCTCTCCCTTAAGGTAGGGCGCGAATAGACAACCGGCCGGCCCAAGCTCATTTGGGACACGACCCAAGACGGACGCCTATGAACCCGAATTTTCTAGATTTCGAACAGCCGATCGCCGACCTGCAAGCCAAGATCGAAGAGTTGCGCTTGGTCGGTAATGACAATTCGCTGAATATCGGCGATGAGATCTCCCGCCTGCAGGACAAGAGCAAGACGCTGACCGAAGACATCTTCGGCAAGCTGACCAGCTGGCAGATCGCACGTCTGGCGCGTCACCCGAAACGTCCTTACACCCTGGACTACATCGACCACATCTTCACCGAGTTCGACGAACTGCACGGTGACCGTCACTTCTCCGACGACGCGGCCATTGTGGGCGGCGTGGCACGTCTGGAAGACCAGCCAGTGATGGTGATCGGTCACCAGAAGGGCCGTGAAGTGCGTGAAAAGGTACGCCGCAACTTCGGCATGCCGCGTCCGGAAGGCTACCGCAAGGCTTGCCGCCTGATGGAAATGGCCGAGCGCTTCAAGATGCCGATCCTGACCTTCATCGACACTCCGGGCGCGTACCCTGGCATCGATGCTGAAGAGCGCAACCAGAGCGAAGCGATTGCCTGGAACCTGCGCGTCATGGCCCGCCTGAAAACCCCGATCATCGCCACTGTGATTGGTGAAGGCGGTTCCGGCGGTGCACTGGCGATCGGCGTGTGCGACCAGCTGAACATGCTGCAGTACTCGACCTACGCGGTGATCTCCCCGGAAGGCTGCGCTTCGATTCTGTGGAAAACCGCAGAGAAGGCGCCGGATGCTGCTGAGGCCATGGGCATCACCGCCGAGCGTCTGAAAGGCCTGGGCATCGTCGACAAGGTGATCAGCGAGCCCCTGGGCGGCGCCCACCGTGATCCGGCCGCTGCTGCTGCATCGATCCGCGCCGAGCTGAGCTCGCAACTGGCGATGCTGAAGAAGTTCGACAACGAAGCGCTGCTCAAGCGTCGTTACGATCGTCTGATGAGCTACGGTCTCTGATCGAACGCCGATTTGGCTGACAATGCAAAACACTGTGGGAGCGGGCTTGCCCGCGAATGCGATGTAACATTCAACAATTGTGTTGGCTGTTTCACCGCTTTCGCGAGCAAGCCCGCTCCCACATTTGGTTTGTGAAAAGGTAGAAAAATGGGTCAGCCCTCGATTGATTTGCCTTCCAGGCTTCTGCGCAATCTCAAGCCCTGGCTCAGCGCTTCCCATTGGCGCGTCGCCTTCTCCGGTGGCCTCGATTCCACCGTCCTGCTGCACATTCTGGCCAATCTCGCCAAAACCCAAACCATTCCGGCGCTAAGCGCCATCCATGTTCATCACGGCCTTCAGGCTGTGGCCGACGCATGGCCGGCGCATTGCCAGGCGGTTTGCGATGAACTGTCGGTGCCGCTGCAAGTGGTGCGTGTGCGGGTGCAGCCAGGGGCGAGTCTGGAGCGGGCGGCACGGGATGCGCGCTATGCAGCGTTCACTGCGGCGACCCGGGCCAAGGATGTGCTGCTGACCGGGCAGCACCGCGATGATCAGGCCGAAACACTGTTGTTCCGTCTGCTGCGTGGCGCCGGGGTCCGAGGTCTGTCAGGCATGCCAGCCCAGCGAGCGCTGGGGCAGGGCAGGCTGGTTAGGCCTTTGCTCGACATCACACGCGCAGAGCTGGAAGCCTATGCTCGGGAACATGGCCTGCATTGGGTCGAGGATCCGTCGAATCAGGATTGGCAGTTCTCGCGCAATTACCTGCGCCATCAGGTCATGCCACTGCTGACCGGGCGCTGGCCGCAGGCACACGCCAGCATGGCCCGCAGCGCGGCGCATTTGCGTGAGGCGCAGGGGTTGCTTGATGAGCTGGCGAAGATTGATCTGGCGCAAGCGAGCATGCCTGGCGAGTTCGAATGGCCGGGATTGCCATCACTGGAGTTTGCAGCTATCGCGGGGTTATCCGATGCCCGTCAGCGAAATGCACTCAGCCACTGGCTTGAGCCGCTGACCCGACTGCCGGATACCGACCATTGGTCGGGTTGGGCGGACCTGCGGGACGCCGGCAACGATGCCTCGCCGATCTGGCGTCTGGCGGATGGCGCGTTGCACCGAAGCGCCGGTCGCTTGTGGTGGCTCAGCGGACAATGGCTTCGCACGCCGGTGGTCAGCGGCGACTGGCACGAGCCCTCGCTGGCGCTACGCTTGCCCGATAACGGACGTGTCATGTTCAGCGGTCAGGCTCCCGCAGGTCCGCTGCAAATCCGCTATCGGCGGGGCGGCGAGGTGATGTATCTGGCGGAGCGCGGCCATCGTGATCTCAAGCGCCTGCTCAATGAGCGCGCGGTGCCGGGCTTCGTGCGTGGCAGATTGCCGCTGCTGTTTCGCGGTGAGGAATTGCTCGCCGTGGCGAACCTGCCGGGGCTCGATGGCAATGCGCTGCAAGGCTGGCGATTGCATTGGCAGCCTTCGGACGAAGATCAAGGTTTGAGATGAAGGGGGCATTCCGGTAGACTACGCTCCCTTCTTGATACAACTTCTGTGGATTCGCCTGAATTGCAGGAGTTGCCGATTACCAAGCAGTCTTTGCTGGGCGATTCCAAAAAATGTGTAGCGAGCAACGTACCGGTGTTTTCACTTCCGGTCTGTCCCAACGCGGCGGTTTTTTTGAAAGATGCACTGTGATTAATGCAGGTGATCGGGGGCTTCGGCCTTCCTTCGCTTTCCCCGGCGGCTCGGACCGCTTTAACGCAGACTTCTAGGGTTTTTCATGACGCGCTACATATTCGTCACGGGCGGTGTTGTTTCTTCTTTGGGGAAAGGCATTGCATCGGCTTCATTGGCGGCCATCCTGGAGGCGCGGGGGCTTAAGGTCACCATGCTGAAGCTGGATCCGTACATCAACGTCGACCCGGGCACCATGAGCCCGTTCCAGCACGGTGAAGTGTTCGTCACCCACGACGGCGCCGAGACCGACCTGGACCTGGGCCACTACGAGCGGTTCATCCGCACGACCATGACCCAGAACAACAACTTCACCACCGGCCGTGTCTACGAGCACGTGCTGCGCAAAGAGCGCCGTGGTGACTACCTGGGTGCAACCATCCAGGTGATTCCGCACATCACCGACGAAATCAAGCGTCGCATCATCAAGGGCGCCGGCGATGCCGACGTGGCCCTCGTGGAAATCGGCGGTACCGTTGGCGACATCGAATCGCAACCGTTCCTCGAAGCCATCCGCCAGTTGCGTGTGGAAGTCGGTTCCAAGCGCGCGATGCTGATGCACCTGACCCTGGTTCCGTACATCGCCACCGCTGGCGAAACCAAGACCAAGCCGACCCAGCACTCCGTGAAGGAACTGCGTTCGATCGGCCTGCAGCCAGACGTGCTGATCTGCCGCTCCGACCATCCGGTGGATGTGTCGTCGCGTCGCAAGATTGCGCTGTTCACCAACGTTGAAGAGCGTGCGGTGATCTCCCTGGAAGACGTCGACACCATCTACAAGATTCCGGCCGTGCTGCACGCCCAGGGTCTGGACGATTTCGTCGTCGAGCGTTTCGGCCTGCAATGCAATGGCGCCGACCTGTCCGAGTGGGAAAAGGTCGTCGATGCCAAGCTCAATCCAGAGCACGAAGTCACCATCGCGATGGTCGGCAAGTACATGGAGCTGCTGGACGCCTACAAGTCGCTGATCGAAGCGATGAGTCATGCCGGCATCACCAACCGTACCAAGGTCAACCTGCGCTACATCGATTCCGAAGACATCGAGAACCAGGGCACTGCGCTGCTGGAAGGCGTCGACGCGATCCTCGTACCGGGCGGCTTCGGTCTGCGTGGCGTTGAAGGCAAGATCACTGCCGTTCAATACGCTCGCGAAAACAAGGTTCCGTACCTGGGTATCTGCCTGGGCATGCAAGTGGCGGTCATCGAGTTCGCCCGTAACGTGCTGGGCTGGAAAGATGCCAACTCCACCGAGTTCGATCGTGCCAGCGGCCATCCGGTTGTCGGTCTGATCACCGAGTGGGAAGACGCCACCGGTGCCGTTGAAGTGCGTACCGAAGCGTCCGATCTGGGCGGCACCATGCGCCTCGGCGCTCAGGAATGCCTGCTCGAAGCCGGCTCCAAAGTGCACGACTGCTACGGCAAGGATGTGATTGTCGAGCGTCACCGTCACCGTTACGAAGTGAACAACAACCTGCTGCCGCAAATCATCGAGGCCGGCCTGAAGATTTCCGGTCGTTCTTCTGATGCCGCGCTGGTTGAAGTGGTCGAAGCTCCGGATCATCCATGGTTCGTCGCTTGCCAGTTCCACCCTGAGTTCACCTCGACGCCACGCGATGGCCATCCGCTGTTCAGCGGCTTCGTCAAAGCGGCATTGGCTCAACACCAGAAGAAGGCGTAACCCCGATGGCACAGAAGATCATCCGCGTCGGCGACATCGAGATTGCCAACGACAAACCCATGGTGCTGTTCGGCGGCATGAACGTGCTGGAAAGCCGTGACATGGCCATGCAGGTTTGCGAAGAGTACGTGAAGGTCACCGAAAAACTCGGTATCCCTTACGTGTTCAAGGCCAGCTTCGACAAGGCCAACCGTTCTTCTGTGACCTCCTATCGCGGTCCTGGCCTGGAAGAGGGCATGCGCATCTTTCAGGACATCAAACAAGCCTTCGGCGTGCCGATCATCACCGACGTCCACGAGCCTGACCAGGCCGCGGTCGTCGCCGAGGTCTGCGACATCATCCAGCTGCCGGCCTTTCTGTCGCGCCAGACCGATCTGGTCGTCGCGATGGCCAAGACCAACGCGGTGATCAACATCAAGAAAGCCCAGTTCCTCGCGCCTCAGGAAATGAAACACATCCTGAACAAGTGCGTGGAAGCGGGTAACGATCAGTTGATCCTTTGCGAGCGCGGTTCGAGCTTCGGCTACAACAACCTCGTGGTCGATATGCTCGGCTTCGGCATCATGAAGCAGTTCGAGTATCCAGTGTTCTTCGACGTGACCCATTCGCTGCAAATGCCGGGCGGTCGCTCCGACTCCGCCGGCGGTCGCCGCGCCCAGGTCACCGACCTGGCCAAGGCTGGCATGAGCCAGTCGCTGGCGGGCCTGTTCCTCGAAGCGCACCCGGATCCGGACAACGCCAAATGCGACGGCCCTTGCGCCTTGCGTCTGGACAAACTGGAGCCGTTCCTGGCCCAGCTCAAAGCCCTGGACGAACTGGTGAAGAGTTTTCCGACGGTAGAAACCGCGTAAACCTCAATTCTCCGGTAAAGTACCGCACGATTTGTCGCTCATGCCCTCGGGTATGAGCGTTGTCGTCTGCAAGCTGCCCGCTGCACACCACTTGCCGACGGTAAAAAGATTTCCTCTAGCTGCGTCGTTTTCGTCAACTTTGGAGTGTTTACAACAATGGCAAAAATCGTCGACATCAAAGGTCGTGAAGTTCTCGACTCCCGTGGCAACCCCACCGTGGAAGCGGACGTGCTTCTCGACAACGGCATCATCGGCAGCGCTTGCGCGCCGTCCGGTGCATCCACTGGCTCGCGTGAAGCGCTCGAGCTGCGTGATGGCGACAAGAGCCGTTACCTGGGCAAGGGCGTGCTCAAGGCGGTAGCCAACATCAACGGTCCGATTCGCGATCTGCTGCTGGGCACCGACCCAAGCGACCAGAAAGCCCTGGACCACGCGATGATCAAGCTGGACGGAACCGAAAACAAAGCGACCCTGGGCGCCAACGCCATCCTCGCCGTGTCCCTGGCTGCGGCCAAGGCGGCTGCACAGGATCAGGACCTCCCGCTGTACGCTCACATTGCCAATCTGAACGGCACGCCGGGTGTGTACTCGATGCCGGTTCCGATGATGAACATCATCAACGGTGGCGAACACGCCGACAACAACGTCGACATCCAGGAATTCATGGTTCAGCCGGTGGGCGCCAAGTCTTTCTCGGAAGGTCTGCGCATGGGCACCGAGATTTTCCATCACCTCAAAGCCGTTCTGAAGGCCCGTGGCCTGAGCACTGCGGTTGGTGACGAAGGCGGTTTCGCGCCGAACCTGGCTTCCAACGAAGACGCACTGAAAGTGATCTCCGAAGCGGTGGCCAACGCCGGTTACAAGCTGGGCACCGACGTGACCCTGGCTCTGGACTGCGCAGCCAGCGAATTCTTCGAAGACGGCAAGTACAACCTGTCCGGCGAAGGCCAGGTGTTCACCGCTGAAGGTTTCGCCGACTACCTCAAAGGGCTGACCGAGCGTTACCCGATCATCTCGATCGAAGACGGTCTGGACGAGTCCGACTGGGCTGGCTGGAAGATCCTCACCGACAAGATCGGCGAGAAGACCCAACTGGTCGGCGACGACCTGTTCGTGACCAACACCAAGATCCTGAAAGAAGGCATCGACAAGAAGATCGCCAACTCGATCCTGATCAAGTTCAACCAGATCGGCACCCTGACCGAAACCCTGGAAGCCATCCAGATGGCCAAGGCTGCCGGTTACACCGCCGTGATCTCGCACCGTTCGGGCGAAACCGAAGATTCGACCATTGCCGACCTGGCCGTGGGTACTTCGGCTGGCCAGATCAAGACCGGTTCGCTGTGCCGTTCCGACCGCGTTTCCAAGTACAACCAACTGCTGCGTATCGAAGAGCAGTTGAATGGCAAGGCCAAGTACAACGGTCGCAGCGAGTTTCGCGGCTGAGCAGTAAATGATAGAAAGACACCGGATTGTGTCGGAAAAGTCGTGACAGCGATGGATTTGCCACTAATCTGATGCCTTATATGCACAAGCCTGGATATTCCAGGCTTCGTGCTATCAGATGCTTCAAAGTTTTGGCGTGGCTGTCTTTTTTCACTGGATACCTGATATTCGATGCGCAGTCCTTACTGGTTGTTTCTCGTTTTGCTCTTGCTGCTGGCCGGTCTGCAGTACCGCCTGTGGTTGGGCAATGGCAGTCTGGCGCAAGTTGCCGAACTGAATCAGCAGATTGCTGATCAGCACGCCGAGAACGAAGCCCTGCTGGAGCGCAACCGGGTGATGGATGCTGAAGTCAGCGAGTTGAAGAAAGGCATGGAGACCGTCGAAGAGCGGGCTCGTCACGAACTGGGCATGGTCAAGGACGGCGAAACCCTTTACCAGTTGGCCCAATGATCGATTCCCTGCCGGCCTTCTGGGCCGTGATTCCTGCCGCGGGCGTTGGCGCCCGCATGGCCGCGGACCGTCCCAAGCAATACCTGCTACTGGGCGGGCGCACAATTCTTGAGCACAGCCTCGGCTGTTTCCTCGATCACCCGAGCCTCAAGGGGCTGGTGATCAGTCTTGCCGTCGATGATCCTTATTGGCCGAACCTGGCCAGCGCCAGCGATCCGCGAATTCAACGGGTTGACGGTGGCGCCGAACGTTCCGGTTCGGTGCTCAACGCCTTGCTGCATTTGCATGCGCAAGGCGCGGACGACGAGGACTGGGTGCTGGTGCACGATGCGGCACGGCCCAATCTCAGTCGTGACGATCTCGACAAACTGCTCGCAGAACTTGCGAACGACCCGGTCGGTGGTTTGCTGGCTGTGCCGGCGAAGGACACCCTGAAACGGGTTGACAAGCACGGTCGAGTAGTGGAAACCGTGGATCGCAGTGTGATCTGGCAGGCCTACACGCCGCAGATGTTCCGCCTCGGTGCCTTGCACCGGGCATTGGCGGACAGTCTGCTGGCCGATGCCGTGATCACCGATGAAGCCTCGGCAATGGAGTGGGCCGGGTCGGCGCCGCGTCTGATCGAAGGCCGCGCGGATAACCTGAAAGTCACCCGCCCGGAAGACCTTGAATGGCTGCGTCAGCGCTGGACCAACCGTCGTTAAATCCGATACTCCGGCCGTTCGGCCAAGCCTTCCTTGAGAAAATCCACCAGTTTGCGCACCTTCGGCGATAAGTGCCGTTGCTGCGGATACAACGCCCACACCGCTGTATTCGGCGGTTGATGCGCCTCCAGTAAAGAGATCAACGCGCCGCTGTGCAGATGCTCCAGCACGTAATAGTCCGGCAACTGACACAGCCCGACGCCTTGCAGTGCAGCATCCAGCACCGCTTGCCCACTGTTGCAGCGCCAGTTTCCCTGTACTCGCTGAGAAAATTCCCGCCCGTTTTGCTCAAGCTGCCAGATGTCCGAGCTGCCGATCAGGCAATTGTGCCGTCCCAGTTCGGACAAGCTGTGTGGGCGACCGTACCGTTCGAGGTAGGAAGGCGACGCACACAGGTACATGCGCCGCGGTGCCAGGCGGGTCGCCATCAACCGGGAATCCTGAAGCCGACCAAGACGGATCGCCAGGTCCAGACCTTCGTGCACCAGATCGAGTTGCCGGTTGGTCAGTTCGATATCGATGCGCAGTTGCGGATAGTGCCCCATGAACCGCGTCACCAGCGGCACAATGAAACGCTCGCCATACGCCACGGCACAGGTCATGCGCAGCATGCCTTTGGGTTCGCTGGTCAGGTCGCCGACTGCGCGCAGCGCTTCTTCGCGTCCGTCCTGCAGACGCTGGCAATGTTGCAAAAACGTCTGCCCGGCTTCGGTCAGCGTGACGCGCCGGGTGCTGCGATACAGCAGTCGCGTCTGCAATCGCTCCTCCAGCCGTACGATTTGTCGACTGATGTGCGAGGAAGAAACGCCCAGGCGTTCCGCCGCGGCGGTGAATTGGCTGCATTCGGCAACGGCGACGAATTCGTCGATGCCTTCCCAGCGGTTTTCGGACATGGGGATTATCCCTGTATGGCAATAATGTTTTGCTTTTGTCCGGATTATTCATCAAGCGGTGCTGGACTACACTGTTTGTCTGGTTTTTTATTCAATGGATTCACTGGAGAGTCAGCATGATCAAGTCGCGCGCCGCCGTTGCCTTCGAGGCCAAGAAGCCGCTGGAAATCGTAGAAGTCGATGTCGCCATGCCCAAGGCCGGTGAAGTGTTGCTGCGCGTGGTGGCTTCCGGGGTTTGTCACACTGACGCTTACACCCTGTCTGGCGCTGACCCGGAAGGTATCTTTCCGTCGATCCTCGGCCACGAAGGTGGTGCCATCGTCGAAGCCATCGGCGAAGGCGTGAACTCGGTGGCTGTCGGCGACCACGTGATCCCGCTGTACACCCCGGAATGCGGCCAGTGCAAATTCTGTAAGTCGGGCAAGACCAACCTGTGTCAGGCCATTCGTGCCACCCAGGGCAAGGGCCTGATGCCGGACGGCACTTCGCGCTTTTCCTACAAGGGCCAAACGATTTTCCACTACATGGGTACCTCGACGTTCTCCGAGTACACCGTGCTGCCGGAAATCTCCGTGGCCAGGATCTCCAAGGACGCACCGCTGGAAAAGGTCTGCCTGCTCGGTTGCGGCGTGACCACCGGTATCGGCGCTGTGATCAACACCGCCAAGGTCAAACCGGGTGACACCGTGGCCATCTTCGGTCTCGGCGGCATCGGTCTGTCGGCCGTGATTGGCGCGGTGAAGGCCAAGGCCTCGCGCATCATCGCCATCGACATCAACCCGGCCAAGTTCGAAATCGCCAAGCAACTGGGTGCCACCGACTGCGTGAACCCGAAAGATTTCGATCGTCCGATCCAGGAAGTGATCGTCGACATGACCGATGGCGGCGTCGACTTCTCCTTCGAATGTATCGGCAACGTGCAACTGATGCGCGCAGCCCTCGAGTGCTGCCATAAAGGCTGGGGCGAGTCGGTGATCATCGGCGTCGCCGGAGCCGGCCAGGAAATCGCCACCCGTCCATTCCAGCTGGTGACCGGTCGCGTCTGGCGCGGTTCGGCGTTCGGTGGCGTGCGTGGCCGTACCGAGTTGCCAAGCTATGTCGACATGGCTCAATCCGGCGAAATCCCGCTGGATACCTTCATCACCCACACCATGGGGCTGGAAGACATCAACAAGGCCTTCGACCTGATGCACGAAGGCAAGAGCATCCGTACTGTCATTCATTTCTGATCAATCGCGATGCCACGGCTGCCGATGTGCAGCCGTGATTGCGTAGGAGTCCTACATGAGTCTGGAAAACATCTCCTGTCAGAAAAGTTTCGGTGGTTGGCACAAGCGCTATCGCCATCGTTCCGAGGTGCTGGGCTGCGACATGGTGTTCGCCGTATACCTGCCGCCGCAGGCAGAGCAGGGCGGCAAGTTGCCGGTGCTGTACTGGCTGTCGGGTCTGACCTGCACGGACGAGAACTTCATGCAGAAGGCCGGTGCCATGCGCATGGCGGCCGAACTCGGGCTGATCATCGTGGCGCCGGACACCAGTCCGCGTGGCCCGGATGTACCGGGTGATCCCGACGGGGCCTGGGATTTCGGTCTCGGTGCCGGGTTTTATCTGAATGCCACGCAGGAACCCTGGTCGCGGCACTATCGGATGCATGACTACGTCGTGCAGGAATTGCCTTCACTGGTTGAAGCGCATTTCCCGGCGTCGGACAAGCGCAGCATCAGCGGCCATTCCATGGGCGGTCACGGTGCGCTGGTCTGCGCGTTGCGCAATCCGGGGCGTTATCAGTCGGTGTCAGCGTTCTCGCCGATCAATAATCCGATTGATTGTCCGTGGGGCCAGAAAGCCTTCAGCCGCTATCTGGGCGAAGACCGATCGAAATGGCGCGAGTGGGATGCCTGTGCATTGCTCGCCGAGGCGAAAGAGAAACTGCCATTGTTGGTCGATCAGGGTGATCGCGACGATTTCCTCGCCACCCAACTCAAACCGGAAGCGCTGCAACAAACGGCAAAACAAGCGGGTCATCCACTGACGTTGCGCCTGCAGCCGGGCTACGATCACAGCTATTTCTTCATCGCGAGCTTCATTGACGACCACTTGCAGCATCACGCGCGCGCTCTGCACGAGTAATGCGGGTAGAATCACGCCCTGACAAAAATCGGGGCGTTTTTTTATGCGTATTGGCCACGGCTATGATGTGCACCGTTTCGCTGAAGGCGATTTCATTACTCTGGGCGGCGTACGAATCGCACACGGCTTCGGGCTGCTCGCTCACTCCGACGGTGACGTCCTGCTGCACGCCTTGAGCGATGCCTTGCTCGGCGCGGCTGCGCTGGGTGACATTGGCAAACACTTCCCGGACACCGACCCGCAATTCAAGGGCGCCGACAGCCGAGTGCTGTTGCGTCATGTGGTCAGCCTGATCCACGCCAAAGGCTGGAAGGTCGGCAACGTCGACAACACCATCGTGGCCCAGGCGCCGAAAATGGTCCCTCATATCGAATCGATGCGTGCGCTGATTGCCGCGGATCTTCAGGTTGAACTGGACCAAGTGAACGTGAAAGCCACCACCACCGAGAAGCTCGGCTTCGTCGGTCGCGAAGAAGGCATCGCCGTGCATTCCGTTGCCTTGTTGCTGCGCGCATGAACGAACTGCAACTGCTCGGCCCACGGGCCTATGGCGACGCCCTCGGCACTGCGGTACTGAAAGCCATCGCCGAAGACTTTCAGGTCGATGAAGTGCTCGACATTCCGTTCAGCGGAGACGGCGAACACCTGTGGATCTGGGTGGAAAAACGCGGGCTGAACACTGAAGAGGCCGCACGCCGTATCGCCAAGGCGGCCGGTGTGCCGCTACGTACGGTGAGTTACGCCGGGCTCAAGGATCGTCAGGCGCTGACCCGCCAGTGGTTCAGCGTGCAACTGCCGGGCAAGGCCGATCCGGATCTGTCGGCGGCGGAAAACGATACGCTGAAAATCCTCAAGACCACCCGTCACAAGCGCAAGCTGCAACGCGGTGCGCATTCGGCCAACGGTTTCACGCTGCGCCTGACCCAGTTCAATGGCGACAAGGCCGCCATCGACGAGCGTCTGCAACTGATCGCCAAACAAGGCATCCCGAATTACTTCGGCGCCCAGCGTTTCGGCCATGACGGTGGCAACGTTGTCGATGCCCGCTCCTGGGCCGCGCGCAAGGCACTGCCGGAGCAACGCAATGTGCGTTCGCGACTGCTGTCGACCGCGCGCAGTTTTCTGTTCAATCAGGTGCTGGCAGCGCGAGTGGCCGATGGTACCTGGCAGCGTGCTCTGGTCGGCGATCTGCTGGCGTTCACCGACAGCCGCAGCTTTTTCCCGGCCGGTGAAGCCGAGTGCAGCGATCCGCGTCTGGCGATTCTTGACCTGCACCCGACCGGTCCGCAGTGGGGCGAAGGTGACTCGCCGGCGGCCGGGCTTGTCCATGATCTGGAGCAGGGGATCGCCGCACGCGAGGCGGATCTGCGCGATTGGTTGATTAATGCCGGTATGAGCCACGAACGTCGCATCCTGCGACTGCCCATTGGCGGGTTGACGTGGCATTATCCCGAGCCTGACATTCTGCAACTGGAATTCGTCCTCCCGGCCGGATGCTTCGCGACCGTATTGGTGCGCGAGCTCGTTGATCTGGTGCCGGTGGGGCAGACGGACAGCCCATGCGTATTCTGATTTCTAACGACGATGGGGTGACAGCGCCCGGTCTTGCCGCGCTTTATACTGCGTTGGCGGATTACACCGAGTGCGTGGTGATCGCCCCGGAACAGGACAAGAGCGGTGCCAGCAGTTCGCTGACACTCGATCGTCCGTTGCACCCGCAATACCTGGCCAACGGCTTTATCAGCCTCAATGGCACACCGACCGATTGCGTCCATCTGGGGCTCAACGGTTTGCTCGAACGTGAGCCGGACATGGTGGTTTCAGGGATCAACCTCGGCGCCAACCTGGGTGATGACGTGCTGTATTCCGGGACGGTGGCAGCCGCCCTCGAGGGCCGCTTTCTCGAGCGCCCGTCATTTGCCTTCTCGCTGGTTTCGCGGCAGGTCGACAACTTGCCCACGGCTGCCTACTTTGCGCGCAAACTGGTCGCGGCCCACGCCGGGCTTGATCTGCCACCGCGCACGGTGTTGAACGTGAACATACCCAATCTGCCGATCGATCACATTCGCGGCATTCAACTGACCCGTCTCGGCCATCGCGCCCGCGCGGCGGCACCGATGAAAGTCGTGGACCCGCGCGGCAAGGCCGGTTACTGGATCGCGGCGGCAGGCGACGCGGAAGACGGCGGGCCGGGCACCGATTTCCACGCGGTGATGCAGGGTTACGTATCCATCACTCCGTTGCAGCTCGATCGCACCTTCAATGATGCCTTCAGAAGTCTCGACGGCTGGCTGGAGGAGCTCAATTAATGGCTCGTGAACAAGACGACAGGCTGCGCAGCGGCATCGGGATGACGTCCCAGCGAACCCGTGAGCGGCTGATCCAGCGTCTGTATGAAGAGGGTGTTTCCAACGCCAGCGTGCTGGAAGTGATCCGCCGCACCCCGCGGCACCTGTTCGTTGATGAAGCGCTGGCGCACCGTGCCTATGAAGACACCGCGCTGCCGATCGGCAACAACCAGACCATATCGCAGCCTTATATGGTGGCGCGCATGAGCGAGCTGCTGCTGGAAGCCGGGCCGCTGGACAAGGTGCTGGAGATCGGCACCGGTTCCGGTTACCAGACGGCGGTACTGTCGCAACTGGTCGAGCGGGTGTTCTCGGTGGAGCGCATCAAGGTGCTGCAGGATCGGGCCAAGGAACGCCTGGTCGAGCTCAACCTGCGCAACGTGGTGTTTCGCTGGGGCGATGGCTGGGAAGGCTGGCCGGCGCTGGCTCCGTACAACGGCATTATCGTCACCGCGGTGGCCACCGATGTGCCTCAGGCTTTGCTCGATCAACTGGCACCGGGCGGGCGGATGGTGATCCCGGTGGGTTCGGGCGAAGTACAGCAATTGATGTTGATCGTGCGCGAAGAAAACGGCTTCTCTCGACACGTTCTGGGCGCGGTGCGTTTCGTGCCATTGCTCAACGGTCCGCTGGCCTGAGCATTTGTTCAGGCCGCTGAATTCCTGTTCAACGCGCCTGTCTTACAGCGGCAGCGAGTGTTTAAACAGGAAGGATCGTCTACAAGCAAACGTGTGCGCCAGGCGATAGCGCTTCTATAAAGGTAAAGCCGGTTGCGCCCGTTATACTTGCGAAGTTTCATGCCGAAACCGGCATTCCACATTTTTCAGCCACCACAAAGGGAGCGGCGGGTGAGTCTCACAGTCATTGCGCAGCGTATGGGTAACACGAGCTTTCAGCGCCTGGTGACTGGCCTTGTCTTGAGCACCTTGCTGGTCGGTTGCTCCAGCACAAAATCGAGCAACGTTCGGGTCGTTGATCGCAACAGTACGGTGGCCCAGCGTCCTACAGTGACGACCGGACAGTATGTAGTCCGTCCGGGCGACACTCTGTTCTCCATCGCTTTTCGCTACGGCTGGGACTACAAAGCCCTCGCCGCCCGGAACAATATTCCTACGCCATACACGATACATCCGGGTCAGGCGATTCGCTTCGACGGGCGCACCGGTTCAACGTCGACTGCGGTTGTCAGCAACTCCGGCTCTTCAGCGTCTTCGTCCAGTAAAACCACGGTTATCCGGCGCCAGGCAAATGGCACGACAACCACTACAACCACGCGATCCGGCGCGGCTTCCACGACGGTTGTACCGTCCGTCGCCAACAAGCAAACACCCGCTCCACTGCCTTCACCGAGCCCAGCCCCGACCGGCTGGGGATGGCCATCTAATGGCATTCTGATTGGTAAATTCTCTTCAAACGGTAGTTTGAATAAAGGAATTGATATCGCCGGAGATTTGGGACAGCCTGTTTTAGCTGCGTCTGATGGGACAGTGGTATACGCCGGGAGTGGCTTAAGGGGCTACGGCGAATTGGTCATCATCAAACACAGCGAAACCTACGTCAGTGCTTACGGACACAACCGTCGGCTGTTGGTACGGGAGGGGCAGCAGGTCAAGGTCGGACAGACAATTGCCGAAATGGGGTCAACGGGTACAGACCGGGTGAAACTGCATTTTGAGATTCGCCGACAAGGTAAACCTGTAGATCCGCTGCAGTTCCTGCCCAGACGTTGATTTGCAGACCAGCCTGTTCCGTCACGTAGAGGGGACAGGCTCCAGCGCTGCCAAGGATAAAGGCGTCGCTTGAGCTTGGGGTCGAACTCACCAAAGGACTATAACAATGGCTCTCAGTAAAGAAGTGCCGGAGTTTGACATCGACGATGAGGTTCTCCTGATGGAGACCGGCATCGATTCGGATTCGATGTCGAATGATGAAGGGGCTGCTCCACCTTCCGTTCGTGCCAAATCCAAACACTCCGCTTCACTTAAACAACACAAGTACATCGATTACACTCGGGCACTCGATGCCACGCAGCTGTACCTCAACGAAATCGGCTTTTCCCCTCTGCTCTCCCCGGAAGAAGAAGTTCATTTTGCGCGCTTGTCGCAAAGTGGCGATCCTGCCGGGCGCAAGCGCATGATCGAAAGTAACCTGCGGCTGGTCGTCAAGATCGCCCGGCGTTACGTCAATCGGGGGCTGTCGCTGCTGGATCTGATCGAAGAGGGCAACCTCGGACTGATCCGCGCGGTGGAAAAGTTCGATCCCGAGCGCGGCTTCCGCTTCTCGACCTATGCGACCTGGTGGATTCGTCAGACCATCGAACGCGCAATCATGAATCAGACTCGGACCATCCGGTTGCCGATTCATGTGGTCAAGGAGCTCAACGTGTACCTGCGGGCTGCACGTGAGCTGACGCAAAAGCTCGACCACGAACCTTCACCCGAAGAAATCGCCAACCTGCTGGAAAAACCGGTGGGTGAGGTCAAGCGCATGCTGGGCCTGAACGAGCGGGTTTCTTCGGTCGACGTCTCGCTGGGTCCGGATTCGGATAAAACCCTGCTGGACACCCTGACGGATGACCGTCCGACCGATCCGTGTGAACTGCTGCAGGATGATGATCTGTCGCAGAGCATCGATCAATGGCTCTCGGAACTGACCGACAAGCAACGCGAAGTGGTGGTGCGCCGTTTCGGCCTGCGCGGCCACGAGAGCAGCACGCTGGAAGATGTAGGCCTGGAGATCGGCCTGACTCGGGAACGGGTGAGACAGATCCAGGTGGAAGGCCTCAAGCGCCTTCGGGAAATACTCGAGAAGAACGGCCTGTCGAGCGAGTCGCTGTTTCAATAAGCCACCCGCATGACCGCCAGGCAGTAAGCCCCGACTCGTTCGGGGCTTTTTGTTGGGGTATCGAAAGCGGCAGATGTTCCCGCCTTGTAGGTTTGCGCTGTAAGCCTTTGCTGACTGTATCGTAAGTGTTCGTTATTTTTACACTGCCGCTGAAGGCGATTGCGCTCATCGTCTGCTTTTAAGTAATTGATCTATATGGCTATTTTTTAATGTTAAGAGCTTGTGACAAAGGGCGCGTTCGCCGGAGACCAGTTGCCCCCGCCGGGGAAATCTCTAGTATCCGGGTTGTGTCGACGGATAGACACGCCCTTCAAGGAAGAGGGGAATGGACATCGCAGGACGCGATTCATCAGGACGATGAAAAGGAACACAGGGAATAGGGAAAAAATGTGGGCGGGTCAAACCGCCCCTTTTTTTGCCTGAAAAAAGGCAAAACCCGGAAAAGCAAAAAGGCCCGCGAGGGGCCTTTCTTCCAAACGCGGGACAAATCAGCGTTCGAGGTCTTTGATCTTGCCTTTGACGCCATCCCACTCTTCGGCATCCGGCAGCGATTCTTTCTTCTCGGTGATGTTCGGCCAGATTTCGGCCAGCTCGACGTTCAACTGAATGAATTCCTGCATTTCTTCCGGAACTTCGTCCTCGGAGAAAATGGCCACGGCCGGGCATTCCGGCTCGCACAGAGCGCAGTCGATGCACTCGTCCGGGTGAATTACCAGGAAGTTCGGGCCTTCGTAGAAGCAGTCCACCGGACAGACTTCTACGCAGTCGGTGTACTTGCACTTGATGCAGTTGTCGGTGACGACGAAGGTCATTTCTAATTTTCTCCTCAGGCGGCGGCAGCGTTGCCCCTTCACGGTTGGGGTCGCCAGGTTCGGGAGCGATGTCTGCCAGCCAGGCTATTAGCCAGCAGCATCCCGAACCGCGCGAGATTCTAACAGCTTGAAGCCGTTTGCGTTATATCCGGTTCGTCGGTGCTTATATCCGGTTCTTCAGTGCATAGAGCATTTCAAGCGCACGACGCGGTGTGACGTCATCCAGATCCAGCTTGGCCAATTCATCCAGCACCGGATGCGGCAGGCTGGCAAACATGTCGCTTTGCTGCGGCGGCGCCGATTTGCCTTTGACGGCCGGTTTCGGCGCCTCGTGCGGCAGCGCGGTATCTTCCAGGCGGCTCAAGTGCTCGCGAGCTCGCACAATCACCTCGCTTGGTACACCGGCCAGCTGTGCCACAGCAAGGCCATAACTCTGGCTCGCCGGCCCCGGCAACACATGGTGCAGGAACACGATGCGCTCATTGTGCTCGGTCGCATTGAGATGCACGTTGGCCACCAGTGGTTCGGCTTCCGGCAGCACGGTCAGTTCGAAATAGTGCGTCGCAAACAGAGTATAGGCCCGCAGTTGTGCCAGACGCTCAGCCGCCGCCCAGGCCAGGGACAGGCCGTCGAAGGTGCTGGTGCCGCGCCCGACTTCGTCCATCAGCACCAGGCTGCGCTCGGTGGCGTTGTGCAGAATGTTCGCGGTCTCGCTCATTTCCACCATGAAGGTCGAACGCCCGCCGGCGAGGTCATCGCTGGAACCGATCCGGGTGAAGATCCGGTCCACCAGCGACAGTTCGCAACTGGCGGCCGGCACGAAGCTGCCGATGTGTGCCAGCAGCACGATCAGTGCAGTCTGGCGCATATAGGTGGATTTACCGCCCATGTTCGGGCCGGTAATCACCAGCATGCGGGTGTTGTCGTCCAGACTCAGGTCGTTGGCCACGAACGGCGTGGTCAATACTTGCTCGACCACCGGGTGACGGCCCTGGGTGATACGCATGCACGGTTCGCTGACGAAAGTCGGGCAGTTCAGGTCGAGGTTCAGCGCACGCTCGGCGAGGTTGCTCAGCACGTCCAGTTCGGCGAGAGCCGAAGCGGTGTCCTGCAATGGTGGCAACTGGCTGATCAGATCTTCCAGCAACGCCTCGTAGAGCATCTTCTCGCGGGCCAGGGCGCGGCTCTTGGCCGACAACGCCTTGTCTTCGAACTCTTTCAGCTCCGGGGTGATGAAGCGTTCGGCACCCTTGAGGGTCTGACGGCGGATGTAGTCTGCGGGCGCCGATTCAGCCTGCTTGCTCGGCAGCTCGATGAAGTAACCATGGATACGGTTGTAGCCGACTTTCAGGTTGGCGAGGCCGGTACGGGCCTTTTCCCGGGCTTCCAGATCGATCAGGAATTGGCCGGCGTTCTCGCTCAGCGATTGCAGCTCGTCGAGTTCGCTGTCGTAACCGGTTTTCAGCACGCCGCCGTCACGGATCACCGCCGGCGGGTTGTCGATGATGGCTTTTTCCAGCAGCGCCGCCAGTTCCGGATAAGTGCTGGTGGTGGTCGCCAGGCGTTGCAGGTGCGGCGCCTCAAGATCGGTCATCGCCGCTTGCAGTTCAGGCAGTGCGCCGAGGGCGTCACGCAGACGGGCAAGGTCGCGAGGGCGGGCATTGCGCAGACCGATCCGCGCCAGAATCCGCTCAATGTCGCCGATTTCCTTGAGCTGCGGTTGCAGGTTTTCAAAGCGATAGCGGTCGAGCAGGCAAGTGATCGAGCTCTGGCGCGCCAGCAGCACGGTCAGGTCGCGCAGTGGGCGATTGAGCCAACGGGTCAGCAAGCGGCTGCCCATGGCGGTCTGGCAACGGTCGACTACCGATTGCAGGGTGTTGTCGCGGCCGCCGGCCAGGTTGGTGTCGAGTTCGAGGTTGCGGCGGCTCGCGCCGTCCAGCACCACGGTGTCGTCCAGCCGTTCATGGCGCAGGCTGCGCAGATGGGGCAGGGCGGTGCGCTGGGTTTCCTTGGCATAGGCCAGCAGGCAACCGGCGGCGCCGATCGCCAGGGTCAGGGTTTCGCAACCGAAGCCTTTCAGGTCCTGGGTGGAAAATTGCTGGCAGAGACTTTTCAGCGCCGAGTCGCGTTCGAAATCCCACGGCGCGCGGCGACGAACGCCACGGCGTTTTTCCGCCGGCAGATCCTTCGGCCAGTCATCCGGGATCAGCAATTCGACCGGGTTGACCCGCTCCAGCTCCGCCAGCAGGTTTTCCCAGCCCTTGATCTCCAGCACGGTGAAGTTGCCGCTGGTGATGTCCAGCACGGCGAGGCCGAACAGGCGCTCGTCGCCCAGCACCGCCGCGATCAGGTTGTCGCGACGCTCATCGAGCAACGCCTCGTCGCTGACCGTACCGGGGGTGATGATCCGCACCACCTGACGCTCCACCGGACCTTTGCTGGTGGCCGGATCACCGACCTGCTCACAGATCACCACCGACTCGCCGAGCTTGACCAGCTTCGCCAGGTAGCCTTCCGCCGCGTGGTACGGAATTCCGCACATCGGAATCGCCTGCCCCGCCGACTGCCCACGCGCGGTCAGGGTGATGTCCAGCAACTTGGCCGCCTTCTTCGCGTCTTCGTAGAAGATCTCGTAGAAGTCGCCCATGCGGTAGAACATCAGCTGGTCCGGGTGCTGATTTTTCAGGCGCCAGTACTGCTGCATCATCGGAGTGTGGGAGGACAGGTCGGAGACGGCTTTATTCATCGGATTGTCAGGCAACTCGTTCAAAGGTGTGGGGCAAAAGCGCGGCAGTGGCCGGGCTTTTCCGCGATGGGCGCAAGGTTACCATGGGCGCTCTGTGGTCCGCAGGCATCGCGGCCGGGTGACACCTATCTGGCGCAAAAACGTCGACTATGCACGATTTATGCAAATCAGCATTTGTCTTCGCGAAAAACTTCAAGCACTATGCGCGTTATGCAAAAACGCAACGTATCTACCGTCTTAAGAGCACTGCTCGACCAGCACGGGATCTCCCCCACGGAGCTCCACCGTCGCACCGGCGTGCCTCAATCCACGCTCTCGCGGATTCTCAGCGGGAAGATCGTCGATCCTTCGGATAAACACATCTCGAAGATCGCCGAGTACTTTGCCGTGAGCACCGATCAGTTGCGCGGGCGCGCGGATGTTGCGCCGGGCGCCAACGCCGGACGCGACGAGTTGCATTCCGAACTCAAGGACATAAGCCTGTGGGACGACGATACCCCCGTCGATGACGACGAGGTGTCGGTGCCCTTTCTTCGCGAGGTTGAATTGGCTGCTGGATCAGGAAGATTCGTCATCGAAGAGAGCGAGCGCTCGAGCCTGCGCTTCGGCAAGCGCAGTCTGCGCCATAACGGTGTGCAGTTCGATCAGGCCAAATGCGTGACAGTACGGGGCAACAGCATGTTGCCGGTGCTGCGCGACGGCGCCACGGTCGGCGTCAATGCCGGCAAATGCGGGATCGGCGACATCATTGATGGCGACCTTTATGCGATCAACCACAACGGTCAATTGCGGGTGAAACAGCTCTATCGCCTGCCTACCGGTATCCGTCTGCGCAGCTTCAACCGCGATGAGCATCCGGACGAGGACTACAGCTTCCAGGATATGCAGGAAGAGCAGATCGTCATCCTCGGTCACGTCTTCTGGTGGGGCATGTACGCCCGCTAAGCCAATCCTTTCAGACAAAACCCGCTTCGGCGGGTTTTTTTTCGCCTCTGGAAAACCGGCCAGCCCTTGAACGGCGGGGCTTCCATGCATCTGCGCAAATTTAACGCATAAATAAATGCATTTACGCATTGACTGTATATGCATCCATGCATATTCTTGCCACCAAGCCGCTCGACAAGGCGGCTGGCAACAACAGCTCTTTAGTTCCTCAAGAACAGGCAGCGATGAACCGGCCTCAACGGTTCAGAGGGTTGGCAACTGACCCGGGTGTGCAGCGTAAAGCACCAGAAGCAGTTATCCGGCGGGCAGGGACCGCGGTCGGAAAAACAATATGAATGGACTCGTACCGCGCCAGTAGCGCCGAAAAGTCAGCTTCCTTCACGCACACAGGATTGAAGGAAGGCGAAGGAGCGCATTACTGAAAAGCCCGGCGGATTGCCGGGCTTTTTGGAATGCCTGCCTCAAGAGAAAACGATTGAACCCCACACACACCACTCATCCATCACACCAGGAGGCGTGACATGACAAACGAGCAACAAGCGTTGGCGGACATGCCGATCTGGCTGGTCATCCTGCTCGCCCTGGTGGGCGGCGTATCCGGCGAAATGTGGCGCGCTGACAAGGAGGGCGCCCGCGGCTGGGCGTTGATCCGACGTCTGGCGTTGCGCTCAGGGGCCTGCGTCATCTGCGGAGTGTCGGCGATCATGCTGTTGTATGCCGCCGGTATGTCCATCTGGGCCGCGTGCGCGATCGGTTGCCTGACGGCCATGGCCGGTGCCGACGTGGCCATCGGTCTTTATGAACGCTGGGCCGCCAAGCGCATCGGTGTCTGCGAAGTTCCTCCGCGCGACCCGCAGTAACCCCTTCACTTTCCTGTCTCGCTGCACGCCGTGCGGCGGGACTTTGCGTGGACATCAGAAAAGGAGGTCAAGCATGCCCACACCGATCGAGCAGCCCTCACAGCTGTTCACGGCATTGGCCACAGCCTTGCGCAACAGCTCCGAGCTGAACGTGCAGGTCGGCACTCACGATGAGTTCACAACCCCCGGCGACAAGGCCTGGGTGCTGATCGACATCGAGCGAAATGCACCGGGAGAGCGCGCCGCCAATGGGCGCATTGCCCATGTGCTGACCCTGTCGCTGCAAGTCATTCCGGCGCTGTCCGCCACGGCGTTTGCTGCCTGCGACCTGATCGCCGCCTTGAAGAATCTGGTCACCGACAACCGCTGGGGCTTGCCCGGCGATCAATGCGATCTGCCGATGAACATCGATGGAATGCCGTCATTGCTCATCCGCGCCGATCAGCCGAACAAAGCCTGGACGTTGTCCTTCAACCAGACCCTCTATCTGGGCCCGACCTTGCTGGACGACCCGCTCGGCACGCCGAAATTCGCCCGCACCTGGGAAGTCAGCGACATCGACGACCCCGACCAATACACCACGCTGGAGGCCTGACCGATGTTCGACGCATTACTGCGTATGCAACTGGGCCCGATCATCGAGCGCCTGGCGGAAATGGAAGCGGAGATTGAAGACCTGCACCGTCGCGCCGAGAGTTATTGCCGCATAGGAATCTGTCAGGACGTCGATGCCGCGAGCAACACCTGCAGGGTCAGCCACGGTGGACTGCTCACCCCCGCCATCAAATTCTTCAACCCCAGCGCCGGCGCGCAGAGCGAGTCGCGGATCCCGACGGTGGGTGAGCAGTGTCTGCTGTTCAACTACGGCAGCGGTGAAAGCGGCGCCCAGAGCGTGGCGTTGTTCGGCCTGAACAGTGACCGTTTTCCACCGGCCTCCACCGTACCAACGCTGACGCGTCGTGTTCATCAGGACGGCAGCGAAAGCGGCTACGACGACGCCACGCACACCCTGCACTGGCAAAACGGTCCGGCAGCCTTCAGCGGCTCTCGCGAATCGCTTGAACTGAGCATCGGCCCGGCACGGCTGGCGATGACACCGCAAGCGATCAACCTGCAACTGGGCGCCGTCGGCCTGACCATCGACGCCTCGGGCGTGCACTTCAGCGGCCCGCTGGTGGATCACCAGGGCCGCGTCATCAGCCCCTGAATCAAGAGCTTCCCATGATCGGAATCGATAGAGACAGCGGGGCCACGGTCGACGACTGGCTGCAGTTTGTGCAGCGCGCGACCCGGGCCCTGACCACGCCGCTGGGCACCCGGCAAAAAAGGCCCCTTTATGGTTCGTTGATCCCCACATTGCTGGGGCAAAACCTGGGCGACGACATCCTGTTGCTCGCCCAGAGCCACGCAGCCCAGGCGTTCTACAACCCGCAAAACGGCATCAGCGATTTCCAGCCCGGCGTGATCGTGGCGAGCCGAAAGGGCGCGGGGTTGCTGCTGCGATTTGCCGGCACCTGGAAAAACCGCCAACAGACTTTCGAGGTCGTGACATGAGCATGTTGATCCCCGGCCAGAATCAGTTGGCCGAACCCTCCTTGATCAAGGTCGATGCCTTCGAGGATCTGCTCGCCGAGTTCAAGGCCTTCGTGGTCGAGTACGTCGGCGCCCGCTCGCCGCAGAGCGCGGAAAAACTCAAGACCAGCCTGGACAACGAAAGCGAACTGCTGACCCTGGCCCTCGAGGCTTTCTGTGTTCGACTGCAAACCCACGAACGCAAATACAACGCCCGGATCAAGCAGATGCTGGCGTGGTGGGCCACCGGCAGCAACCTCGATGCACGGCTGGCGGACATGGGCCTGGAGCGACAGTTGCTCGATCCGGGCGACCCGGCGGCATTCCCGCCGGTGCCGGCGATTTACGAGAGCGACGACGACGCCCGGCTGCGTTATTACCTGGCGCCCCATGCGCCGGCGGCGGGTTCGCGGATGCAGTATCGCCGCGAGGTGTTCACCCTTGGCGAACGGCCGACGGTGAAAGTCGAATCCACCGATGCGGGGGTTGTGAACGTCACTTACACCTTCGACCCGGACGGCCTCGCCGCGCAGGTCAAGGACGGTAACGGCCGCCGCACCGCGCCGGGTGAAGTGCAAGTCACCGTGCTTGCCCGAGAGGGCGACGGTACGCCATCCGTGACGTTGCTCGACGGCGTGCGCCGACACTTTGCCCGGCCCGATGTCTGTCCGGAAACGGACAAGGTCACGGTGCAGGCTGCCGAGATTCAGCGCTACAAGATCCGCGTCGTGGCCAAGATCAATTCCGGCCCGGATTCGGGCCTGACCAAGGTTGCCGCGCAGCAACACTTGCAGGCCTACGCCGACAGCTGCCATCGCCTGGAAGGCCGGGTCGATCCGAGCTGGATCGACTACACGCTGCACAGCGCCGGCGCCGTGCAATTGCAGATTCTTGAACCGCTGGAGCCTGTCGTGTGCTCGGCGTTTCAAGCGCCGTACTGCACGGCGGTCGAGGTCGAGGTGCAGACGCTATGACCGATCAGACACCGCGTCCGACCCTGCTGCCGGCCAACAGCTCGGCGCTGGAACGGGCACTCGATATCGGCTTCGGCGCATTGCTTGATCGCATCGCGCCGCCGTTTCCCGAATTGATGAACCCGGCCTCAACCCCCGTCGCCTTCCTGCCGTATCTCGCAGCGGATCGCGGCGTCGCCGAATGGAGCACCGACGCACCGGAAGCGGAAAAGCGCCTGACCGTTGAACTGGCCTGGCCCACCGCGCGCCAGGCCGGCACTCGCAAGGCGTTGGAGAACGCCGCCAAGGGTTTGCAGCTCAGGCCGGAAATCCGCGCCTGGTACGAGCAGACACCGCCCGGCGAGCCTTACAGCTTTTCCGTGCGGGCCTTCAGCGAACAACCCTACAGCGAAGAAATCGACGCCCGTCTCGACCGACGCCTGGCGGATGCCAAGAGCGAGCGGGACGTGCTGTCGGTGTCGGTCGGCCTCAGCGCCTTCGGCAATCACGTCATCGGCGCCGCGACCTTCTGCGGTGAGTTGACCACGGTTTATCCGGTGTTCATCGAAGGGCTCGAAACCTCGGGAGAGGCGTTCATGGGCGCAGGCATGTACACCGTCGAAACATCCACTATTTATCCTCAGGGGGCCTGAATGGCTGACTATTACACCCTGCTCACCAACGCAGGGATTGCCTACGAAACGGCGTGCAAGGCCGCGGGCTTGCCGATCAAGCTGACGCAGATTTCCGTCGGCGACGGCGGCGGCGCGGTCTACAACCCGGCCGCGACCGCCACCGCGCTCAAACGCGAAGTCTGGCGCGGTCCGCTCAACGCACTGTTCCAGGACGAGAAAAACCCGAGCTGGCTGCTCGCCGAAGTCACCATCCCGCCGGACGTCGGTGGCTGGTACGTGCGTGAAGCCGGGCTGTGGACCGACACCGGGATTCTCTACGCCATCGTCAAATACCCGGAGTCGTTCAAACCGGTATTGGCCACGTCGGGCTCGGGCAAAGAGTTCTACATCCGCTCGATTTTCGAGACCAGCAATGCCTCGCTGGTGACGCTGCTGATCGACGACACCGTGGTCAAGGCCACTCGCGCCTGGGTCATGAGCTACCTCGCCGAAGAACTCGGCAAACTCGATGGCAAACAATCGGTACGGGTTGCCGCCACCGCCAACGTGGTGTTGAACGGTGCGCAGCAGATCGACGGCGTGGCAGTGATCGCCGGCGACCGCGTGCTGCTGTCGAATCAGACCCTGGCCAAGGACAACGGCCTGTGGATCGTCGCCAACGGCGACTGGGTTCGGGCCAACGATGCCAACGTCAGCGCCAAGGTCACACCGGGCCTGACGGTGATGGTGGAAGAGGGCACGCTCAACGGCGATTCGCTGTGGCACCTGACCACCAACGCGCCGATCACCCTCGGCACGACTGCGCTGACGTTCAAGATGCTGGCAGGTCGTACCGGGATTGCCGCCGGGACTTACAAGAGTCTGAGCGTCGACGAATACGGCCGCGCGACGGCCGGCTCGAATCCCGACACGCTGGCCGGTTTTGGCATCAAGGACTCCTACACCAAAGCTGAAGTCGAAGCGTTGATTGCCAAGGCGTCGGCGTTGCCGGTGGGATCGATTGTTGCCTTCCCCGTTGACACACCGCCACCGGGTTTTCTGGAGCTGGACAACAGCGTCAAGAGCAGCGCGACTTACCCGGACTTGAGCGCCTATCTGGGCGGCAAGTTCAACAAGGGGGATGAGGGCGTCGGGAATTTCCGGTTGCCTGAGGCGCGTGGGGAGTTCTTGCGGGGTTGGGATCATGGGCGTGGCATCGATGGCGGTCGGGCAATCGGCAGTTCTCAGACTGACACGCTGCAGAACATCTACGGCACCTTTGATGGCTATCTCGATATCACCACCGTAAGTGGCGCGTTCACAATGGGCAACATGAGCCGGTCCTCATCGCCGCTCAACCAGAAAGACGCTTACCACAGTGTGATCCTTGATGCTTCAAAGGTGGCTCGTACTTCCACGGAAACCCGCCCCCGCAACATTGCCGTCATGTGGTGCATCAAGGCCTGGAACGCTCCGATCAATCAGGGAAACATTGACGTAGCGGCACTGGTCAAGGAAGTCTCCCGGCTCGGATCTGCCGTTCCGGTGGGTGCTGTCATGGCGTTCCCGACGGGTATCGTTCCGCCGGGCTTTCTGGAGCTGGATGGCAGTGTGCAGAGCATTGCAACCTATCCGGATCTGGCGGCGTACCTGAGTACAAAATTCAACAAGGGCGATGAAGGCACCGGCAGTTTCCGGTTGCCGGAGTCTCGCGGAGAATTCCTGCGGGGCTGGGATCATGGTCGCGGGATCGATATAGGCCGTGGGATTGGTAGCTGGCAGGCGGACGACAACAAGGCTCACGCCCACACCTACACCCGGGTTCCGGTTTTCGGCAATACCGGTGGCTCCAACGCCGCGGGTATCGCTGCCGACAATGGAACGCAAGCGGGCAATTCCAACTTTTCCAGCTACATGAACACGTCGGGAGGGAGCGAGGCTCGACCGCGTAACTTGGCGGTCATGTGGTGCATCAAGGCCTGGAACGCGCCGATCAATCAGGGAAACATCGACGTCGCCGCACTGGCCGATGAAGTCGCGCAGCTCAAATCCTCTGTACCGGTCGGAGCTGTCCTGTCGTTCCCAACGGGTGTCGTTCCTGCCGGTTATCTCGAACTGGATGGCAGCGTGCAGAGCATTGCGACCTATCCGGATCTGGCGGCTTATCTCGGTACAAAGTTCAACAAGGGGGACGAAGGTGCGGGCAACTTCCGCTTGCCGGAATCTCGCGGTGAGTTCCTGCGTGGCTGGGATCATGGACGTGGAATAGACGCCGGTCGTAATGTCGGCAGCTACCAGGCCGGTACGAAGATCCAGGGTGACAATGCCGAGGCGCCAGCCGTTCAGGGCATTGGCAACTCCGACGCGATCGATGCCGATCCGGCGCCTGATTTCAAAGGTGACATCTACTACACGTCCACCGGTGTCACTGCCCTCAATACCGGTTCGTACTGGAAAACCGTGCGCCCACGCAACCTCGCCGTGATGTGGTGCATCAAGGCCTGGAACGCACCGGTCAATCAGGGAAATATTGATGTCGCCGCGTTGGCAGCTGAAACCAGACTGGCTCGACTCAGCGGCGCAGAAGTTGGCGCCGCGCGTAATCTGAGAATGTCGCTGCCTGTCGCCGCTTCGGTTGCAACGCTGACCGCTGACCAACTGATTGTCGAGCAGCCGGGTGTTGGCCAGTACAGGTTGTCGAACGTCAACCTGTCCATCGACCTGACAACGGTTGGCGCTGGCGGAATGGACATTGGTTCTGCTCCTGCCAGTGGCAGCGTCGGCATCTATGTCATCTACAACCCTGACTCCAAAGTGGCGAAGATGCTGGCCGTCAACGCCACTTCGATTTCAATCCCTGAAGTCTACGGCGGTTCCAATATGCCAGTCGGTTACACAGCGAGTGCACTGGTCAGTATTTGGCAGACCTATGCGAGTCGACTGATGTCAGTCGGTACCCAACATCAGCGGTTGGTATCCATCGGTAAAACGTCAATTCTGTCCAACGGCGTGTCACAGACATGGACACCCCTTTCCCTGGCAGCTGTGGTTCCGAAGAACGCCAAGACCGTTGGTGGATATGTTCACTACATTGCGAATGCTGAAACGGGTGGAGGTGGTTATCTCGGGATCGCGTCGGATGCAACGGGTAGTGGAATGAAGACTATAGGAATTGGTGGGGTAGCCAGGCTGGGGGTTCTCAGCGCATTTTCCGATATGGCAATGACAACATCCCAGACGATTTACTACACCGTGGATACATCCGTACCGAGTGCAAACAGCATCTTCATCTCGCAATACAGTTTTTAAGGAGTTACCTATGTTGAGAGCTTACTCAAATGTGGGGACGGCCTTTCGTTGTGTCGCCCCGGACTGGCCGCTGGCTGACGGCGAGGTTCTTTTTGACCATGAACCTACCGAAAACGAACTGGAAGAGGCGTTTGGTCATGCCTACGGCACGTTGGTAAAAAGCCGTCGGTTGACCTGTATTGCCGAAGAGCGATTCCGTCGTGAAGGCTCGGGCATCTTGGTCGATGGCGTCGCTATCGATACTTCCCGAGACAGCCAATCGCTGATCGCCGGCATGGCAGTCTCAGCGATGCTGGATCCTGCCTATCACTGCAGTTACAAGGCTGTAACTGGTTTTGTCCAGCTGACCTCGGCGCAGATTCTCGGTATTGCAAAGGCTGTTCGCTTTCATGTTCAGGCTTGTTTTGACCGAGAGAAGGTGCTGACAGAAGCGGTGATTGCCGAAACCTATACCGATGAATTACTCAAGGATGGCTGGCCGGATTCCTCGCCAGGCACATCAGACACAACCCTTCAATAAAGCCCCGCATATCGGGGCTTCTTCTTGTCTGCCCTACAACATTCAACACCCGCCAAGCCCCTCCCTTTGAGGGGCTTTCCCGTTTATGGAGAAACGAAAAATGGCAACCCGCCAAACCTACACCGTGCTCGTTCCATTCCCCACCGGCGGTGGGCACTGGTCGAGCGTCGGCCAGGAACTCGATCTGCTCGATGTCGAGGCCAGTGCGCTGCACAGCGCCGGTCGACTGGAGCTGAAAACACCTACCACCAAGGCCGTGAAGGCCGCTGCCAAGAAGGCTGACTGACTATGGCTGAGGTTCTGAACTTCGAGCACAACGGCATTACCGTCAATGCCACCGAATCCCCGGAGGCCATGGGTGGCCTGGGTGACAACGTTATCGGTCTGGTCGGCACTGCGCCGAACGCCGATCCGCTGATTCCGCGTAACGCGCCGTTTCGCATCAACAGCTTCACCACTCATGCGTTGCTCGATCCGACCGGTTCGGAAGAGGGCACCCTGTACCACGCGGTTTACCAGATCCTCAAAGTGGTCAAGGTGCCGGTGTACGTAGTGATCGTCGAAGCGGGCGCGACCCCGGCCGATACCGTCAACGCCGTTATCGGCGGTGTTGAACCGGCCACCGGCCGCAAGCTCGGTCTGGCGGCACTGGGCAGCGTCCCGGAAGACCTGACCATCATCGGCGCGCCAGGCTTCACTGGCACCAAGGCGGTGGCCAGCGAGTTCGCCGCGTTCGGCAAGCGCATCAAGGCCCGTGTGGTGCTGGACGGCAAGGACGCCTCGGTCGCCGATCAGGTGTTGTACAGCCAGGAACTGGGTGGTGCGGATCTGGGTTTCGACCGTTGCCTGGTGGTGCACAACATGCCCGCCGTGTACTCGAAAGCAGCGAAGAAAAACGTCTTCCTCGCGCCCTCCAGTCTGGCGATTGCCGCGCTGGCCAAGGTCAAGCAATGGGAAAGCCCGGGCAACCAGGTGACCTACGCCGAAGACGTGTCGCGGGTCGTCGAGTACAACATCCTCGACACCTCCACCGAAGGCGATCTGCTCAACCGCTACGGCGTCAGCTACTACGCCCGCACCATCCTTGGCGGCTTCTCGCTGCTGGGCAACCGCTCGATCACCGGCAAGTTCATCAGCTACGTCGGTCTGGAAGACGCCATCAGCCGCAAGCTGGTGAAGGCCGGCCAGAAAGCCATGGCCAAGAACCTGACCAAGTCGTTCATGGATCAGGAAGTCAAACGCATCAACGACTGGCTGCAAACCCTGGTCGCCGACGAAACCATTCCCGGCGGCAGCGTATATCTGCACCCGGAACTCAACAGCGTCGAGAAGTACAAGAACGGCACCTGGTACGTGGTCATCGACTACGGCCGCTACGCGCCGAACGAACACATGGTTTATCAACTCAACGCCCGCGATGAAATCATCGAGCAGTTCCTGGAGGACGTTCTCTAATGTTTACCAACCGCGTAAGACAGGCCATCGCGGCCACCCTGCAAGGCCTGCCGTTGTCGGCGACCGTTGAGGAATTCACTCCGCCGAAGATCGACTTCGACATGGAAAACATGACGGGCGGGCGCTTCATCGTTGAGGAAATGGCCAAGAGCGCCAAGCCGCTGAATGCCACGCTCAAGCTGCAAGGCACCGGCGCTGAAGTGCTGCTGGCGATGGGCGTGAAACTGGGCGACGACATTCTGCTGAACGTGCGTGAAGCCGGTCAGGACCAGGACGGCAACACCTGGTTCACCTATCACACCATTGGCGGCAAGCTCAAAACCATGGGGGAGGAAGCAATCAAAATGGGTGGCAAAGCCCTGACGACTCTTGAGTTCTCCTGCCGCACCTACAACCGCCTGGAAAACGGCGTGCCGGTGATCGACATCGACGTGCGTACCCAGAAGTTCGTGCTCAACGGCGTCGACATCCTCGGTGATGCCCGTCGTGCGGTGCTGATGCCGTAAGCCTCGGCCAAAGGCAATCACAAAACCCTGTGGGAGCGGCGGTGCGACTTGCCCGCTCCCACAAGGGACTGCAACACCCCTCAAGAATCACCAAGGAATTCATACATGTCGTGGATGCCACCCAAGCATGACCTGCTGTCGCCGATCACCGGTGACGACGGCTCGCAGATTGAATCGATCCAGCTCAAGCCGCTGTTCTACGCCGCCCAGAAAGAAGCGCTGGAACGCGCCGGCGATGACGAAGACGACCAGTTCTTCGAGCTGGCGCTGCTGGCCACCGGCCTGTCGGTCAAGGAGCTCGACCAGCTCAAGCGTCCGGATTACGTGACCATCGCGCAGTACGTGCACGAGTTCTCGACCCGTCCGTCTTCGTACTTTCTCGATCAGGTCGAAGACGCGGAAAAATCCGACGATCCCGATCAGGTGCAACTGCTGCAACCGCTCGCCGTCACCGGCCGCACCGTGACCTCGCTGAGCCTGGAAATGCCGGCGCTGCGGGCCACCAAAGTGATGAAAAAACTGAAAACGGCCAAGGAACGCGCCGAGTTCATCACCGCCCATTGCACCGGCCTGATGATCCCCGATCTGGCCCTGATGACCGTGCCGGACTGGACGCAATTGCAGGTGCGCATCGACGATTTTTTAAACCAGCCGGCGGCCTTCTTTCAGAACGCGACATCGAAGTAATCCTCGATATCGTGCCGCTCATTTACCCGGTAAGTGAGGCGGAGATTCTGGAGTGGGACGCCGAAAAGGCGTTGCGCCGCTACGACATAGCGATCACTCGCCTTGGCGTGAAACAGGAGTAGAGCGGCATGGCAGATACAAAGTATGCGCCGATGCTCGCCAGCGAGATTGGAAGCATGGCGTTCGGCAACGCCAGACTGACCGGGGCATCGATAGCGCCCGACAGCCTCGGCACACCGCTGGTGGATTTGAGTCTGGCACTGGCTATGGCCAGTGCGGATATTCGTTTACTGACCCAGGAACAGATCAAGCTTCGGGAAGTGCTGGCCGCCCAACAGTCGTTATTCAAGGCTGGCACCGCAGCAGCTGCGACGAACGAGCCGAAGTCCAAACTCAAGGCAGAGGTGGAGCAGCGTTCACCGCTCAAGTTCATGCAGGCCTCAATGGCCAACCAAATGGCTCTGCTTGAACTCAATCAGATCGTGAAGCTGGACAAGGATCAACTTCGGGCGCTGTCACAAGACACCCAGAAGATGACCAGTGACAAGCAGGTCGCTCCGAGTGGGGCGACCGCTGTGGATCTGCTGAAAGTTCAACTGGCAGCGGCCAGGTCCGGTGTTGGCGAAGGTCTTGAAGGCAAGGCGAAAGCCGACGCTCTGACCGGATTTGCTCGCGACGCCGCCATCAACGCCGCGGCATTCGGTATTGATGTAAAAACGGCTGGCGAAATGATGCTGGCGTGGCAGTCGGCGATGAAACTTGATCGCACGCAAAGCCAGCGTCTGGCTGATGCCAGCAACTACCTGGGTCACAGCGGGCTGGACGCCAAAGCCGCTGACATCGGCTCCGTTGTTCAGAGCTCCGGCGAAAAAGCGATAGCCACGGGGCTCAAGCCTGAACAGATTGCTGCATTGGCCGCCGCTTTTCTCAACAGTGGTGCAGACAAGGCCAGTGCCGGCGCCGGGTTGAATGCGTTCACCACGGTACTGACCAAGGGCGAGGCTGCGACACAAGAGCAGCGCGCTGCCTGGGCAAAGTTAGGCGTGGAAGGCCTGACACCAGAGACCGTGGCCAGTGGAATGCGCACGGACGCCCCGGCGGTTATCAATAAGTTGCTGGATGCGCTCAAGGGCACATCGGACGAGAAAGAGCGGGAGTCGCTGACGAAGTCCCTCTTCGGCAACGATGATGCGATCGTTAAATTGCTGAAAAAACCAGAAGACGTGCAAAAGGCGTTTTCGTTGGTTCCCGGCCAGGATCCGAAGTCAGACTCGAAACCCGAATACATCGATTCTGTGGCCAGGACGTCTACGCAACTGGGTGAAACCTCGCAAGGACGATGGAATGCGCTCGATGCCAGTGCGACCCGATTGTCCACGGCCCTGGGTAGTTCACTGACCAATCTGGTTGATGGTCTGGTCGTCACGCTGGACGGTGTGGTCGGCGGGATAAGCAGCTTTGCCGAGGAGCAGCCAAAGGCCACAGCAGCCCTGCTCGCACTGGTAGGAGTGATCGCTGTTTCCAGGGGGGCGCAAATCAAGGTTGCGATGGCTTCGGCCTTGCGTAATGCAGCGACAAAACTTCTGATGACGGCGGGAGCGGGGCCCCTCATCGAAATCGTGGATCGCGCCGCCGGCGTTGGACCCGACGGCAAACCTGTTGCTGCCGGATCTACCGATAGCGCCTCCGCCAATTCGCCTGAGCAAAAGCCGAAAAAGCCGAAGAAGGGAGGGAAGGCAAAGGCCGGGGCGAAGGCGGAAATGAAGTTGGCTGCGAATGTGGATGCGTCGCCCCAGACATGGGGCAGTCGCTTTAAGGACGCGAACAGTGCAGCCAAAGGATTCACCAAGTCCAACGTGCTTTTGACACTGGTCACCGCGGTTCCCGACGTATTCAAAGGCATACAGGATGGCGACAACAAAGCGGTCGGCGGAGCAATAGGCTCGGCGGGCGGAAGCCTGGCGGGCGGCTATGCCGGCGCCGTGGCGGGCGCGATGATCGGTAGCTTCGTTCCCGTTATCGGCACCGCGATCGGTGGTTTGGTGGGCGGCATCATCGGCAGCACCGCGGGCAGCGTAGGTGGTTCGTGGCTGGGCGAAAAACTCGCCCCCGAATCAGAAAAGGACAAGCTCGCTCCGCCAGCTGAAGTCGCCAAGGACCTGTCCGCGGCGCAAATGCAAACACCAACGCCAACTCCGCAATTCACCTACGCACCTTCAGTGCAAGTCAGCGGCAGCGAACTGCTCAACTCCGAGAAGCTCGGCACGATGCTTTCGCAGGTGCTGGAGTCGCACTTCACGTCCCAATTTGTCCCAGGTGTGGCCGGCAATGCCCTCGCCACACGACGTGACGCAGCCCTGACCGATGGAGTCGCCACATGAAACAACAAATGGCACTGGGCAGTTTCATCTTCGGCCTGTCCCGCGGCTTTGCCTACAGCACATTGCTGCGCAAATCCGATGGCGGCTGGACGGAACTGCCGATTCTCACCAGCAAACCCAAGTCCAGTCAGATCGGACAGAAACCGGAAACCCTGAACATCACCGGCAAGTCGATGTACGCGGTGGCCATGGATCGGCTCGATGAGCTGCGGGCCCTGCAATCGCTTCGAGTCCCCCTGCCGCTGATCGATGGCGTCGGCCGCAACTGGGGTCTCTGGCGAATCAACAATGTTCAGGAAACCCAAAGCTGCGTCATCGATGACGGCACGGCGATGGTGGTCGACTGGGTTATCGAACTGGCGGAGTTCAACAATGCGTAAGGTACGAAGCCTGGCCGGTGACTCGGTGAATCTGTTGCTGTACCGCGAAACCGGTCGCAGTGATGACAGCGCCGAAGAAGCCCTGTGGACACTCAACCCGACCCTGGCCGAGCACGGCCCGATCCTGCCGGCAGGTGTCTGGGTGACGCTGCCGGAGCTCGACAGCAGACCGGCCGCAATCAAACCGGTTCTGGCCTGGGATTAAGGAGGCTGCATGGCACAGGGATTTACGCCGGCGATTGAAATCTACGGCGCCCACAAGGACCTGCTGAACCAGCGCCTGATCAGTTGGGAACACATCGATGCCGCTGGCATGGAGTCCGATCAACTGACGCTGGTGCTCGACCTGGAAGGCCTTGAAGGCTTGCCGACCCTGGGCGGAACCATCGGCTTGCGGGTCGGCTATCTGGAGACCGGGCTGGTCGAAAAGGGCCAGTTCAAAGTGACCCGACTGACACCCACGCTGTTCCCGCTGCGCCTGACGCTGGTCGCGACCGCCGCGCCTTTCAGCGGCAAGGACGACACCGGATTCAAGGAACGGCGCACGGCCAGTCATGGCCCTACAACCCTTGGCGGACTGTTTCGCGAGCTGGTCTCGAGACACGGATTCTCGCCGCGCGTGGATCCCGAACTGGCGCTGATCCGGATCGCCCATGTCGACCAGTCGAACGAAACCGACATGGGCTTCATCACACGCCTGGCGAAAAAGTACGACGCGGTGGCCAAGCCGTTCAACGACCTCTATGTATTGGCGAAACCGGCGCAACTGAAAAACCTGTCGGGCCAGGTGATACCGGACGTCAGGCTGTCGGTGACCCACAACAATCGGCCGGGTGATCACGCCTTCATCAGCGCCACGCTGGAAGAGACGGCCCGCACCCAGAACCAGGGTTGCAAAACCTCCTTTTGGGACAGTGCGCTCGGCAAGCTGCAGGAGGTGATCACCGGGTCCGAACCCTACAAGGTCATTCGCCAGAAACTGGCCAGCGAAGAAGAAGCCAAAGCCATCGGCGAGGCCGAAGTGCGCAAGATGCTGCGCGAGAAATACAAGCTGAAGGTCACCTGTCCGGGCGATCCGCTGCTGGCAGCCGAAGGTCTGCTGGTACTCGACGATACCTGGCCGGACTTCATGCGCGGTCGCTGGTCGATTGAAAAGGTCACGGCCAGCGGCAAGCGCGAGGAAAGCTATCGCTGCCTGATCGAAGCGACCGGCCGCGATCCCGAGGCAAAAGCCAAGGACTGATCCCCCGGTCTCATCGCCACACCTCGCTGTGGTCATTCATAAAACCTGGAACGCTCCCCATGAAGGTCTCCCCGATCCTCACGCAGCTGCGTGCGCAATGCCCAAGCCTTGCCGGCCATATCGCGACAGGTGTTGACCTGGCGCTACTGCAAGGCGACCCGAATCTGCCGATGCCCTCGGCCCATGTTTCACCGCTGGCCGACCTGGCCAGCACCAGCACCGCCCAGAACGCCGCCAGCCAACCGATTCGCGACCGCTTCGAAATCATCCTGGCACTGGATACCACGGACGCCACAAAAGCGCTGGATCTGTTGCACGACCTGCGCGCCGAACTGTGGCGGGCGCTGGTGGGGTTCAAACCCGATTCCAACTACAGCGCCATCGTTTACGACGGCGGCGAAACGGTCTCGATCACCAGCAGCCGCGCGTTCTATCGGCTGCGCTTTTTTGCCGAGTTCCAGCTGGGCCGCAATCTGCCAAGTCAGCCTGCGGAGAGTTGGCACGAGCGCGAACTGGACGGTTTGTCGTCCTTTACCGGGGCCACCGTGCGGGTCGATGCGATCGACCCGGCCGACCCCAACCTGAAACGCCCGGGCCCTGACGGGCGCGTGGAACTGACTTTCTCTGGAGACGTAACCCCATGAGCAACCGCATCACCGTAGTGCCGGCCCCTGGCCGTGCCGTGCCGGACCCGGAAGCCGGCGACCTGCTGCCACTGGAAGGCCGTGAAGTGCTGGACAGCGCCTGGTGGCGCCGGCGTCTGACCGACGGCGATATCACCCTCAAAACCGCAACAGCCAAACAAAAGGGAGCCAAATAATGGCGATCGGATTCAGCAACATTCCTGCGGACATTCGTGTACCGCTGTTCTATGCCGAAATGGACAACTCGGCCGCCAATAGCGCGTCCTCGTCCATGCGTCGCCTGATCGTGGCGCAGGTCAACGACAACATCGCCCCGAGCGAAGTCGGCAAACTGGTGCTGGTTTCCAGCGTGGCACTGGCCAAGAGCATTGGCGGCCAGGGTTCGATGCTCGCCTCGATGTACGAAACCTTCCGCAAGGCCGACCCGATCGGTGAGATCTGGTGCCTGCCGCTGCACAACGCCACCGGCGCCATCGCCAAAGGCGTGTTGACCCTGACCGGCACCGCGACTCAGGCCGGCGTGCTCAACCTGTATGTCGGCGGCGTTCGCGTCCAGGCCACTGTGGTCAACGGTGCCACTGCTGCTCAAGCGGCGATGGCTCTGGCTCAGAAAATCAACGCCACCGCCGATCTGCCGGTGAGCGCTGCGGCGGCCGAAGGCGTGGTCACGCTGAACGCCAAATGGACTGGCGAGAGCGGCAACGACATCAGCCTGCAATTCAATCGCCTGGGCAAGAGCAACGGCGAAGAAACCCCGGCCGGCCTGACCACCGCCATCACCGCCATGACCGGCGGCGTCGGTGTGCCTGATCAGGTAGAAGCGGTTGCCGCACTGGGTGACGAGCCGTTCGAATTCATCGCGCTGCCATGGTCTGATCTGGCCACCCTCAACACCTGGCAAGCGGTGATGGACGACAGCACCGGTCGCTGGTCGTGGGCCAAGCAACTGTTCGGTCACGTCTACAGCGCCAAGCGCGGCACCGTCGGCACGCTGGTGGCGGCCGGTCAGGCACGCAACGACCAGCACATGACCATTCAGGCACTGGAACCGGGCGTTCCACAACCGGTGTGGGTACAAGCTGCGGCACTGGCTGCGCGCACTGCGGTGTTCATCTCCGCCGACGCCAGCCGTCCGACTCAGAGCGGCAGCCTGCCGGGTGTCGATCCGGCTCCGGCCAGCGAGCGTTTCACCCTGACCGAGCGTCAGTCGCTGCTCAACTACGGCATCGCCACCGCGTACTACGAAGGCGGTTACGTGCGCATCCAGCGCTCGATCACCACCTACCAGAAGAACGCCTACGGCCAGGCTGACAACTCGTATCTGGACAGCGAAACCATGCACCAGTCGGCGTTCATCGTGCGTCGTCTGCAAAGCGTGATCACCAGCAAGTACGGTCGCCACAAACTGGCTTCCGACGGCACCCGTTTCGGCGCCGGCCAGCCGATCGTCACCCCGGCGACCATTCGCGGTGAGCTGATCGCCCAGTACGCCAAGCTCGAACTCGAAGGCCACGTGGAGAACGCCGAGCTGTTCGCCGAGCACCTGATCGTCGAGCGCGACGTGCAGGACCCGAGCCGCGTGAACGTGCTGTTCCCGCCGGATTACATCAACGGTCTGCGCGTGTTCGCACTGCTCAACCAGTTCCGCCTGCAGTACGACGACGCGGCCTGATCGCCCGTTTGAATCTGTGAATCCAGCCCACTTCGCGTGGGCTTTTTATTTGAAGGGAGTAACACCATGGGTCAACTGATTGCAGGCACCTGCTACGTCAAGGTCGACGGTGCACAACTGACTATCAATGGCGGCTGCGAAGCCCCGTTGATGGCCGTCAAACGCGAAACCGTCGTGCCGGGTTTCTACAAGGAAACCGACATCGCGCCGTCGTTCAAAGTGACCGCGCTGCACACCGCTGACTTTCCGCTGAAGAAGCTGATCGAAGGCACCGACATCACCGTCACCTGCGAATTCAGCAACGGCAAAGTCTATGTGCTGGCCGGTGCCTACCTGGTCGAAGAGCCAGTCTCCAAGGGCGATGACGCCACCATCGAACTGAAATTCGAAGGCATCAAGGGGACCTGGCAATGAGCGGCGCCGTGAAGCTTCAGGTTGCGATCGAAGCTCACGGCGAGCCCCTGACCGAACTCGTCCTGCGCCGTCCGACGGTGCAGGAAGTGCGAGCGATCAAGGCGCTGCCGTACAAGATCGACAAGAGCGAAGAGGTCAGCCTCGACATGGACGTGGCGGCCAAATACATCGCCGTGTGCGCCGGCATTCCGCCGTCGTCGGTCAACCAGCTGGATCTGGCTGACCTCAACGCATTGAGCTGGGCCGTTGCGAGTTTTTTCATGAGTGCGGCGTCGGAGCCATCACCGACCTGATTTCGGTCGCCTATGACCTGGCCTGGTTCTGGAAGGTTGACCCCGAACAGATGATGGCCAGGCCACTGGATGTGCTTCGCGAATCGCTGGAGCACGCGCAACGGATCAATGCGATGCAGCAGGTGCAGTGATGGCTAATACACAATTGAGCCTGATCCCGCAGAACTTCCCCGTCACGGTCAACATGCTCGTGGTGCTCAAGGGCGCCGAGAAAATGGAGGCCGAGATGAAGGGGCTGCGCGGCAAGGTCGCAGCATTCAAGAAAAGCATGGAAGACAGCGGCCTCGAGCCGCTGGACGTCGCCGGGTTCATCGCCGAAGGTGGCTTGCTCAAGCCGTTTCAGGACGGCATCAAGAAAGCCATCGAGGCGCAGGACGCGCTGGCGAAAAAAGCCCTGGCGAACAAACACCTGAAAGTCCCCAAGGTGGTCCACGGCGAAACCTCGGCCAACCTCGAGAAGTTCAACGAGGCGCTGGACAAGATTTCGCTGAATATCGGTCAGGCATTACTGCCGGCTGTCAACGGCATCGTCACGGCGCTGACGCCGGTGATCACCTCGATTGGCGAGTTCGTCGCGAACAACCCTTACCTCGTCGAAGGACTGGCGGCAGCGGCGGTGGCGTTCACGGTGGTGACGGTTGGTGCGATGGGGCTGGTCGCGGTGTTGGGGATCCTGACGTCACCGATCGGCCTGATTGCTGCGGCTATCGCTGCGGCGGTGGCGTTGATCGTGATTGGCGCGCGCCTGATTACCGATAACTGGGCGTCGATCAGCGGATTCTTCAGCAAGACCTGGCAATCGGTCAGCGATGCGACCCATCGCGGTATAGACAAGGTTCAAAAAGGCTGGGACGAGATGGCCACGGGCGCGAAGCTGAAATTCGACTCGATGCAAGCCTCTGCCAAACAGAAGTGGGAAGAAATGAAGGCTGACGCCGTTGCCGGTGCCAGTCGTCTTGCAGAGGGCGCGACCGCGCGCCTGAATGCGTTCGGGGCGATGATGGGCGAGCTGTGGGATTCGGCTGGCGCTGTCGTCAAGGATTACTGGAACGACGCCGTCGCCGGTAGCGTCGCCGGCCTGGAAGCACTGAAGGCCAATCTGTACACCTCGCCCAAGGCGAAACTGGCCGAGGTCTGGGGTGCGACGGCAACGGTATTCGGTGAGTTCTGGGACAGCGCGGCAGCAAAAGCCGCGACCGGCATGGAAGCGCTAAGGGCCAATCTGTACACCTCGCCGAAGGCGAAACTGGCCGAAGTCTGGGATTCGACGCAAACGGTGTTCAGCGGGTTCTGGAACCGTGCAGCAACCAGCGCTACCACCGGTTGGGCCACGCTCAAGGCAACGTTCGACGGCTCGCTGGCCGACAGATTTTCCGGCGTGTGGGGTTCGGCTCTGGGGATGTTCTCCGGTGTGCTGGACAACATGAGAGCAACCGCTTCAGCCGGTTGGGAACAACTGAAGTCGACGTTCTCCTGGTCGCCGTTCAGCCTGATTCAAAGTAACTGGCAACCGCTGGGCGAGGTGTTTTCTGCGCTCTGGGATGTGCTGCGGGCGAGTGCGCTGATGCTGAAAAGCGAGTTCCAGAACCTGTTCAACTTCTCGCCGATGGAATCGGCGATGGCGCAGTGGGACGGTTTGAAAGGCTACTTTTCCGGTTTGTGGGCATCGTTGACCACAGAGGCACTATCGGTCGCGAACGCCTTCGGCACTCTGTTCAGCCAATCGCCGATGGAGTCGATCAAGCAAGCCTGGGAGCCGATCCTCGGCTGGTTCAGCGAACTGTGGGCAAAACTGCAAAGTGTCGTCGCACCCATCCGGGAATTGCTCAATGGCAATCTTTCCGGCGTTGTGGCGACGATTACCGGACAGTCCCCGGCGGCTGCTTCCGCCTCGTCGGCAATGACCAGTTCTTTGCCGCAATCCTCCGGCGCCCTGATCCAGCAAAGCGCCGCCAACAACCGCACGCAACTCGAAGGCGGCCTGACGGTGCGCTTCGAAAATGCGCCGGCGGGGCTGCGCACCGATCAACCGCAAACCAATCAACCGGGGCTGGCGCTCAGTTCGCGCATCGGCTATCGCTCGCTGTCCATGGGAGGTTCCAATGAACTGGCGTGACCGTTTGTTGCCGGCATCCTTTCGCGGTGTCGGGTTCTGGATCGACCAGGCGAAAACCCCGGTCGGTCGCAAGGGGCAGTTGCACGAGTATCCGCAACGCGACCTGCCGTTTTTCGAGGACCTTGGTCAGCAGGCCAAGACCCACGACCTGACGGCGTTCATCATCGGTGCCGATTGCCTGGCGCAGCGCGACAAGCTGCTCCAGGCGCTGGAACAGGGCAGCGGCGAACTGGTGCATCCGTGGCTGGGGCGCTTGCAGGTCAAGGTCGGCGAGTGCGACATGACCCATACCCGCCAGGACGGCGGGATGGTGACGTTCACCCTGAAGTTCTACCCCGACCGGCCGCTGCCGTTTCCGACGGCGACGGTCAGCACGCAGAAAGTGCTGCTGGCCAAGGCCGACGGTTTGCTCGGCTCGGCGGTGGCGCGCTTCGAACAGGCGATGACCCTGATCAAGGCGGCGCGGATCGGCATCGCCAATCTGCGCAACAGCCTCACCGGCGTGTACGACGTGATCAAGGAACAGCTCAAACCGCTGATCGCGCAGTACAAGCAAATCACCGAGCTGGTCAGGGCCGTGAAGGAACTGCCCAAGGAAGTGGCAGCGGAGTTCAAGGGCTTGCTCGGCGATATCAAAGAGCTGAAGGCGTTCGCGAAGGAGGGCTACCGTGGCGTGATTGCCGACGTGTCCCAACAACTCGAAGCCATCCGCAAGGCCGATGCACCGAAAATCACCACCGGCAAGGACACCACGGCTGCGGCGCAGGCTCTGGCCAATCTGGTGCAGGACACGCTGATCGTCAAAGTGGCGCAATGGGTGGCTTCGATGCCAGTGGCGTCGAAGCCGGTGAAATTGAACTCGACACCTTCGCTGGATCAGCAATCGAAGCAGCCGGTCAGTCGTCAGGAAGTGCCGGTCACGGATGATCTGCAAACGCTGCAAAAAGCGTTGAACGAAGTGCTGCAAATGGCTCAGGACAAGGCCGATCCCGCGCACTACCAGGCCATCGCCGATGTGAAGGAAGCGCTGATCGCGCACCTCAAGGCTGTGGCTTCGTCCGGTGTGCGGCTGGTCAGCAAAACCTTCCAGGAAACCTTTCCGGCGGTGGTCGTGGCCTACAAGCAGTTTGGCGATGCCACCCGTGTGACTGAGGTCATTCAGCGCAACGGGCTGTCTCATCCGGGGTATTCACCCAACGAAGTGAAAGTCTCCGGGGAGTGAGCCATGAACGAGACTGACAACCGCGTCACGCTGACCGTCAACAACATGGAATACGGCGGCTGGAAAAGCGTGCAGATCACCGCGGACCTGGAGCGTCAGTTCCGCACCTTCAAACTCGATATCACCTGGCAATGGCCGGGGCAGACCGTGGATCAGCGGATCAAGGCCGGCGACCCGTGCGAGGTGCGGATCGGCAAGGATCTGGTGCTCACCGGTTATGTGTTCAAGGCCCCGATCAGCTATGACGGGCGGCAGATCAGCCTGAGCATCGAAGGCAGTTCCAGGACCCAGGATCTGGTCGATTGTGCGGCGCGAAACATCCCCGGCCAATGGCAGGAACAGTCGCTGTTGAACATCGTCCAGGCCCTGGCCGGGGAGTACTCGCAGTTTGTGGTCAACGAGATTCCCGAGACTGCACGCTTGAGCAAACACACCATCGTCCCGGGTGAAACGGTGTTTCAGTCGATCGACCGTTTGCTCTCGCTGTACCGGGTGTTTTCCACCGATGACGCCGAGGGCCGGCTGGTGCTGGCCAAACCGGGCAGCGGCGGCCGAGCCAGCGATGCGCTGGAGCTGGGCAAGAACATTCTCTCGGCCAATGCGCCGATGGATTACAGCCAGGTGTTCTCCGAATACAAGGTGATCGGCCAGCAAAAGGGCAACGACAAGAAGAGCGGGGCGGCAGCCAGCGAAGTGGAATCGACGGCGACCGACCTGAGCTTCAAACGCCGGCGCACCACGATCATCAATGAAGGCTCGCAACTGACGTTCGAACTGGCCCAGCAACGGGCCCAGTGGGAAAGCGCCACGCGCATGGGCCGGGCGCTGACCACCACGTATCAGGTGCAGGGCTGGCGCCAGTCCAACGGCGATCTGTGGCGTCACAACACGTTGGTGCGGGTCAAGGATCCGGTGCTCGGCTTCGATGAAGACATGCTGATTTCCAAGGTGACGTACTCGCTGTCGGCGCAGGGCTCGGTGACCACCCTGCAAGTGGCGCCGCCGCATACCTTCGACGCCAACCCATCGCCGGCGAAAAAAACCTGAGCCCGACACCGCCCTCCAAGGAAACCCTATGAGCCTACTGACACGCCTGCTGGCGCGCGGCACTGTCGTGCTCGCCAGTTCGGCCTCCAAGCTGCAATCGCTGCAAATGCGCCTCACCGCCGGTGAAGTGAACGACGACATGGAGCACTTCGAACCCTACGGCTTCACCAGCCACCCGCTGGCCGGTGCCGAAGGCGTCGTCACGTTTCTCGGCGGCGACCGTTCCCACGCCATCGCCCTGGTGGTCGCCGACCGCCGTTACCGCCTGCAATCGCTGGCCGCCGGCGAGGTGGCGATCTACACCGACGAGGGCGACAAAATCCACTTCAAGCGCGGCCGGATCATCGACATCGAAACCGCCACGCTCAACATCCGCGCCAGCACCGCGGTGAACTTCGACACGCCGGTGATCAACCAGACCGGCAAGATTGTCTCCACCGGCGATCAGCTGGCCGGTGGCATCAGTCAGATCAAGCACGTGCACGTTGGCGTGCAGGCCGGCAATGGTCAGACCGGCGTGCCGGCGGGAGGTCAGTGATGCTGTTCAGTCAGAACCTCCACGCTGCGCTCACCCGTGCGGTGTTGATCAGCCTGTTCACCTGGCGCCGAGCGGCCGACGACGATGCCCTCGACGACGAGGAGCGTTTCGGTTGGTGGGGTGACACCTTTCCGACCGTGGCCGACGACCGCATCGGCTCGCGATTGTGGCTGTTGCGCCGGGTCAAGCTGACCCGCCAGACCCAGATGGACGCCGAGTTCTATGCCCGCGAAGCCTTGCAATGGCTGATCGACGACGGCCACTGCAGCGCCATCGACATCATCAGCGAACGCCTCGACGCCCAGCGCCTGAACCTGCGCACGGTCCTGACCCTGGCCGACGGCGAACGCCTGGACATCAACCCCGAAAACAGTTGGCAGGTGATCTATGCCGTTTGAAACCCCTTCGCTGCCGGTGCTGATCAAGCGCACCCAAAGCGACCTGGCCGGCGATTCGCTGCGCCAGTCTGATGCGCAAGTCCTGGCCCGCACACTCGGCGGCGCCGCTTACGGTCTGTACGGCTACCTCGACTGGATTGCCGAGCAGATCCTGCCCGACACCGCCGATGAATCGACCCTGGAACGCATCGCCGCACTGCGCCTGAATCAGCCGCGCAAACCGGCGCAGGTCGCCACCGGCACGGTCAGCTTCAACGCCACGGCGGGTGCGGTGCTCGATGCCGATACGTTGCTGCAGGCGAGTGACGGTCGCACCTTCAAAGTCACCGCCACCCGCACCACCGTCAATGGCGTCAACAGCACCAGCATCGCCGCGCTGGAGGCCGGCAGCCTGGGCAACGCCGAAGCCGGGCTGGCGTTGACGCCGGTGCAGCCGATCGCCGGCGTGGTCGGCAATAGTTTCGTGGTGCTGGCGCCGGGGCTCAATGGCGGCGTGGCGCGGGAAAGCCTGGAGTCGTTGCGCTCGCGGGTGATCCGTTCCTATCGCGTCATCCCCCACGGCGGTTCGGCCAGCGACTATGAAACCTGGGCGCTGGAAGTGCCGGGCGTGACGCGGGCCTGGTGCCGTGGCGGCTTCCTCGGGCCGGGCACCGTCGGCGTGTACATCATGCGCGACGACGATCCGCAACCGGTGCCGAATGCCGATCAACTGGCCGAAGTGCAGGCCTACATCGAGCCATTGCGCCCGGTGACCGCCGAAGTGCATGTACGCCCGCCGGTGCAGAAACCGGTGACCTATCAGCTGAAGCTGACCCCCGACACCACCGCCGTGCGCGCCGCCGTCGAAACCCAGCTGCGCGACTTGCACAATCGTGAAGCCGATCTGGGCGAGGATCTGTTGATCAGCCATATCCGCGAAGCGATCAGCAGCGCGGCGGGCGAGACCGATCACGTCCTGTCAGCCCCGGTGGCGAATGTGCCCGCGGGTGACAGCGAACTGCTCACCTTCGGGGGTTGCGTATGGCTGCCATAAGAACCGCCGCGCAATACCAGGCGCAATTGCGCGCCTTGCTGCCTTCGGGACCTGCGTGGGATCCGGAGCGCGTGCCGGAACTCGAGGAAGTGCTGCAAGGCGTCGCCGTCGAACTGGCGCGCCTCGACGCCCGCGCCGCCGACCTGCTCAACGAAATGGACCCGGCCGGCGTCAGCGAACTGGTGCCGGACTGGGAACAGGTGATGAATCTGCCCGACCCGTGCCTCGGCGCCACGCCGCTGTTCGACGACCGTCGCCTCGCTGTGCGCCGGCGCTTGCTCGCAGTTGGCAGCCAGGCCGTCGGCTACTACCTGGACATCGCCAAAAGCCAGGGTTACCCCAACGCCACCATCACCGAACTCGAAGCCCCGCGCATGGGCCGCTCGCGTTTCGGCGCGGCGCACTGGGGCACCTGGGAAGCGCAGTTCATGTGGACGCTCAACACCGGCGGGCGGCTGTTGCTCGGCCGGCGGTATGGCGCGAGCTACTGGGGCGAGCGCTTTGGCGTGAATCCGGGCTCGGCGCTCGAATGCCTGATTCATCGGGCGGCGCCGGCGCATACCAAGGTGCATATCAACTATGACTAGGGAATAACGCAATGGATTATCCGAAGAGTGTCCCCAGCGCCGGTCTGGTGAACGGGAAATTTATCGATGAAAACCCGTTGACCGGCAAACCGGGATCGCTGATTCCGGCAGATTGGGGCAATGGCGTGACCGATGAGATCGTCAACGTGATCAGCGCTGCGGGTCTTACGCCGAATGAAAGTGACAACACCCAACTGAAAGCGGCGATTTCGACGCTTGTCGAAAAGAACAGAAATGAATCTTTTGCCAGTAAGGAAGAAGCCGAGTCGGGTGCCAGCAGCAATCGGCTGATGTCGCCGCTGCGAGTGTTTCAGGCGATTGAAAAGAAACTGGTGCAAGCGACGGAAACGCTTTTTGGCTGGGCGCGCATCGCTTCCCAGGCGCAGGTCAATGCCGTCGCGGATGACGCCACGATTGTGACGCCGAAAAAGCTGGGTCTGGGCGTGGCCTACAGCTTTGGCGAAAACGGCTATGTCGTTTTACCGAGCTGGCTGGGTGGCTTCACGATCCAGTGGGTGCTCATCACGGTCAGCGTCGATAAGACCTATGTATCCAAGCCCTGGCCGCTGGCGTTCAGGAACCAATGTCGCGGGGCATGGGCAAGCTACTCGCACAGCGGAAACGCCCCCTTTTTTGATATCACCACACCTCCGCTGGTGACCTACTTCGACGCAAGCCAGGTTCAGATACTGAGTAATTCCGGCGGTTCGGGTTATGTCAGTGTCCTGAGTGTGGGGAACTGACATGAAACGTTTCTACAGCCGTACTACCGGCAATACCTACCTGGCGGGTTATCACACAAGCCTGCCTGACGATGCCGTCGAAATTGACGATGAACGCTACGAGGCGGTGATCGCCAATCCGGCAGCGGGCATGGATCGATCCCACGATAAGCATGGCTTGCCGATTCTGGTGGAGTTCGCTCCGGTTTCGGATGAACAGGCTGCCAGGGACGCCAAGGACTGGCGCGACAAAGAGTTCGAACGCGTGGTCTGGCTGCGCGACCGGCATCGGGATGAAGTGGAGTTGATGAAAGCCACGACACTTTCTGATGCCGACTATCAGACCCTGCTCGTCTATCTGCAGGCCCTGCGCAAATGGCCGCAGGCCAAGAAGTTTCCCTCCAAACGTTCTCGACCAAAGAAACCGGCATGGATGGCTCTCGAATGAACGCATACAGCGCTCTCGAAACTTGCAATCACTGCTTCAGGTAAAGGATTGAACAATGGACTATCCAAAAAGCGTCCCCAGCGTCGGCCTGGTCGATGGCTGCTTCGTCGATGAGAACCCGGTGGCGGGAACGCCCGGTTCGTTGATTCCAGCGGTGTGGGGCAACAGCGTTACACAAGAGATTCTCAACGTGATTACCGGCGCCGGGCTGGCAGCCGCCGAGGCCGATACCGGTCAGCTGCTCAAAGCCATTCAATCGATTGTCGGCAATGCCAGTCCGATGCGTTCGGTGGTAACACGGCTGACTGCATCCAAGGCGCTGACTGACCCGGAGCTGGGCCTGGTGCTGATCGATGGCGGATCCAGTGCCGTGACGGTGACGTTGCCGCCGGCAAACGCGGCGCTGGGTGTACGCGATGTGATTGTTCGGCGCATGGATAACAGCGGCAACCGATTGATCGTTCAGGCGTCGGGTTCCGACCGCATTCGTTTTCACACGCATCTTTCACCCAGCGGTTATCCGTTTCTGGTGTTGATGGGCGGCGGGGACTGGTGGCAGTTGCGCAGCGATGCCGTGGGTAACTGGTGGCCAGTCGGCCGGTTTGACAACACTCCACTCGGCCGACCGTTTTTCGAGACAACCATCTTGCTCAGTCCCGGTGGTTACGGTGCGCTCAACGGGACGGTCATGAAACGTGCCGAGTGGCCCTGGTTGTGGGACCACGCCCAGCTTTCCGGAATGTTGGGCACCGAGGCCGCGCGCGCGGGCAACGAAGGTAAATGGACGTCGGGTGACGGTGCCGCAACCTTCCGAGGCCCTGAAGGGCGCGGCGAGTTTCTGCGAGTGCTGGACGAGGGGCGGGGCGTGGATACGGCACGTGCGATGGGTTCTTTTCAGGTGGGCTCGACGCATTCGTATGCCATGGGCGCCAATGGTGCCGGAGCGGTCGGCGCGTGGTGGTCGGACAGCCTGACGAGTTTCGGTGCCGATACTCGTGAAGAACCGCAATACGTGTCCGGGCTGTACAACGGTGGCCCGGTCTTCCCTGCCGGTACGAGTTATCAGCGGGATGCCGCCAACGCCCTGCTGCTGGCGTTCAAGTCCCGTCCTCGCAACATCGCCTATCCCGGCCGTATCAAGCTCATCTGAGGTGCCTATGTTCAATTATCTGTTTGACGGCTCGGGTGTCTTGTCCGGACCTGTCGAGTTTTTTGTGACCCCGGGCATCGGTATTCAACTGCCCGGCAATGCGGTGGAGTTGTCCTTTGAGTTGCCCGCGCCAGAAGCCGGTCGTACCTGGGCCTTGATCAACGGTGTACCGCGAGAGGTGATTGACCGGCGCGGTCCGGTTTTCCGCAAGGACGGCGGCGGGCAGCAGATCTGGAGTGAGTTGGGGGAGTTGCCCGATACCCTCACAACGCAGCCCTGGCCGGGGGAATTTCATGTGTGGCGCGGCGACGCCTGGCAACTGGATGAGCAGGCCCGACTGCTCAGCATCAGCCAGCAGATGCTGGAACAGCGCGACACGCTGCTGCGCGACGCCGTCCTGCGCATCGCCCCCCTGCAATACGCCGAGGACATCGGCGACGCCAGCCACGAAGAGCAACTGCAATTGCTCGAGTGGAAGCTCTACAGCGTGGAGCTGAACCGCATCGAAAAACAGGCCGGCTTCCCCGGCGAAGTCACATGGCCGGCAGTGCCCGGCGCAACCGTAACCAACTGACTGCAGCACAGGGAACCGTGCAATGGATTATCCAAACAGTATTCCCGGCGTCGGCCTGGTCAATGGTGGTTTTGTCGATGAAAACCCGGTTGCCGGCACGCCCGGGTCGTTGATCCCCGCCGCCTGGGGCAACAGTGTCACGCAAGAAATTCTCAACGCCATCAAGGCCGCCGGACTGACGCCGGACGAGAGCAAGACCAATCAGTTGGCAACGGCCATTGGCGCTCTCGTCGACTTCACCAAATTGAAGAACACCCCGACCACGCTGGCGGGCTACGGCATCACCGATGCCGTGGGACGGTTGCTGGCGGTCAGGCAGATCGACGCGGTCGGGATCACGGTTTACAAGCCGAACCCGAGGGCGAAACGGATTCGCGTTCGACTGGTCGGGGCGGGTGGATCGGGGGGCGGGTGTGCCCCCATCCCGGCCACTTATCAAGGTATCGGCGGCGGTGGTGGGGCGGGCGCATACGGGGAAAGTCTGTATGACGTCACGCCGGAAATGCTGGCCGGTGTTCCGGTCACCCTGGGCGCCGGCGGTGCCCCGCGTAACGCGACTGGCCAAGCGGGCGGCGGCGCTTCTTTCGGATCCTACCTGAGTGTTTCGGGCGGCATGGGCGGGCAGACCATTACAGTCTTGACGTCCGCAACGGCGTCCGGATTTGTACAAGGCGGCGCGGGTGGGCAAGTCGTGACGGGCGGCAACCTCTGCAGCGCTCGCGGTATCCCCGGCACCTATGCGATGTACAACGCCAATTGGGGTGTGCTCTGCGGGGGCGGAGGCCCCAGCCTGTTTGATGGTGGTGCACCGCTGATAGGTGTGAACAGCAATGGTACGCCCGGTGTTCGCGGCTCGGGAGGCAGCGGTTCCTGCTCGACCAATGCTTCTGCATCTGTCGTGAGCGGCGTCGGCGGCAACGCCTTCTGTGAAATCTGGGAGTACGAGTAATGGCCCGTTATGCACGTATTGAAAACGGTGTCGCGGTTGAAGTGATCGACACCGGTGACTACGCGATCGAGCAACTGTTTGCGCCTGCGTTTGTCGCGGCGATGGTGCAGGTGCCCGAGGGTGTGAGCGTCGAAATCGGCGCGCCAATGGCCGAGGTGGCTCGCGCTATCGAGCCCTTGCACGAACCACAAAGTCCGGTTGTCGCCAAGGCCACTGTGGTCGAGGACAAGGACCGTCTGGCAGCAGAGCGCACTTGGCGCCAGTCCGCACTCGCAGCCACCGAATGGCAAGTCACCCGCCACCGCGACGAGCAGGAACTGGGACGCGGAACAACGCTCAAGGCCCAGCAATATCTGGAGTTGCTGGAGTATCGCCAGGCATTGCGCGACTGGCCTGGTGCCGGCGCATATCCGTCACCCGTTTCAAGGCCGTCAGCGCCGCAGTGGTTGGCCAGCGCGATTGGCTGAAGCCATCACGCTACCCATGTTTTCAGATAAGGAGATAAGCCTTGGACTATCCCAAGAGTGTACCCAGCGTCGGGCTGGTCAATGGACAGTTTGCCGATGAGGACCCGATCGCCGGAAAGCCCGGTTCGTTGATTCCGGCTGCGTGGGGCAATGGCGTCACGCAGGAAATTCTCGGTGTTGTTCAAGCGGCGGGCATGACGCCGGATGAGGCATCCAATAATCAGTTGCTCGGTGCATTGCGCAGCTCCCGATTGTTTTCGACTCCGCCGCAGTTCGATACCGGAAAAGCAGTGGCCACGCCCGAGTTCGTGCAGCGGGCGCTGGGTAACCATGCCGGTGCCCGGAGCCTGATCGACACGACACAGCTCACGGCAGCAGATGTGGGGTGTGCATTCGGATTGGGTGGAAACACGGATTACACCGTGACACTGCCGGAGGTTTCCAGTGTCCCCGATGGTGCCACTCTCAGTTTTCATAGCCTCAGCTATTCAGTCATCACTATCGCCAGCAAGACCGGAACACAAATCTGTCCGCAGGGGGCTCATTTGAGTTCGATCACGATCAATGGCGGTGAAAGCGCGCAGTTCGTGAAGGGCTATGGCATTTGGACGGTCCATGGCACTGCGAGCCTGAAATATTCAAACGGCTTTACCTTGCAGCTAGCCAGCCCCGGTTATCAAAAGCTGCCCAGCGGTTTGATTCTGCAATGGGTTGTGGGTGGATCCGACGCCAACGGCATCATGAGCCTGTCATTGCCGGTCAAATTTCAGACGGCGATCGTCAGTGGAGTGGCGTATGAGGGGAATCCATCCGGCTGGAGCGCTGGCAACACGACTGTCTGGGCGTTTGATCCGACCCTCTCAACAACGTCGGTCGCGGTGGCTCGGGTCAGGAATGTCGACGGCACAAGTGTGAGGCCGGCACCGGGCATCATGGGCCGCATTCTGGTTTGGGGGCGATAACGATGAAGATCTATTTCTATGCACAGACACTCGGATTCGATCGGGTAGAAAGCCCTTCTCCGGCGTTGCCCGAAGGCGCGGTGGAAATCACTCACGCCCAGTACGCTGAACTGTTTGCCGGGCAGGCCATTGGCAAAATCATCAGCGCCACTGCCAGTGGGCAACCCGTACTGACCGATCCGGTCATCTCCCCTGAAGCCGCAATCTCTCACGAGCGCGCTTGGCGCAATGCAGTACTTCGCGACACCCAATGGCTGGTGTTTCGTGACGCCGAAGAACTGGAAGTCGGCGAGGGTACAACCCTGCGCGCCGACGAATTCAAACAACTGCTCGCCTATCGACAGGCCCTGCGCGACTGGCCCAATGATCCGGAGTTTCCGGATGCGCTCGCCCGTCCGGTAGAGCCCGACTGGCTTGAAGGCTTGCTGCGGTCGAACGGCTGAGCCGTTGACCCGATCAAAGAGGAATTAACGTGGATTATCCGAAAAGCGTTCCCGGCATCGGGCTGGTGAACGGCAAGTTTGTTAACGAAGACGTTGTTGGTGGGTTGCCGGGATCGTTGATCCCCGCGACCTGGGGCAACGGCGTTACCGATGAGCTGCTGAATGTCGTCAAGTCTGCGGGCCTTGAGCCGAGCGAAAGCGATGCGACGCAGTTGCTGCTGGCAATCAAAAAGATAAGCCAGACCGGTGAAGATAAACACGCAGCGGATATCGGCGCTGCCAATCTCTACATGGCCAACTACGTGCCGGCCATCACGACGTTGAAGGACGGTCTGGCGCTGCGTTTCACCGCAGGCAATGCCAATACCGGGGCGAGCACATTTGCGCCGAATGGGTTTCTGCCCAAACCGCTTTTGAGTCTGGCGCAGAGTGCGTTGCGCCCAGCGGAGATTGTCGCAGGCAGTGTTTGCTCTGTGGTTTACAGCGCTTTGCTGGACAGTTGGCTGCTGGTTTACGCCAGTGGCGGCAACGCCAACAGCGGTCGATTGCTGGGGATCAAGACGTTCACCTCGTCGGGAATTTATGTACCGACGACCGGGATGAAAAATGTGCTGGTCAAGGTGCTGGGTGGCGGCGGCAGTGGTGGAATAGCCGCGACCAACGGCAGCTAGGTTTCACTTGCCGGTGGCGGTGCTTCCGGAAGCTATGCCGAAGCATGGATTTCTTCAGCCGTCATAGGTGCGAACCAAGTCATTACCGTGGGTGCAAAAGGTGCAGCCGGAGCTGTTGCAGCAAGTGCCGGCCCAGGTGGGACCAGCTCCTTCGGCTCCTTGGTGTCTGCACCGGGCGGCGGCGGATCTCCCTCTCTCGGAGTCATCAATGTCACCGATTTTGGCTTGTTCGTCGGTGGCTTTCCGAGCACGAGCGCTACCGGCGGCAATATTGTTAGCAGTTCGGGTGCGGCCGGCAGTCCGGGGATCAACGTCACTGGCTCAATTCTGGCCGGGCATGGCGGGAACTCTCCGTTGGGTGGCGGTGGTTCTGGTAGCAGCGTGGCCCTGAGTCTTGCAGCACCAGGAACCGGCTACGGGGCAGGCGCCGGCGGCATTGCCAACGCCCTCAACCAACCGGGCAGACCCGGCGGTTCTGGCGCCCCCGGCGTAGTGATCATTTACGAGTACGCCTGATGAAAACCTACGCACGCGTTGCTGAAAACACGGTGGTCGAGCTGTTCTCGACCGCTGGAAACATAGTCGAGATGTTTCATCCGGATTTGCTCTGGGTTGACATCACCGACGTCACGCCCGCGCCACAACTCTACTGGTCGGCAAACTTCGGCACCCTTGGCTGGGTGTTTTCGTCGCCGGAAGAAAGTGCTGCGCAAGGAACCCTGAAAACCCTGGCAAAGAAATGGCTGGCAGGTCTTGGCCTCCAGTCATGATTCAATCGCAGCACATCCAGGGAGGATCACGCATTATGCAAATAACTGAAAAAAACTTAATCGACATCATGCCCAACGCCCGCTCCCAAGCGGGCGTTTTTGTTTCTGCACTCAACACAGCCATGGCGCGCCATCGCATCGACACGCCTAAACGCATTGCCGCGTTTCTCGCCCAGATCGGGCACGAATCGGGACAATTGCAGTACGTGCGTGAACTGGGCAACAACCAATACCTGAGCAAGTACGACACCGGTACGCTGGCCTTGCGATTGGGTAACACGCCCGAGGCCGATGGCGACGGGCAAAAGTATCGCGGACGCGGGCTGATCCAGATCACCGGGCGCAGCAATTATCGCCAGTGCAGCCTCGGGCTGTTTGGCGATGAGCGCCTGCTGGCGTTGCCGGAGTTGCTGGAACAACCGCAATGGGCGGCCGAATCCGCCGCATGGTTCTGGGAACAGAACGGCCTGAATGATCTCGCTGACCGTGATGAGTTCAACAGCATCACCCGACGGATCAACGGCGGGTTGAACGGCTTGCAGGATCGCCTGGAACTCTGGGGGCGGGCGAGGGCGGTGCTATGCCTGCCTTCGGTCTGAGCCTCTGGCGGCTGATCGGCCTCTTGCTGTTGGCCGCAGGTTCGGCGGCGCTGGCCTGGCAGTTCCAGGACTGGCGCTACGGTCGTCAACTGGCCGAGCAGGCGCAGCTGCACGCCGAATCCCTCAATCAACTGACCCTGACGGCCGCCACCGCGCAACAGGCCGAGCAGGACAAGCGCCAGGCCCTGGAGCAACGGCTCGCGGCCAGCGAACAAACCCATTATCGAGCACTGAACGATGCCCAACGTGATCAGGATCGCTTGCGCGATCGTCTTGCCACTGCTGATCTGCGCCTGTCAGTCCTCATCGACGCCGGCGACGCTGCCCAAGGCTGCGGTGTGCCCGCCGCCTCCGGCGCCGGCGGCGTGGATCATGCAGCCGTACGCGCCCGACTTGACCCGGCGCATGCTCGACGAATTGTCGCCATCACCGGCGAAGGCGACCGCGGACTGATTGCCTTGCAAGCCTGTCAGGCCTATATCAGAGCGCTGGCGCCCGAACATTTTGAATGAGTCTGTGTATTGAAAGCGCAACCGGCTCGTGTACGGTGGTACCCATTCCATCCGATCCGGAGCGCGCCGTGAAAGAAATCACTCAACTGGCGGCCGAACTTGGCCGACGTCTGCAATTGCTCAATGCCCACGTCACCACCGCCGAGTCCTGTACCGGTGGCGGGATTGCCGAGGCGATCACGCGCATTCCGGGGAGTTCGGCGTGGTTCGAAGCGGGTTACGTGACGTACTCCAATCGCCAGAAAACCCAGCAGCTGAATGTGCCGACGGAGCTGTTCGGCACCGTTGGGGCGGTCAGTCGCGAGGTGGTCGAGGCCATGGTGCGCGGCGCCCAGGAGAAAAGCCTGGCGCGCTTCGCCGTGGCGGTCAGCGGTGTGGCCGGGCCGGACGGCGGTTCGCCGAACAAACCGGTGGGCACCGTATGGCTGGCCTGGGGCGTAGGCGACGCGGTTTCCAGTGAGGTTCAGCATTTCGCCGGTAACCGCGACGACGTTCGCCGACAAACGGTGAAGGCCGCGCTAGAGGGCTTGCTGCGACTAGCGGCACGAGAAATCGAAAATCAGGGGTAGGCGATCCGTGAACGCTGTGGAATAATACTGGCTACTTATACAGGTGTTGGCCGTCAGGCCTTATTGATTACGTGAGGACTTTAATGGACGACAACAAGAAGAAAGCCTTGGCTGCGGCCCTGGGTCAGATCGAACGTCAATTCGGCAAGGGTGCCGTAATGCGTATGGGCGATCAGGACCGTCAGGCGATCCCGGCCATTTCCACCGGCTCTCTTGGGCTGGACATCGCACTCGGCATCGGCGGCCTGCCAAAAGGCCGTATCGTTGAAATCTATGGTCCTGAATCTTCTGGTAAAACCACGCTGACGCTGTCCGTGATCGCCCAGGCTCAAAAAGCCGGCGCGACCTGCGCCTTCGTCGACGCGGAACACGCCCTCGACCCTGAGTACGCCGGCAAACTGGGCGTCAACGTCGACGACCTGCTGGTTTCCCAGCCGGACACCGGCGAACAGGCCCTGGAAATCACCGACATGCTGGTGCGCTCCAACGCCGTTGACGTGATCATCGTCGACTCCGTGGCCGCCCTGGTGCCGAAGGCTGAAATCGAAGGCGAAATGGGTGACATGCACGTGGGCCTGCAAGCCCGCCTGATGTCCCAGGCGCTGCGTAAGATCACCGGTAACATCAAGAACGCCAACTGCCTGGTCATCTTCATCAACCAGATCCGCATGAAGATCGGCGTGATGTTCGGTAGCCCTGAAACCACCACCGGTGGTAACGCGCTGAAGTTCTACGCCTCGGTTCGTCTCGACATCCGCCGTACCGGCGCGGTGAAGGAAGGCGACGAAGTGGTCGGTAGCGAAACCCGTGTCAAGGTCGTGAAAAACAAGGTCGCTTCGCCGTTCCGTCAGGCCGAGTTCCAGATTCTCTACGGCAAGGGCATCTACCTGAACGGCGAGATGATCGACTTGGGCGTGCTGCACGGTTTCGTCGAGAAGTCCGGCGCCTGGTATGCCTACGAAGGCACCAAGATCGGTCAGGGCAAGGCCAACTCGGCCAAGTTCCTGGCGGACAACCCGGAAGTGGCGGCCAAGCTCGAGAAGCAACTGCGTGACAAACTGCTGTCGCCAGCCGTGATTGCGGACTCCAAGGCTTCTGCGGTCAAAGAGACCGAAGACGACCTGGCTGACGCTGATATCTGATTGCACCGATGACAACCGCCGTACTCGATACCCTCGTCGCGGTGCGGCGAACCGCCATGGACCTGCTCGCACGCCGCGAGCATGGTCGAGTCGAGCTGACGCGCAAATTGCGTCAGCGTGGCGCTCCTCCCGAGATGATCGAAACAGCCCTCGACCGATTGACGGAAGAAGGGCTGCTTTCCGAAGCCCGTTATCTTGAAAGCTTTGTTTCCTATCGCGCCCGCTCCGGTTACGGCCCACTGCGGATTCGCGAAGAACTGAGCCAACGCGGTTTGCAACGCGCCGATATCGAACTCGCCTTGCGCGAGAGTGGAATCAACTGGCAGGAGCAGCTAACAGATACGTGGCAACGAAAGTTCTCCGGACAGCTTCCCGGCGATGCCAAGGAACGCGCCAGACAAGGTCGATTCCTGGCCTACCGGGGATTCTCGATGGAGATGATCAACCGCTTGTTCAGCGGCAGAGGGATGGACGATTAATTTGCTCAGTTTCAATTAAAAAAACGGCCCGCTATTTCGATAGCGGGCCGTTTTTTTTGGCCTTCACGTTACCTTCAACGGTTCGCGGGTGCGTTGCGCAGTCTGGGGTTTTGAGTGGGCCCAGTTTTCCGGCTGGTTGATGTAGTCCACCAGTTCCCGCAGACGCCCGTGGTTTCGGGCATTGAACGCGAATGCCAAGCGAGTGAGGTGGCTGAATTGAGCCTCGTCGTGCTCTTCGCCGCTGTAGGCGTGTTGATGGAACTGGTCGCTCAGGCACAGATCGGCAAACGCTTCCTGCATATGGTCGAGGGCGTGATCGCTCAGTTTGTGGTTCATGCGTATGACAAACTGGCGCTTGAGCCATCGACTGGAGTGGAAGTTGCCGTAGAACTGATTGATCTGCTCCACCGCCTCTTCAACGTTGTAGACCAGGCGCACCAGCTTCAGGTCGGTCGGCAGTATGTAGCGATTTTCCTCCAGTTGCTGGCGGATGAAGTCCAGCGCGCCTTGCCAGAACGTCCCGCCCGGTGCGTCCAGCAGAACCACCGGCACCAACGGACTTTTGCCGGTCTGGATCAGCGTGAGCACTTCCAGTGCTTCGTCCAGGGTGCCAAACCCGCCGGGGCACAACACCAGCGCATCGGCTTCCTTGACGAAGAACAGCTTGCGGGTGAAGAAGAAATGGAACGGCAGCAGGTTATTGGTGCCGTCCACGGTGGGATTGGCATGTTGTTCGAAGGGCAGGGTGATGTTGAACCCCAGGCTGTGATCGCGGCCGGCACCTTCATGGGCGGCGGCCATGATTCCGCCGCCGGCACCGGTGATGACCATCATGTTCGAGCGGGCCAGCGAGGCCCCGAGTTCCCGAGCCATGGCGTAAAGGGGATGTTCGACCGGTGTGCGGGCCGAACCGAACACCGTGACCTTGCGTCGTCCCTTGAACTGTTCAAGTGTACGAAAGGCCTCCTCCAGTTCTCGCAGGGCTTGCAGGGTGATCTTGGCGTTCCAGCGGTTGTGGTCTTCCTGGGCCATGCGCAGCACGGTCAGGATCATGTCGCGGTAGATGGGGGTGTTCGGGCTGTCGGGTGACACCAGGTTGAGTTGTTCTTCGACCTTGCTGATGAGGTCGTGGCCGCTTTCCTGAAAATGACGGCTGAGCAGGTCATTCGGTTGGTAAGGCATGCAACTTCTCCTTCTGCACAGAGCTTTCGGCCCTGACGTGCGGCGTCAGTGCCGCGCTGCAAGAAAACAAACAGCCGGCAGCTCCTTTCCTGCCGTTGGAAAATGAACGGGAATACCTTGAATCTAGACCCTCAAAGCATTTTTCGCTCATTGAGCATTGCGCCGCAAAGTCTTTGCTGGCAACTGTTTATTGTCGGTTTGCGAAGTGTTTTCACCGCTCGTCCGATGCGGCGTCGAGGGCTGAATGCTCTGATTTACTAAGTTAAAGGCGCCGTACGACAACTTTGCGTCAACGACCGTACGCAAGGTGCACGCTATTCAAGGATTTGCGGGTGGCAAGGAGGCAGGACACATGACCAGAGTCATTCTGGAGCTCGATACGCAGCTGTATCGATTGTTGAAAGCATCAGCCGAGGCCAATCATGTGAGTCTCGAAGAGGAGTGCTGCCGACGCCTGGCGGGAGGGGAGCGCCGCTCGCGTTACTTGCAGGCCTTGCTGGCCGAACTGCGCGCCGAGGATGAACAGCGGCGCGCCACGTCACGATGATTACTTCTTCTTCGCTGGAGCCGCTTTCGGGCAATCCGACTCCTGGTAGCTGGCGGAGCCGATCGCCTTGTTGCTTTTCACTTCGGTGAAGTCGTAGCGCATGATCGCCCCCTTGGCCATCAGCTTGCGGTACGACGGGTTGTTGCAGACCGAGGCGCCCAACTGGAAATACACGGCTTTGGGATCGGCGCGCATTTTGTCGGCGTGGCTTTTTTGCACGCTCAGGTGGTTGACCAGCGTGGTGCCTTCGACGGTGTAGCCCTGATCAAGAATGTCTTCGTTGATCGCCCGTGGCGTGCCGACGCTGCTCTGTGCGGCGACATTGCGCAGCTCTCGGTTCAGATTCTGCTCACTCAGGGATGCAGCCTGAGCGCTGAAGGACGAAGCCAGCAGAATGGCAGCGGTGGGAACGATAAGGCGCAGCATGAAACTCTCCTGGTTCAGTGACTGGTGGTTCGACCAGCCACGTGACTGTGCGTTCAGTGGCGGCGAATTATAGGGGAGCCGGTCGGGAGGGTACAGGCTTGTGCCCGTCGCTCTGGTAAACTGCCGCACCTTATTGCCCTGCCGAGTGTCGTTCGTGTCGAGTTTCCCTGTCTGCCGGTGCCGCCTGCGATGAATCATGCCCCCAACGCCGTGGCCCGCCTGCGCGATCAGCGCGAGGACGAAGGCATCAAACCGATCCAGGCCCGTGGTTTTCGCTCCCCACGTTGCCGCGATTGCCGGGTGATCATCAGCCATTGCCTGTGCGCCTGGCGGCCAACAGTCGATGCGCGCTCGGGCGTTTGCCTGATCATGACCGGCAAGGAAGTGTTCAAGCCCAGCAATACCGGCTGGTTGATCGCCGACATCGTGCGCGACAACCATGCCTTCATCTGGTCGCGGACCGAGCCCGACGAGCAACTGCTGGCGCTGTTGAACGACCCGCAATGGCAGCCCTATCTGGTGTTCCCCGGCGAGTACGTCGAACCTTCGCGGGTGACCCACACCGTGGATCTTGATAGCCGCAAGCGTCCGCTGTTCATCCTGCTGGACGCGACGTGGACCGAAGCCCGGAAGATTTTCCGCAAGAGTCCGTATTTCGACCGTTTGCCGATCCTGAGCCTGTTGCCCGACAAACTCTCGCGCTATCGCCTGCGCCGTTCGACCCGCAGCGAGCACCTGTGCACCGCCGAAGTGGCGGCGCTGTGTCTGGAACTGGCCGGCGACTCGGACGCGGCGTCGGCGCTGGATGCCTATTTCGATGTGTTCAGCCAGCATTACCTGGGGGCCAAGCAGCAACTGGACGTCAACGTGTCGACGCCGGCTCATGCCGAATTGCTGCCCTATATCCGAAACGCGGCGCCAGTATCGGCCTGATCCTGGCCCATACTGCTAAAGCAGTGGCCGTGCGGCTTGACCACCCCGGCCGGGCTGGTCATGCTTGGCGCCGATTGGGGTGCGGCCAAGGTTTGAAACGCCGTTTTTGTTTGTGATTGGCGTTGAACGTGCCCCTGTGGATGCCGCTGCCGGGCGGTATCTGGATTTGCTTTGGCAAGGCCCGAATGCGCGGGCCTGCCATCAAAAACAGGATCATTTGAAAAATGGCCACATACGACATCCTGATTGCCGATGACCACCCTCTTTTTCGTAGTGCTCTGCATCAAGCGGTGACGATGGGCCTTGGCCCGGATGTACGCATGGTAGAGGTGGCGAGCATCGCCGAACTGGAAGCCCGCCTGACCGAAAAGGCTGACTGGGATCTGGTGCTGCTGGACCTGAACATGCCGGGCGCTTTCGGGTTTTCCGGGCTGGTGATGCTGCGCGGCCAATACCCGCAGATTCCGGTGGTGATGGTTTCGGCCCAGGAAGAAGCCTCGGTGATGGTCAAGTCCCGGGAGTTCGGCGCCAGTGGTTTCATTCCCAAGTCCAGCGACCTGAGCGTGATTCAGGAAGCAGTGCGCAAAGTGCTGGATGGCGACGTGTTCTGGCCGCCTCAGGCGTTCGAAGCGGTCAGCGTCTCGGATGAAGCCAAGGCCGCCAGCGATGGCCTCGCCAGCCTGACTCCACAGCAGTTCCGGGTGTTGACCATGGTCTGCGAAGGTTTGCTGAACAAGCAGATCGCCTACGAGCTGAGTGTGTCCGAGGCGACCATCAAGGCCCACGTCACGGCGATTTTTCGCAAGCTGAACGTGCGGACCCGGACCCAGGCAGCTTTACTGCTGCAACAACTTGAGTCAATTCCGAGCCAGTAAGCACTGGCGTCTTCACGCTTTTTTGACTTTCGTTGATCTAGCTTCCCCACTTCCTTTCGGTCGGTTATCTACTCTATGTCACCTTTCAAGGGCCAGACGGGCCTGAAACGCATCCTCAACGCTTCCGGTTACTCGTTGGACGGTCTGCGCGCCGCCTTCACCGGCGAAGCAGCGTTCCGCCAACTGGTGCTGCTCAACGTGGTGCTGATTCCGCTGACGTTTTTCCTCAATGTCAGCCGGGTCGAGCAGGCGCTGTTGATCGCTGTATGCCTGCTGGCGCTGATCGTCGAGCTGTTGAATTCGGCGGTGGAGGCGGCCATCGACCGCATCTCGCTGGAATTGCACCCGCTGTCCAAAAACGCCAAGGACATGGGCAGTGCCGCACAATTCGTGGCACTGAGCATGATCGCCCTGGTGTGGGCGGTGATTCTGCTTTAAGCGATGCTTGGCAGAACGATCTCGTCGCTGCGCTGGACCCCGGCGGTGAAGGCGCGGCACAGATCGAGAAATTCACGCATGGCCGAGGTCTGGTACTTCTGTTTGTGCCAGATGAAATAGAACTGCCGCGCCAGATCCAGATCCGGCGTCTCCACCGGCACCAGGCTGCCGCGACGGAAGGCGTCACGCAACGCCAGACGCGAAATACAGCCGATCCCCAGACCTGATTCCACCGCGCGCTTGATCGCTTCGGTGTGTTCCAGCTCGAGCCGGATGTTCAGCGCGCTGCGGTGATGACGCATCGCCTGATCGAAGGTCAGGCGCGTCCCCGAACCCTGTTCCCGCAAAATCCACGCTTCATGGGTCAGTTCCTCCATGGTCGCGCTGCCGCGCTTGGCCAAGGGATGCTGCGGGGCACAGAACACCACCAGTTCATCCTCGACCCAGCTCTGCACTTCGATGTCCGGGTGGCTGCAATCACCTTCGATTAGACCCAGATCAATTTCGTAATGCGCCACTTGTTGCACGATATTGGCAGTGTTCTGCACATGCAGCTTCACTTGGCTTTCCGGGTGGCGCTGCATGAAACCGCCGATCAGCAGCGTGGCCAGGTAATTGCCGATGGTCAGGGTTGCACCCACCGACAGCGAACCGAAACCGGACTTGCCGTTGAGCAAGTCTTCGATTTCCTTGGCCTGATCGAGCATGGCCACCGCTTGCGGCAACAATTGTTTGCCGAGGGCGTTGAGGCTCAGGCGTTTGCCGGCGCGATCGAACAGCTGGCAACTGGACTGGCGCTCCAGTTCGGTGATGGAAGTGCTGGCGGCCGATTGGGACAGGTTGAGCAGACCCGCAGCACGGGACACGCTTTCCTGCTGGGCGACGGCGACAAAGACTTGCAGTTGACGGAGAGTAAATCGCATATCGATATAACCGATAACCCTTATCTTAATAATCCAGTTAACAGATATTGTCGGCGCTATTAGAATGCGATGCAATTGCGCACCGTCGGCATTCTTCAACACGAGCCGGGCAGGCGCAGATCAATCTCCAGGAGTCCCACGTACATGAGCAACATGAACCACGAGCGTGTCCTCAGTGTTCATCACTGGAACGACACTCTGTTCAGCTTCAAGTGCACCCGCGATCCGGGCCTGCGCTTCGAGAACGGTCAGTTCGTGATGATCGGCCTGCAACAGCCAAACGGCCGCCCGCTTATGCGCGCTTACTCGATCGCCAGCCCGAACTGGGAAGAGCATCTCGAGTTCTTCAGCATCAAGGTGCCGGACGGTCCGCTGACCTCCCAGCTGCAGCACCTGAAGGAAGGCGACGAGATCATCATCTCGAAAAAACCGACCGGTACCCTGGTGCTGGACGACCTGAACCCGGGCAAGCATCTGTACCTGCTGAGCACCGGCACCGGTCTGGCGCCGTTCATGAGCGTGATCCAGGACCCGGAAACCTACGAGCGCTTCGAGAAAGTGATCCTGGTTCACGGTGTCCGTTACGTCAACGAAGTCGCCTACCGCGAATTCATCACCGAGCACCTGCCGCAGAACGAGTTCTTCGGCGAAGCGCTGCGTGACAAGTTGATCTACTACCCGACCGTGACCCGCGAACCGTTCGAGAATCAGGGCCGTCTGACCGACCTGATGCGCAGCGGCAAGCTGTTCAGCGACATCGGCCTGCCTCCGATCAACCCGCAGGACGACCGCGCGATGATCTGCGGCAGCCCGAGCATGCTTGACGAGACCAGCGAAGTGCTCGACAGCTTCGGCCTGAAGATTTCGGCGCGGATGCGCGAGCCGGGTGATTACCTGATCGAGCGTGCATTCGTCGAGAAGTAATCCCGACGATGCTGACAGAAAAGCCCGCGTTGCCTGAGAAGGCAGCGCGGGCTTTTTCGTTTTCGCGATTCAGTCGGCGGCGGGAATCACTTCCAGGACGCGGATCTGTTCGGGCGTCGGGTAGTGCCAGCGCACGTCCAGATCCCAGAACTGCGCACCGTATTCGCGCTCTGGCGCGGGCGTCTGATAGGCCGGGCGCGGATCCTGGGCCAGGCACTGCTCGATCAGCTCGATCAGCGGCTCGGCCAGGCGCTGAGCATGCGTGAGCGCCTGTTGCAGCGCAGTGTCCGTCCACTGCACGTCGATCAGGTGCGGTGCGGCACTGGCGATGCTGTTGGAGGCGTCAGTGATGATGTCGGCGTAGGGCACGTAGGGTTTGATGTCGAGAATCGGCGTGCCATCCAGCAGGTCGATACCGGAGATGAACAGGCGATTGGCCTCGACCTTGTCCAGCTTCACCACCGACTGGCCGATGCCGTTCGGCCGATGGGTGGCGCGAGTGGCGAACACGCCCATGGACTTGTTGCCACCGAGGCGCGGAGGGCGAACTTTGAGGCGCGGCTTGTCTTCCAGCGCCTGATGGAACAGGAACAGCAGCCAGACATGACTGACCTGCTCAAGCCCCTGAACCGCGTCGCCCTGATCGAACGGCGCCACCAGCTCCAGCACGCCACGGGCGGCGGGGGCCAGTTGCGGCTGACGCGGAATGGCGAACTTCTCCTTGAAGCAGGAACGGACGAAGCCGATGGGGGAGACGCTGTAAGTCATGGTTTGCATTCGAAGCGGAACAGGGCGGGCATGATAACCCGTCCGGCCGCGTCGCCGACCTAAAGACTGAACCCGCCATCCAGCGGAATGATATTCCCGGTCATGTAAGCCCCGGCAGTACTCGCCAGGCTGATCGCCAGCGCCGCCATCTCTTCCTCGCGGCCCCAGCGTTTCATCGGGATCAGCGCGGTGTCTTCGGCCAGCGCCTGCTGATCACTGCCGATGTGCTGGGTCATTTTGCTCGGGAAACGTCCAGGCGCGATGACGTTGACGTTGATGTGCTGGCTCACCAGTTCCCGGGCGAGAATCCGCGATAGTTGATGCAGGGCAGCCTTGCTCGGTCCATAGGCATAGGCCTGTTCGCCGAAGGACGAGATCCCCGCCACCGAACCGATGTTGATGATCCGCGCCGGATTGGCCGCCGATCCGGACTTGCGCAACAGTGGCAGAAACTGCTGGATGCAACTGAACACCGAGGTCACGTTGAGCTGCATGACCTTCTCCCAGCCCTTGACCGGGTAGCTCTCCAGCGGCGCGCCCCAGGTGGTGCCGGCGTTGTTCACCAGAATGTCCAGATGGGTGATCTGTTCGCCCATTCGTGCAGCCAGCTCTTTCACGCCTTCTTCGGTCGCCAGGTTCGCCGCCACGCCCAGACAAGTGCCCAGAGCACTGAGTTCTTCAGCGGTTTGATGACAGGCTTCAGCGTCCCGGGAGCAGACGTACACGCGGGCGCCGGCCTCGACAAAGGCCTTGGCGATCATTTTGCCGATACCACGGGTGCCGCCGGTCACCAGGGCGGTGCGGCCTTGCAGGGAGAAATACGGGTGCATGGCGAATCCTGAGGGCTAGGGTTCAGTACACCCTAGTCGCCGGCCGCGAAAAGCGGAGCCACTATTTTTCGAAGGAATGGAGGGGCATGCATGAACACGGCGACCGAAGTCGCCGTGTTCAAGTGGATCAACCGCGAACGCGCAGGGTCAGGCCCTTGAGGAAATTGCGCAGCAACTGATCGCCGCACGGGCGGTAGTTGGTGTGGCCGACCTTGCGAAACAGCGCGCTCAGTTCAGGCTTGGAGACCGGGAAGTCGGCAGCCTTGAGGATCGCGTGCATGTCGTCCTCCTTCAGTTCGAAGGCCACGCGCAGCTTTTTCAGGATGATGTTGTTGGTCACCGGCACTTCGATCGGCAGCGGCGGACGGCTTTCGTCCTTGCCGCGCTTGAAGATCACCAGACCGTCGAGGAAGTGCGCGATGACTTCGTCCGGGCAGCGCACGAAGCCTTCTTCGTCTTCTTCTTTCTTGTCGAGGTACGTCACGACATCCGCCAGCGTGACGTCCAGGCCACCGAGTTTGATGATCTCGACCACTTTCTTGTCGCTGATGTCGAGCATGTAGCGCACGCTGCGCAGAACGTCGTTGTGAACCATGTGTGCAATCCTGATTTTTTCGCTGTGGGCACCGAGCGGGCGCGGCGCCGGAAATATTGGGTGGCTTGCGAGCCTTAGAATTTCTCTTTGCCGGACAGGTAGCGCCATTGGCCGACCGGCACCTTGCCGATGGACACACCGCCGATGCGGATGCGGCGAATGCCGATGACCTTCAGGCCGACCGCTTCGCAGAACTGGGCGATGATCCCCGGCTGCGGGTTCTTCATGGCGAAGCGCAGGCGGTTTTCGTTCTGCCAGCTGGCTTTGACCGGCGGCAGCTCCTTGCCCTTGTGAGTGAGGCCGTGCTGCAGGCGGTTAAGGCCGTGGGCAACCATGTCGCCTTCGACTTCGACCACGTATTCCTGCTCGATCTTGGCCGCATCGGCGGTGAGCTTGCGCAGCACCTTCCAGTCCTGGGTGAACACCAGCAGGCCGCTGGCCTTGGGTTGCAGGTCGGCGCTGGCGGTCAGGCGCAGAAAGTGCCCGCGCAGCGGACGCTTGCCGTAGCGGTGCTCTTCGCTGAGGGTGTCGGCGTTCAGCGACTGCATGGCGCTGTCGACATCCATGCCCGCCGGCACGTTCAGCAAGAGGGTCACCGGCTCCGGCGCGGTGGCCTTGGCGTCCTTGTCGAGCTCGACCTTCTGGTCGCCGACCTTGAACTGCGGCTCGTCGATGACTTCGCCGTCCACGGTGACCCAGCCGCCCTCGATGAACAGCTCGGCCTCCCGGCGGGAGCAACCGACCAGCTCGATGAGGCGTTTGGAGAGGCGAATCGGGTCAGTCATGACAGGGGCCGTAACAAAAAAGGGGTGGGCATTGTACCTGCCTGGGGCCGGTTAAGCCCGATTGCATTTGCGCCGTGTGGCTTTTAGCCGCGTACCGCGCGCTGCTCCGGTTGTTTCAGACGCATGTGCAGCAACGGATACGGCTGGCCCATACCATCGACTTCCGAGCGGCCGATCACCTCAAACCCTTGCTTGAAGTAAAACCCCAGTGCCTGCGGGTTCTGTTCGTTGACGTCCAGTTCGTCGGCGTTCAGGTGTTCCATCGCGTACTTCAGCAGTTTCTTGCCAAGGCCCTGGCCGCGATGGGCCGGGTCGATGAACAGCATTTCGATCTTGCCCGCCGCGACCCCGGCAAACCCGGTGATGCGCTGATGGCTGTCCCGGGTGCAGATCAGCATCACTGCATCGAGGTAGCGGGTCAGCACCAGATTCTTCAACAGCTCGATGTAGGATTCCGGCAAAAAATCATGAGTCGCACGGACCGAGGCCTCCCAGACCCGGGTCAGTTCCTGATAATCGCTGAGTTTCGGCGTGTGGATGACCGAGTGGTGACGCATGCCAGATAGCCTCTTTGTCATGGATGTGGGAGTCCTTCCCACCACAAACTCTAGCCGTAAAAAAGCCCCGCATCTCGTAAAAGAGAGCGGGGCTTTCTGTATTTTTTGCGCTTAGATCTGTTCGGCCCAGAGGTCGTATTCGTCGGCGTCGGTCACCTTGCACCAGACCTTGTCGCCCGGCTTGAGGTTGCTGCCGTTGTCGATGAACACGTTGCCGTCGATTTCCGGGGCATCGAAGAAGCAGCGGCCGACTGCGCCTTGCTCGTCGACTTCGTCCACCAGCACTTCGATTTCGCGGCCGATGCGCATTTGCAGGCGGGCCGAGCTGATGGCCTGCTGGTGCGCCATGAAGCGTTCCCAGCGATCCTGCTTGACGTCGTCCGGAACGATGTCGAGGTTCAGGTCATTGGCCGGTGCGCCTTCGACCGGCGAGTACTGGAAGCAGCCGACGCGGTCGAGCTGGGCTTCGGTCAGCCAGTCCAGCAGGTACTGGAAGTCTTCTTCGGTTTCGCCGGGGAAGCCGACGATGAAGGTCGAACGGATGATCAGGTCCGGGCAGATCTCGCGCCAGTTCTTGATCCGCGCCAGGGTCTTGTCTTCGAACGCCGGGCGTTTCATCGCCTTCAGGACTTTCGGGCTGGCGTGCTGGAACGGGATGTCCAGGTACGGCAGGATCTTGCCGGCAGCCATCAGCGGGATCAGTTCATCGACGTGCGGGTACGGGTAAACGTAGTGCAGACGCACCCAGACGCCGAGGGTGCTCAGCGCTTCGCACAGTTCGGTCATGCGGGTTTTCACCGGCGCGCCGTTCCAGAAACCGGTGCGGTACTTGACGTCAACGCCGTAGGCGCTGGTGTCCTGGGAGATCACCAGCAGTTCTTTGACGCCGGATTTGACCAGGCGCTGGGCTTCGTCGAGCACGTCGCCGACCGGGCGGCTGACCAGTTTGCCGCGCATCGACGGGATGATGCAGAAGCTGCAGCTGTGGTTGCAGCCTTCGGAAATCTTCAGGTACGCGTAGTGGCGCGGGGTCAGCTTGATGCCTTGCGGCGGCACCAGGTCGATCAGCGGGTTGTGGTCCTGTTTCGGTGGCACGACTTCGTGCACCGCGTTGACCACTTGCTCGTACTGCTGCGGACCGGTGACGGCCAGCACGCTCGGGTGCACGTCACGGATATTGCCTTCTTCCACGCCCATGCAGCCGGTCACGATGACCTTGCCGTTTTCCTTGATCGCTTCGCCGATGACTTCCAGCGATTCGGCCTTGGCCGAGTCGATGAAGCCACAGGTGTTGACCACGACCACGTCGGCGTCCTGATAGGTGGACACCACGTCATAGCCTTCCATGCGCAGCTGGGTCAGGATGCGCTCGGAGTCGACCAGTGCTTTCGGGCAACCCAGAGAAACGAAGCCAACCTTTGGATTGGCCGGCGCAGGAGTGGTGGACATGTCTAACCTCGGTGTTTTGTGACGTCGCTTTCCTGATGCGAAAAGCCGACGGACGGGCGCTTAGGCTGCGCCTCTGATCAAAAAGTGCGCAATTCTAGCGGCGAGCAGCGCACTTGACCAGCTTTATGCAGGGAAATACGACGAGTGCTGCGCTATGCTTCGCGCCGTTGAGCTTTACCCATTTTTTACAGTCAACAAAACGACTGTAACAACAGGTAAAACAGCGCATGCTGCATCAAAAAGCTTAGTGCTTCGTTCAAAGAAGCCGGTCTGGGAATCAGGAGTGTTGGATGGGTCAGGCAAGTAGTCACGCGGCGGGCGCCGAAGGTTCGGCCACCAAGCCGCTGAGCATGCTGGTCGCGGCGGTCGGGGTAGTTTACGGCGACATCGGCACGAGCCCGTTGTACACCCTCAAAGAAGTGTTTTCCGGCGGTTACGGCGTACCGGTGAACCACGACGGGGTGCTGGGCATTCTGTCGCTGATTTTCTGGTCGCTGATCTGGGTCGTTTCAATCAAGTACATGATGTTCGTGTTGCGCGCCGACAACCAGGGCGAAGGCGGGATCATGGCGCTCACCGCGCTGGCCCGTCGGGCAGCCGCGGGACGCAAGCGGTTACGCACGTTGCTGGTGGTCTGCGGATTGATCGGCGCGGCGCTGTTCTATGGCGACAGCATGATTACCCCGGCGATTTCCGTGCTCTCGGCCATTGAAGGGCTGGGGCTGGCGTTCGAGGGTATTGATCATTGGGTCGTGCCGATTTCATTGGTGGTGCTGGTGGGACTGTTTCTGATCCAGAAACACGGTACGGCGCGGATCGGCATTCTGTTCGGGCCGATCATGGTCACCTGGTTTCTGGTCCTCGGGGGCCTCGGAATCTACGGCATCAGCCATTCCCCGGAAGTGCTGAAGGCGCTGAACCCGATCTGGGCCGTGCACTTTTTCATGGTGCATACCGGCATGGGCGTGGCCATTCTCGGCGCCGTGGTGCTGGCGCTGACCGGTGCCGAAGCGCTCTATGCCGACATGGGCCACTTCGGCCGCAAGCCGATTGCCCGGGCGTGGTTCCTGCTGGTGCTGCCAGCGCTGGTGCTGAACTACTTCGGTCAGGGCGCCTTGCTGCTGGAGAACCCGGAAGCGGCGCGCAACCCGTTCTACCTGCTGGCGCCGAGCTGGGCACTGATCCCGCTGGTCGGTCTGTCGACCCTGGCCACGGTCATTGCGTCCCAGGCGGTGATTTCCGGCGCGTTCTCCCTGACCCGTCAGGCCATCCAGCTCGGTTACATCCCGCGCATGTACATCCAGCACACCTCCAGCGATGAGCAGGGCCAGATCTATATTGGTGCGGTGAACTGGTCGCTGATGGTCGGTGTGGTCCTGCTGGTGCTGGGCTTCGAATCCTCCGGCGCCTTGGCTTCTGCTTATGGTGTGGCGGTGACTGGCACGATGCTGATGACCACGATTCTGGTGTCGGCGGTCATGTTGCTGCTGTGGAAATGGCCACCGATTCTGGCGGTGCCGGTGCTGCTCGGCTTCCTGTTGGTGGACGGTCTGTACTTCGCCGCCAACGTGCCGAAGATCGTCCAGGGTGGCGCCTTCCCGGTGATCGCCGGTATCGCGCTGTTCGTGCTGATGACCACCTGGAAGCGCGGCAAGCAACTGCTGGTCGAGCGCCTCGACGAGGGCGCGCTGCCGCTGCCGATCTTCATCAGCAGCATCCGCGTCCAGCCACCGCACCGCGTGCAGGGCACCGCCGTGTTCCTCACCGCCCGCTCCGACGCCGTGCCGCACGCGCTGTTGCACAACCTGCTGCACAACCAGGTGCTGCATGAACAAGTGGTGCTGCTGACCGTGGTCTACGAAGACATCCCGCGCGTCCCGCCCTCCCGACGCTTCGAAGTCGAAGCCCACGGCGAAGGCTTCTTCCGGGTGATCCTGCACTTCGGCTTCACCGACGAGCCGGACGTGCCGCAGGCGCTGAAGCTGTGCCATCTGGACGGCCTGGACTTCAGCCCGATGCGCACCACCTACTTCCTCAGCCGCGAAACGGTCATCGCTTCGAAACTCGAAGGCATGGCCCGTTGGCGTGAAGCGCTGTTTGCATTCATGTTGAAGAATGCCAACGGGAACTTGCGGTTCTTCAATCTGCCGCTGAACCGGGTGATTGAGTTGGGGACGCAGGTGGAGATGTAGGCCTCGTCGCAACTGAAAAGCCCCCGTCAGCTTTGCGGCTGGCGGGGGCTTTTTCGTTTTTGCGCCGTTACATGCTTTCTGGCAGCTCTGCCTCAGATTCGGTCTTCGTTCGCGCAGGTCGCGGCATCAGGGCCTTCATCACGTCGTCGACCAAGGCCTTGCCGATTATCGTCAGGTAATGCGCGGCCCAGGCGTGACGGTCGCTTTCTTTGTCGTAGGCGGCATCCTCGGCGAAGGATTTGGCGAGGAACAACAGGTCTGAAGCCTGGGACAGTGCTTCGATGATGGGGACGCCGGAGCGAACGTTGAGTAACGCCTGATCCGAGCTGTAGAGGAAAGAGGTGAAGCCGATGGTTGTGAGTTCTGCGGGGGACGGCGATTTCGTTTCGGTCATGGTGTTACTCCTTGGTTCGAGGAGCTGCAACTTCCGTTACCACACGAAAGGGAGGCAGCTGTACGCAGGGTGGTAAACCGGGAACCAAGGAAACCGGCACGCCCGAAGGCGTCCCACGCACAGCTGCCATAACTCGAAATCACAGACATGAAAGTGCCTGTGATTGAGATGAGGGCGCTGTTGCGCTGGTTTGTCCGGGTTACCACACCCGATCGCTGAAAGGGTCAGCGACGTCCAGAGAGTATCCCGTCGAAAAACAGCGCAATAGGGCGGCAAAGTGCCCAAACACGAGATTAGGAGTTTGCCTACAAGGTATGCGGACGTCATCTGATATTGCGACACCAGACGTAAACGAAACTAAACGTCGATGGCGGTTTTGCGCGGCTTTGGTGCGGCAGATGAATGTGGAGTTGACGACTCGAAAAGGCCAATGAAGCAGGTGTCCACGTTTTATGGAATGTGGACACCTGGCGTTTTCAGTTTCATGGAGAGTCAAGCATTGAATGAAAAAGCCCCCGCAACTGCGAAGTTGCGGGGGCTTTTTTGGGGGCGCTTCAGATCACTCTTCCGCCACCTGCGCCGAGTTCTGGCGCTTCTCGATCAGATCCACCAGACGCTTGGCCAGCGCCGGGTAGTTCTCGTCGAAGTGGTGGCCGCCAGGCAGTTTCACCGCTTCGCCCACCGCGGTCTTGTCGGTGCAGCCGCTTTCGTCGGCTTCTTCTTCACCGTAGATGCACACGACCTTGGCCGGTGGCAGCTTGGCCATTTCCGGGCCGGTCGCGGCTTCTTTGCCGGCGTTGCCGAGCCAGCCTTCGACTTCGATTTCGAAGCTGCCGGTGCGGGCGAAGGCCAGCAGGATGATTGCGTCGACGCGCTGCTGCTCGGTTTCCGGCAGGCGGTTGTAGATCGCCGGCAGGACGTCGGCGCCGAACGAGTAGCCGGTCAGGATGAAGCGCTTGGTGCCCCATTTCTGGCGGTAGTGCTGCATCAGTTCGGTCAGGTCGAGGGCGCTCTGTTCCGGGCTCTTGTGCTGCCAGTAGTAGCGCAGGGTGTCGATGCCGACCACCGGGTAGCCGATCTTGGCCATTTCACCGGCCACGTCGCGGTCCAGATCGCGCCAGCCGCCGTCACCGGACAGGAACAGGGTCACGGTGTCCTTGGCCTGACCGGCCGGGACTTCCACCACCGGGATCTGCAAGCCGCCGTTGGCCTTGTCGCCGCCGACGAGGAGCTTGCGCAGTTCGTTGTTCAGCACTTGCGGCAGGTTGATGTCGTAGTCGCTGATGCTGGTTTCGGCGTTCGGTTGGTCGCGCACGAAACCGGCGCTGGTGTCGTCCGGGTTGTCGTTCCAGGCCACCAGCCAGTGGCCGTGGGCGGCGGCTTTCGGCAGCAGGTGGGTGCAGCCGGGTTTTTCCAGGGCCAGGTCGACCGATACGGCTTGAGCCTTGTCGTCTTTCTGCTCGGACAACCAGCGCCACGCCAGCACGGCGCCGGGGCCGATGCCGCTGACCAGCGTCGCCGGGCCGTTCAGTTCGCGCAGGCCGGCTTGCAGGGCGCGGCTTTGCAGCAGGCAGTCCTTGGGCAGGATCACCTGGACGATCTGCGCCGAGGCGCTGCGGCTCAGGGTGCTCAGTTGCTTGTCGCTGAGTTTCTGGTCGTCGTTGACCGCCACCAGCACCTGAGCCTTGGGCTTGGTGCCGGGGATCACCCGGGTCATGGCAGCGCCGTCGGCCGGGGTGAGCTGTTCGAGGGTCGGTTCCGGTGCCGGGCGTTTGAGGTACCAGAAACCGCCGCCGGCAATCGCGGCCAGCACCAGCAGTGCGACCAGGATGTACTTCAGGGAGCGTTGAATCATCAGCGTTTCACCAATCCAGTCAAGCCGCCCGCGATCAGGGCAGCAGTGTCGGCCAGCGCCACCAGCGGATCGAGTCCGGCGGGCACGGCCATATAACGGGGTTCCCAGTCAGGCTGGAACTTGTCTTTGAAGCGGCGCAAGCCTTGGAAGTTGTACAGCTGCTCACCACGGCGGAAAACCATCGAGCCCAGACGCTGGGTCAGCGGTGCCCCGCGCCGGGGTTGCAACCCCGACAGCGGCACCATGCCCAGGCTGAAGCGCGCGTATCCGTGACTCTTATAGTGTTGAATCAGACCGACCATCATGAATTCCATGGTCAGCTTGGGGGCGTCCGGGTGCGCGCGCATCAGGTCGAGACTGGCCAGGTCATGGCTGTAGGTCTCGAGCAGGTTGGCGAACGCCACCGGGCGGCCTTCGAAGCGAATCACCGCGATGCGGAAATGCTTCAGGTAATCGTCGCTGAAACGGCCGAGGGAGAAGCCTTTCTCGCGCACGTTCTTGCCGGTCAGCCAGGCATCGGAAATCACCTTGAGCTCATCCATCGGCGCCTGGCCCGGCTCATGGATTTCCAGCGACAGACCGTCGCGGGTGCCCCGGTTCCAGGTGTAGCGCAGGTCCTTCATCTCCTTGCCCTTGGCGTCCAGGTCAAAGCGATGCAGATCGACCCGGGCTTCCTCGCCGAGCTTGATCGCGGTCAGGCCGATGTCCATGTAGTACGGCAGGTTTTCCGCACGTACCTGATAGAACACCGGGCGGGCGTGATGGATGTCGCACAGGTCGCGGAACTGCCAGATCATCTCGGCCCGCTGCTGGCCAGGGCCGATCGGGTCGTACAGGGCCACCAGACTGCGGCCGCGGCGGGCGTACATCAGGAAGGCTTCGTCGTTGGGATGAAACAGCAGCGCCTTGTCGCCGGTCAGGGCCAGGCCGCCGTCCGGTTGCGAGGAGGCCATCAGGATCTTCGAGGCGCGTTCCAGCTCATCGGGTGTCGGCAGGTGGATCACCGGGCGGGCGGTGCGCAGCAGCCAGGTCAGGGCGATCACCAGCAGCAGCACGGCGGCGCCGAGCAGCGAGCGCAGGCCGCGCGGGGCGTCGGCATCGAGAGTGAACTGCCACCACAGTTGATGGCTGTACGGAACGTCCTGATAAGCGAACAGCAAAAGCCAGGTCGAAGCACCGAGTACGCACAGGCTGGCCACCAGATACAGCGGCGAGAACGGCAGTTCGGTCAGACGGCTCGGGCGGTAGAACGAGCGACGGAACACCCCCAGCAGCGCGGCGGTGAGGGTCATCAGGGTCGCTTCTTCCCAGTCGAAACCCTTGAGCAGCGAGAGCAGGGCGCCCACCAGCAACAGAATGGTGGTCAGCATCCACGCCGCCGACAGCCGGCGACGCAGGCCTTGAGCGAGCATCAGGCACAGCACGCCGATCAGGCTGGCGCCGAAGTGCGAGGCGTCGACCAGGCGGTGAGGAATCAGAAAGCCGATGTGTTCCAGGCGGGTGTCGATCTCTGGCGTCGCGCCGGAAAACAGCAGCACCACGCCGGACAGGAACACCAGCACCGCGAGAATCGGCGCCGCCAGACCAGAGGCTGCACGCATCGTCTGCGACTGAAACAGGCGCTGGCCTTCGTTGAGCAGCAACAGTACGCAGGCCACCAGGAACGGCAGCACCACATAGATCAGGCGATAAAGAAGCAGGGCAGCGGCCAGAGGCGCAGCACCGAGCTTGTCGGCGAAGGCCGCGAGCAGAATCGCTTCGAAGACACCCACGCCACCCGGAACGTGACTGAGTACACCCGCAGCCAGCGCCAGCAGATAGACCAGCAGGAATGCACCGAAGGGCGGCGCTTCCGGCAGCAGCAGATAAAGGACGGTCGCAGCGGCGGCGACGTCGAGGGCGGTGATGACCAGTTGCAGGAACGTCAGGCGGCGACCCGGCAGGCGCAGGGTGCGGCGACCGGCTCGAACCAGCAGGTTGTCGGGGTACGGCTGTTCCGGCAGGCGACGGCGATAGATGCCGATGGCCAGGATTGCGCCGAGCAACAGCACCACACCGGCAATCGTCCCCAATAAGGTCTCGGACAGTCCCAGTGCCTGTGACGCGGCCGGCAGGTTGCTCAGGGTCGCAAGGGCAGCCAGTGGCGGCAGGGCGCAGCCCAGCGACAGGCTGGCGAACAGGGTCATGTGCGCGACTTCGGAAGCACCCAGGCCATGCCGTGCATATAAACGGTAACGCACCGAACCGCCGGACAACATCGACAGGCCGATCGCGTTGCCTATGGCAAATGCGGTGAAGCCGCCCAGAGCCAGGGTTTTCGGTGCCAGCGTCACGCAGGCATAACGACTGGCCGACCATTCATAGCCGAGCAGAATGATGAAGCCGACGATCGTCGCACCGAAGGCGCCGAGCAGGGCCGGCTTCGGTACCTCGAGAATCGAGTCGTGCAAGGCGTCGAGATCGAGTTCGCTGAGCAGATGGCGACAGGCAATCAGCGCGATGGTGAACAGCAGCAAAGTGACCGCCAGACCGATCGGTTGCCGGTATTTGCTGATCCGATCCAGCAGGCGCAGACGCTCAGGCTTGATCGGTGGGTTTGCTGTGACGGTGTCTTGTGAATCAGACGAGTTGGCGCGCATCAATCACCTCTTGGATTGTGCGCGACAGGATGGAGGTATCCAGCCAAGTTACCAATCCCTGTAGAAAAAAATAATCACAAAATACTACGCCTCTCACCGGGTATCGGCGAGGGCAGCTCCTGGATTGCAGACGCCTTGCACGCGATTCAAGCATAGTCGCAACTCGGCGGGTCTGAAGATCCTGAACGGTTCACTGCACAGTGACAGATCATTGTTGCGAAAGGACTTTTTCCACAGATACAAAAAAGGCCACTCTTTCGAGTAGCCTTTTTTGATGTTTGGTTGCGGGAGCCGGATTTGAACCGACGACCTTCGGGTTATGAGCCCGACGAGCTACCAGACTGCTCCATCCCGCGTCTGTGTGGCGGCATTCTACAGAGGAACGCCGGTGTGTCAACCTTCAATGTGGATAAAATCTCTTCAGCTTCAATTGGTTAGCGCAGGCGGACGGTGCTTTCATGGGCTGCAGGTCAGGCGGGACAAGGCTTTCAGCTCTATTGAGGATTGGTTTCCGATTGAGAAAATAAATTCAAAGGCCGTTTCCTACAAACTGAAAAGAACATTCATACCACTGGTGCTATATACAGGTGTCAGTGAGATACTGCCGGTCCGGCTCGCCATGTTTCCTTTTCTGTCATGACTCAGCGAAAAATCATCCACGTCGACTGTGACTGTTTCTACGCCGCCATCGAGATGCGGGATGACCCGCGCCTCGCCGGCAAGCCGTTGGCGGTGGGTGGCTCGGCGGACCGGCGCGGAGTGATCGCCACCTGCAACTATGAGGCACGGGCTTACGGTGTTCGTTCGGCAATGTCGTCCGGACATGCCTTGAAGCTGTGCCCGGACCTGACCATCGTCAAGCCGCGTATGGACGCCTATCGCGAGGCGTCGAAGGAAATTCATACGATTTTCAGCGACTACACCGACCTGATCGAGCCGCTTTCGCTGGACGAAGCCTACCTCGACGTCTCGGACAGCGCGCATTTCGGCGGCAGCGCCACGCGCATCGCTCAGGACATTCGCCGCCGGGTTTCCAATCAATTGCACATCACTGTCTCTGCCGGCGTGGCGCCGAACAAGTTTCTGGCCAAGATCGCCAGTGACTGGAGAAAGCCCAATGGCTTGTTCGTGGTTACCCCGGATCAGGTCGAAGAGTTCGTCAGTGGCTTGCCGGTGAGCAAGTTGCACGGGGTGGGCAAGGTCACGGCTGACAAGCTGGGCAAGCTGGGTATCACTGACTGCCTGCAATTGCGTGAGTGGGACAAGCTGGCGCTGGTACGGGAGTTCGGCAGTTTCGGCGAACGTTTGTGGAGTCTGGCCCGTGGGATCGATGAGCGGCGGGTGCACAACGACAGTCGCCGTCAGTCAATCAGTGTGGAAAACACCTACGACGTCGATCTGCCGGATCTGCGCAGTTGTCTCGACAAGCTGCCGGAACTGCTGGAAACCCTGAAAATCCGCATGGCGCGGATCGACAGCAGCTACCGGCCGGGCAAGCCGTTCGTCAAAGTGAAGTTTCATGATTTCACCCAGACCACACTGGAGCAGGCCGGGGCAGGGCGGGATCTGGGCAGTTATCAGTTGATGTTGACCCAGGCGTTCAATCGCGGAGGCAAACCGGTGCGGTTGCTGGGGGTGGGTGTGCGGCTCGAGGATTTGCGCGGCGGGTTCGAACAAATGGAGCTGTTCGAGCGCTAGACGGACAAAAATGCCCGAAGCAGGTTCGGGCATTTTTTCAGGCTTTTCAGTTCGGCCCCGGATCCGCCACCAGACGCCCCGCATCCCGGGTCAGGGACTTGAGGAATTCGGCCTGCAACTCGGGATCGTTGCGGGTCAGTTCGATCAGGCTTTGTTCCAGTTCACTGGCTTCTTCTTCCAGACCCAGTTCCGACAGACGCTTGACCCGGTGAACCCACTGGCTCACTTCGTCGTCTTCCAGATCGTCGTAGATCAGCCCGTGAGCCTCCAGCAGCTTGCCGCGCAGGTGACTGCTGATCGCCAAAGACGAGTCGGAATGCACGTCATCCTTGCCGTCTTCGACGCTGATCTGCAGTTTGCCCACATGATTGAGGTCGTTTTCAGCGAACGGGCTGTCCAGCAGGTTCAGACGCAGCACGCCGTTGCGATCGGTGGTCATGTCGAAGGTCTGCTTGCCTGCCTTGACTTGAACCGGGCGTTCGCTCCACGGCAGGCTCGAATATTCCGTGCGCTTGTCGCGCTGGACTTCGTCGATGCCGGCCAGGTTCTGTTGCGCGCGACCGTTCGATTGCACGTTCATGAACGGGTTGAGCCCGGCGAAACCGTAGCTGAGCCAGTCCCGTGTCACGCTGTCGGGCAGATTGCCGAGGGCAAACACGTTGACCACGTTCGCGCCGACGCCGCCGACCACCGCCACCGCGCCCAGCGGGATCTCGTAGAGCTCCCGCCACGGCTGGTAAGGCGTGTACCGGTCGTAATGGCGCGTGACCTCGAACTCGGTGACTTCGAAAGTCTTTTGTTCGTTGATCTTCACGCGCCGTTGCGGCAGCTCAAGCACCTTGGGCTCGCCGACATCGATCTGCAGGCTGTGATCGAGCAGTTTGCGCTCGACACGTTCCTCGTGCTCGCTGCGTTGTGACATGTGATTGGCACAGCCGCTGACCAGCAGGGTGCCGCACAGGGCGGCACCACCGAGGCCTAAGGTGTTTCGCTTGAACATGACGTCTCTATCTGGTTTCAGCGGCGGATGCGGGCCTGAAGGAAGGACAGCACGTCGGCAACCGGCAACGCTTGCGCCTGGCCTTCGGTACGGCTCTTGTATTCCAGGTTGCCTTCGGCGAGGCCGCGGTCGCTGACCACGATCCGGTGCGGAATGCCGATCAGCTCCATGTCCGCGAACTTGATGCCCGGGCTGGTTTTCTTGTCGCGGTCGTCCAGCAGCACTTCGAAGCCGGCCGCGGTCAGTTCCGCGTACAGCTTGTCGGTGGCTTCACGCACCAGCTCCGTTTCATAGCGCAGTGGCACCAGAGCGATCTGGAACGGTGCCAGGGCGTCGCTCCAGATGATGCCGTTCTCATCGTTGTTCTGCTCGATGGCGGCAGCCACCACGCGGGACACGCCGATACCGTAGCAACCCATTTCCAGGGTCACCGGCTTGCCGTTCTCGCCCAGCACTTCGCACTTCATCGCCTTGCTGTACTTGTTGCCCAGCTGGAAGATGTGCCCGACTTCGATGCCGCGCTTGATTTCCAGGGTGCCCTTGCCGTCCGGGCTCGGGTCGCCGGCCACCACGTTGCGCAGGTCGGCCACGGTCGGAACCGGCAGATCACGCTCCCAGTTCACGCCAAAGTAGTGCTTGTCGTCGATGTTGGCACCGATGGCGAAGTCGCTCATCAGCTCGACCGAACGGTCGATGATGATCGGCAGCGGCAGGTTCAGCGGGCCGAGGGAACCGGCGCCGGCGCCAATGGCGTCACGCAGTTCGGCATCGGAGGCCATGACCAGCGGGCTGGCAACGCCTGGCTGGTTGGCAGCCTTGATTTCGTTCAGCTCGTGGTCGCCGCGAATGATCAGGGCGATCAGCTTGCCTTCTTCTTCGGCGTGCACGATCAGGGTCTTGATGGTCTTTTCGATCGGCAGACCGAATTTCTCCACCAGGGCCGCGATGGTCTTGGTGTCTGGCGTATCGACCAGACGCAGCGCTTCGTTTGGAGCGGCGCGCGAGGTTTCACGCGGCACGGCTTCAGCTTTCTCGATGTTCGCCGCGTAGTCGGAGCCGTTGCTGAAGACGATATCGTCTTCGCCGGACTCGGCCAGCACGTGGAACTCGTGGGAACCGGCGCCACCGATCGAACCGTTGTCGGCTTCCACCGGACGGAATTTCAGGCCCAAGCGGGTGAAGATGTTGCAGTACGCTTCGTGCATGCGGTCATAGGTGATCTGCAGCGACGCCTGATCCGCATGGAACGAATAGGAGTCCTTCATGATGAATTCGCGACCGCGCATCAGGCCGAAGCGTGGACGGATCTCGTCACGGAATTTGGTCTGGATCTGGTACAGGTTGATCGGCAGCTGTTTGTAGCTGCTCAATTCGTTGCGCATCAGATCGGTGATCACTTCTTCGTGGGTCGGGCCCGCGCAGAAATCACGACCGTGGCGGTCTTTGATGCGCAGCAGCTCAGGGCCGTATTCTTCCCAGCGCCCCGACTCCTGCCACAGCTCGGCCGGTTGGGTGCTCGGCATCAACACTTCCAGAGAGCCGGCGGCGTCCATTTCTTCGCGAACGATGGCTTCCACCTTGCGCATCACTCGCAAGCCCATCGGCAGCCAGGTGTACAGGCCCGAGGCAAGTTTGCGGATCATGCCGGCGCGCAGCATCAGCTGGTGGCTGATCACGACCGCGTCGGAAGGCGTTTCTTTCTGTGTGGCGAGCAAAAATTGACTGGTGCGCATGGTTGGCCGTTGTCGGTTGCTATGACTGGAAATGACGGAGCAGTGTAACGGCGAGATCCGCCGACGTACAGAAGTGCAGCCCCGGCGCAAACCCTCTCGCCGGGTGCGAGATGTCTTACGATTCTTCCACGACGGAGGTCGGGGCGGGTTCCGGTGTCGGCGTCGGGCCTTCGCGGCGGCTTTCCTGGAACCAGTGCAGGGCGATCAGCACCAGGGTCGGGACGCCGAGCAGCGCGGTGATCAGGAAGAAGTTGTGATAACCGAACTTCTCCACCATCACCCCGGAGTAGCCGCCGATCAGGCGGGGCAGCAGGAGCATGATCGAGCTGAGCAGGGCGTACTGGGTAGCGGAGAACTTCAGGTTGGTCAGGCTCGACAGGTAGGCGACGAACGCCGAGGTGGCCAGGCCGGAGCTGAAGTTGTCGAGAGAAATCGTGACCACCAGCATCTGCAGGTTAGCGCCCATGTCGGCCAGCATCAGGAACAGCAGGTTGGTACCTGCCGACGCGGCACCGCCGATGAACAGGATCGGCAGGATACCGAAGCGCACGATCAGCAGGCCGCCCATGCCGGCGCCAACGAGGGTCATGATCAGGCCGAAGATCTTGCTGACGCTGGCGATCTGGTCCTTGGTAAAGCCCTGGTCGATGTAGAACACGTTGGCCATTACGCCCATCACCGTGTCGGACATCCGATAGGTGGCGATCAAGCCCAGCAACAGCAACGCCTGCCAGCGGTAGCGCAGGATGAAGTCGTTGACCGGCGTCAGCACCGGCGCCAGACCGCGACGGCCCATGGCCGAGAGGCACAGGCAGGTCAGCGTGGTGTAGAGAATCGCCCGCAGGAACGCTCGGTCTTCCAGCAGCAGGTCCAGCGGGCTCATGTCGCCAAACAGCACGCTGGCGAAATCGGTGTTGTAGAGCTGGGTGAACATCGCCGGCACAGATACCAGCAAAATGATCAGCACGAACACCGACATCAGCTGATGCATGAAGGTGTAGCGCCCGGCCTGCAACTGGGTGCGTAACGGTACGGGGGGCTCGCGCATCAGCAGGGTGGTGAGCAGGGCGGGCACCATCAGGGCACCGAACAGTACGTAGGTGCCGGTCCAGGCCGAATGCTGGTACTTGAAGCCTGTAGAGCCGAAGCCCTCGGCGAAGAACAGTGCACCCGCGGTCGCGAGCAGGGCGGCGATCCGATAGCCGGACATGTAGCTGGCGGCCAGCGCGGCCTGACGGCTGTCCTCGGCGATTTCCAGGCGATAGGCGTCGACCGCGATATCCTGAGTGGCAGAGGCGAACGCCACGACCACAGCGATGGCGATCAGCCAGGACAGGTGTTTCTGCGGATCGCAAAAGCCCATGCCGATCAGGCCAAGGATTACTAGCGTCTGTGAGAGCACCAGCCACGAACGGCGGCGACCCAGCTTGCCCAGCAACGGCAGGCGCCATTGGTCGAGCAGAGGCGACCAGACCCATTTGAAGGCGTAGGCCAGGCCGATCAGGCTGGCGTAGCCGATCGTCTCGCGGGCCACTCCGGCTTCACGCAGCCAGACCGAAAGTGTCGAGAACACCAGCATGTACGGCAGGCCGGCGGCGAAACCCAGCAACAACAGCACGAGCGTCGAAGGACTGGCATAGGCGGCGAGCGCGGCGCGCCAGGTTTTACGGGGCATGGGCTGAAGTCTGCCTCAAGATTGCGAAAACAAAGCGCGCACTCTAACCGCTGTGCTCTACCGGACGCCAGCCATGGCGCCGAATATCCACACGATTGTTCAGGACGGTGATGCCCTCCATGCGCAGTCGCGCCCGCTGTTCGTCTCCGGACGGGCTGCCCGCCGGCAGGCTGATCCGACCGCCGGCGCCGAGCACTCGGTGCCAGGGCAGTTTGGTATCGCCGGGCAATTGGCTGAGGGTCCGGCCGACCCAGCGGGCGGCGCGCCCCAACCCCGCCAGCTCGGCCAACTGACCATAGCTGACGACTTTGCCCTCGGGCACTTGGGCGAGGGTGGAATAGAGTGCCGTGCGTCGGATTTGCGGATCGTTTTCGCAGGCATGCATCGGGTCTGTCACGTGCGCGGTTCCTGAACTTGATCGCGTTATGTCTTTAAGCGTAATCGGTGGGAGGGCAATTGAGAAATGAACTCAACAGAAATAGCCGGGTCACTCCTTGTCAGGGAATTATTCCTACGGATAATGCCGACCTTTTTTTCGCAAACTTGAGTCTTCGATTCGCTTATGTTGTCCAGAACCCTGCTGTGCCTTGCTGTTTTCAGTGCGTCCACACCTTTGCTTGCCGACACCGTCTGGTTGAAGAACGGTGACAAGCTGAGCGGTAAAATCACGCTGTTCGATGGCGGCAAGTTGCTGGTCCAGACCCAGTACGCCGGGGCAGTCACCATCGACTGGAAGCAGGTCAAGACCCTGGAAAGCGATCAGGAGTTGCTGGTCAAACAGGACGCCTACAACGGCGAGAAGGCCAAGTCGCTGAGCGCCGCCGAAGACGGCAAGGTCACCCTGGCCAACGGCGAGGCGCCGAAAACCGTGGAACTGGCGAGCATTCAGCAGATTCTCAAGCCCAAACCGGTGGTCGAGGATCTGGTCTGGAAGGGCAACGTCGATCTGGCGCTGGATTATCAGCGTGCGGAGAAGGACACCGACGATTACGACATCGGCTTCAAGACGTCTGCCCGTCACGGTCGCTGGCGCCACACCGCCGAGGGCGAGTACAACCGCGAAGTGCAGGACGACGTGACCACCACCGACAACTGGCGGGCCGAATATGCCCTCGACCGATTCCTGACAGACAAGTGGTTCTGGCAGGGGCGCCTGAACTACAAGCGTGACCACATTGAAGAGCTGGCCCGTCAGCGGGTGGTCGGTACCGGTCCGGGCTACCAGTTCTGGGACGACGAGCTGGGGGCATTCTCACTGGGTTCGCTGCTCAACCGCACCGACTACCAGTACCGCGATGGCAGCAAGGACAACTTCTATTCGGTCGCCATGAAGTGGGACTACAACCGCTACCTGATCGGCAAGAAGGTCGAGTTCTTCACCAATGGCGAAGTCGGCAAGCCACTGTCCGGCGTTGCCGATTACGCGCTGGATGCGGAAATGGGCCTGCGCTACAAGGTCACCGACTGGGCCTCGCTCAACCTCAAGGCTGAACGCGACATCATCAGCGGCACCGAGGACGCGGACCTGAGCAAGACCCGCTACACCGCCGGCTTCGGCGTCGCCTGGTAAGTAACGCAAAAGATCGCAGCCTTCGCAGGCTGCGATCTTTTTTTGCGCCTGGAAAAACAGGCGCCCATAAAAAAGGTTCATCACGGATTGCCGGGAAACACGCTCTTGATCTTCATGAAAAAGAATTCGCTATCCCGGTAACCGTACGCCA
>NZ_JBJXHJ010000069.1:0-917 GCF_046487845.1 Pseudomonas sp. PHC1
GGCGTCTGCGTCTGATCCACGATGAAACGCATCAGGATGTTGAACTGCTGCTCGTAAGGGAACGACTCTCTGGAAATAATTTATATACAGGTCAGTGATGTTATTAGTCTCCATGTGGTTTAGTTTAAATTTAAAGGGGTTAAAATGTGAAAATAAACGTATGAATAACTTGCACACATTCTTTTTTTGTGGACCCAGCATCAAATTTCTGCTTTTAATCCATTTAGAGAGAATATATTAGAGGATTATGGCAAAAATGTCTAAGTGGTGTAACCATAAAAACTTTGTACCAAATAATTCAACTTGCTTAAAAACAGTAAATTGTCAATAAAACACCATATCAACTAGTTTGGCATGATCTTACATTATAACTTTATATTAAATAAAGGTAATGGAATACAATTGTTCTAAATATTACATTTACTCTGGTTACCATGGAGATCAGGAAACATTTACATGTTTTAAATGAAGTCATTATTAGTATAAGTCCACTTAAATACACTGTAGGTGATAAAATATGTAATATTTATCATTCTTTTGTGGTTACACCATTTGACATTTTCAGGAGCATTCAGTCTTACTTTTGGTAAAAAATGGTGCAAATGTCATTTCAAATGATATAAAACCAACAAAAATACTAAATGTACATTTTAACAAACCTGATGCTGCTTTTAAATCTAGTTTAACTGATTTATGAATTCATCATCTTACCAACACTTATTAGTTACTGACCCACGTTCCTCTTGTTCATACTGACTAATAAAAGATGCCGTTTAAAACTAGTTTTTAAGATCTGTTTAAGGTCTTTTTCTGCATTCATCCATTTATAAAACAATTATTAAAACAATAAAACCTTAATTACACATTGATCCAGTTTTCTCTTATTGGTCTTTATTTAATATATTGATTATATTGAA
>NZ_JBJXHJ010000023.1:0-115038 GCF_046487845.1 Pseudomonas sp. PHC1
CAATTCAATGGTGGGTTGGCACCAGCTCGCGCCGAAGAAAAACTTAAAGTCGTGTCCGGGATTAGTTGACCACTACACAATGGCTACCTTGGCTGCTACAGGCGGTTGAGAGATGTGCGAAGAAAGAACGCTATAGCGGTAGAGATAGCCTGGCGTTAAAACTTTCTTCCCTGACAATGGATTGTCCGCTAGAAAACCTTCCTGCCTACATCTGCGGGCTCGGTGTGCTTTTAGACAAGTCTCCAACTGAAGGGTACGGTTTTAGCGCTATCTCTAAGAGGCACGGCTGGCTCGCAGAAATAGCTGGTATGGCAGTGCTCCGATTGCTCCAAGAACGAGACCCGTTTGCACTGGATGAGTCGTCCCTTGCGATTCTGAGCAAGCTGGCCCAGGCGCACATCTATGATGAGCGAGATACTCGAGAGCTCGGAAAGAACCTCCGAGAGATGGTGCCTACTTGGCCGGAGCTCGACTACAAGTTGTTCTGGTATGACGTTGGATTAGCTCGTAACGGTCAAGTGCATCGCGGTGAACCTGTAATTCACGTCTGGCAGATGCTTGGTTTTCGGCCATTCTGGTCGCTCAATAGGCAAAACTTTAGCCTCGCCTGCGACCACATCGCTAGCCTCACGAATATGCACGATCGGCTGATGGCGCTCAGTATGGCTTTCAACATTTACACAGAGCATGACAAACCATTCTCTTGGGAGATTCAGCTCAGACAAGCAACTGAGGCGCACGACGAGCTGCGCGAGAAGCTCGAAATTTTGTTAAACCCACCGGAGCGAAAAGTTGAGGAATGGGAGATCAAGCAGGCTCAGTGGAAAGAGGAAGCAGCCCAACAAAAAGCTAAAGAGTTAGAGCATCGTCGCTCTTGGCGGGAGGGGCTAGCCTCTGAGGTGGCGCTGATAAATAGCCCCGAGCCAGGAGTGATGACTCGAAGCCAAGCTTATCTTATGGAACAGATGCGTGAGGGCTCATCGTCGTCAAACACTTGGAGCAGCGGCAATTGGCAGTCGCTCATAACTGAGTTCGGCCTGCCAGTTGCCCAAGTGTTTCGTGCCGGCGCTGTTAATTTCTGGCGGGGCTATTGCCCAACTCTGCCATCCGAGGGGGCCCCTGCCAATTCGACCCCATATCAGGTGATTTTTGGGTTGACAGGGCTCGCTATTGAGTCCAAAGAGGAGCCATCCCTCTTTTCGCAGATGTCCGCCAATGACGCTGAATACGCAGCTCGTTACGGGCTGCTTGAGCTGAACGGCTTTCCGGAGTGGTTTCCCAGACTTTTCGGGCTATACCCGCGTGTTATCCGAGAAGTCCTGCTGCGTGAAATCTATTACGAGATGGATGCGCCACCTTTGGAGTCAGGCGGCAATCGTGTGCTACAGAGATTGCGTTGGGGTGGGGATTGGATGTACGAGGAGCTAGCTTCTCCGCTCATGACTAGATTGGCACAGCACATCAGCGACCGCGAATCGCTCCAGCTCGCGTTGAACATTGTGCAGGGCTCGTCAGTCCATGATGAAACTCTGGCCGAACTCGCCACGAAGTGTGCCGTAGAAGAGGTCAATCCGAAGATTGCGCCGATCTGGTACGCCGTCTGGGTTGGAGTGGAGCCGGTGCTTGCTATTCCGGCACTGGCAGCTCGCATCGACTCGCTGTCGTCAGATGAGGAAAAAGCCAAGTTTGCCATGCTTTGCCTGAATGCCATTGTTGGAAGCCACGCTGCCAGCCGTTGTCGGCAGAATTACAAAACGGTTGAGCATGCCAAAGCGCTGTATCTGCTGATGCATACATACATACGTATTGCAGAAGACATTGACCGTGCAGGAAAAGGGGTCTATTCGCCAGGACTTAGGGACGACGCCCAAAATGCTCGTGATGGGCTTTTAGCTATTATCCGAGAGACACCGGGGAAGGAATCATTCCTAGCATTGCAGGAAATCGCACAGGCCCACCCTGCGGAGCGACTACGTCCCTGGAGCGCATTCTACGCCCAGCAGAAAGCTACGGCCGACTCGCAGACTCCGCCATGGGAGCCATCAAAGGTCGTCGAGTTTCACAAGTCGCTGGAAAGCACGCCATCCACCCACCGTGACCTCTGGAATCTGGCAATCGATCGTCTTCTGGACTTAAAGCACGATTTAGAAGATAGCGACTCCAGCTACGCAGAGATTTTGCTCCAGGCCAATCAGGAGACTTCCATTCGGAAGTTCATTGGTAAGTGGTTAAGGGATCGTGCTGCGGGACGCTACGTCGTGCCTCAGGAAGAGCAGCTTGCCGATGACAAGCGCCCTGATTATCGATTTCAAAACAGCGACTACTACGCGCCCGTACCTGTCGAACTTAAGCTTTCACAGAACTGGAGCGGCCCCGGGCATTTCGAACGACTTGAGAACCAACTCTGCGGGGATTACCTCCGCGATATAAGCTCAAGCTGCGGGATCTTTTTGCTGGTAAATCATGGAGGTCAGGCGATGTGGGAGACTCCCACCAAAGGCCGGGTCGGGTTTAATGATCTAGTAATCGCATTACAAGAACACTGGTTGGCCATCGCTTCGAGGTTTCCTAGCGTCGAAGACATCAAGATCATCGGCATAGACCTCACCAAGCGGGGAGGGGTGGCCGCGACCAAAGCGATCGAAGCCAATCAGGCTGAGGCCAGCCAGATCGATGATGAATGAGAGCATGCGGTGGCTAAGCAATTTGAAAGCGAGTTAGAAAGGTGGCGGCTTTTACGCCGTGAGAGAATGACTGTATTGGCAAAGCCTGGTCGTGCCATTGCTGCCTTGCCATCGCTCCTTCGAGCCATAGGCTCGGTTGCGTGGACACTGAATGAACCGTAATGGTCATCGCACGAAACGCTTGAGTGACCGGCGACTCGAAATCACCTGCTCTCGTATCTCATCTGGATCTATCGACATACCGCCGTCTGGAGTAACGCGAAGAGACTGCAGACTATTGAGAGAAGTGATGAAAGCGCGATCTCTGGCTTGCTCGCGATCTGATCTTTTGTCTCGGCAAACGAACCTTATCAATCGACCTAGCCACTTCATGCCATGCTCCTATTCTCGTGTTCCATGGCAGCATTTTCAGCGATGTGCAGGATAATGTCCCTGCCATTTTGTAAGGCCTCTCGTCGGGGGGAGGTATAACCGCTGTCCCTGCTATCTGAGGAAAGGTGGCTAATTTGCTGAGAGTCTGAACACCGCTTAGAAAGCCAACGGTAATGCACCTCAACCCAGTGTCAGAGCGACGTGGCCTGTAGGTCTTTTAGTGAAGCCCTATTTGGGTTCTCTTAGATTGACGCGATAGCGCCGGTAAAAAAATGCAGCAGGCCTCGCTTGTGCGAGGCCGTCCTACTAGGTGCAGCAACTATTTGCAATTGCCTGCTTTGCGGTATCCCGCTGCTTGGGCTTCAGATTCCGAAGAGAACGAGATCTGATTTTTCGCGGACACCTGACCATAACCAGGGCATCCCACAGAGAGGTGGTACACCTGACTCTTTCTGTTGCCGATGATAGCGCCTACTCCGTTCGCACTCGCAAGGGTTGGCTTGGCCGCTGCCTTCGGAGGATTAATAGGGAGGGCACCAACTACCCCATCACCAACCGTCTTGTATCCTTGTGACCACTGACGTTCGCCAGTCACGAATGGATTGGAGTGCCCCATGATTGCAGCAATGCGTCGATCTCGCTCTTTCTCCCAAGGCGAAACCGGGTACTGCTTGTCCCAAGCCATCAGTAGCTGCTGTTGCTGGCGAGACATGTTGAGTTTGTACCTATCGAACATGTAGAAGGTGGTTCTAGCTACCAAACCTTTAACCTCATCGCGAGGTTCGGCAGCGCGTTGATCGAAATCCACTCGGGTCTTGCACTGCCCATACTGCGGAGCGATTCCGGAGGCCATTCCGTAGTTGAAATTACTGCGGTCGCCATTCACTTCACCTACGGACGGGTAGAGGTTAAACAGGTCTGCCTCCATTGCTCGAAATACCGGATCATCCTCTACGCAGTTCTCTCGACCACCGTTTTTCCAGCATTGACGTTGGTTGCCGAATGTCCAGGCTGGAACAATATGTTCCCACTCAGTTCTCTCTGCCCGAGTCTCTTGCTTTCTTGCCTTCAGACCACATGATGCCGGGTCAATACGGCCACCAGATTTGCCAACCCACGTCCATTTGCAGCCGCAGTACAGCTCGCCCATGGAGCTATTGGCTTGGTCAAGGTAGACCTTTTGTTTGGCAATGACTTTCGCTTCGGTGAATGTCGCCGGTGGGCTGGCAAAGGCAGGGGAGATTAGTGGGAAGAGTAGCGATAGGGCGTACAGCAGTTTCTTCATCTGAAAACTTCATCAACGTTTGAAAGGTGCGGCATTATACGTTGATCGCTTACGGCAGGGTGCTTAACTCCCTCAAGATAGAGCGAAAAACCAAGTGTGGCGCAACGGCTGGTTTGCTGGGTCGACCCTATGTGCCAATGAAGTTTTGCTACATATCTACAGTAATGTTACTAGCTGCGATAGCCACGGCGCAGGCGCCATGGCTATCAATAGCGGGTCGCCGGTGTTTTCGGTGTTTTTGGAGGATATGAGTTTACGGAGGCTTTGGAATGAAAAGTTCGTTTACGCATTGCAGTTCTGGGGATAGGAGCGAGGGTGTCCACCTAATTTTTGCTAGTATCGCTCTTTAACTCGATAACAGAGACGAGATTTTCCGGGCACTCGCATGCTCAGAAAATCTCACATTACCCGCAGCTTTTTATGAAGCGACTATTAACGGCTTGGCTACTTCTGCTTCGACTGCAAGCGCAATATCTGTATCGAGTTCCAGCTTTGCCCGCTCCAGCAGTTCAGCTGGTAGCTCTTTCTGCACGGACACGCCCAGTTCCTTGAAGTCAGACGCTTGCTTGATCAAGTTACCCCTACCTGTGTAAAGCTGTCCCAACGCCTTTTCGTAAGTATCCTTAGCTTTATCAAGCTGGTTGCCTACAGCCAGCATGCTTGTCAGGAAACCATGAAGCTTCTCGTAGAAGCGTTGGGCTCGATTGGCCAGTTCTGCGGTATGTTTATTGCGATCTTCAAAGCTCCACAGCTGCTTGACGATTTTCAGACTGGTCAACAATGTAGTCGGAGTGGCTACCAGTACATTTCGCTCAATCGCTCGCTGGAAAAGCGATTCATCATGCCGTAGTGCTTCAACGTAGGCGGATTCGATCGGGATAAACATGATCACCACTTCCGGCGAATTCAGTCCTGCGAGGCGGTAATAATCTCGATCGGCTAGCTCATTGATGCGGTCACGCACAGCTGCGGTGTGGGCGGCCAAAGTTTGGGCCCTTATTAAGTCATCCTCGGCATTGATAAAATCGGTGTAAGCGACCAGCGATGTCTTGGCGTCGATGATCATGTGCTTGTTCTGCGGCAGATAAACAATGGCGTCCGGACGCTGGCGGCCGTCTTCCGTGTTGAAGCTCACCTCGCGTTTGTAGTCAGTGCCTAAGCGCAAGCCGGAGTTGTCGAGAACGTTTTCCAACATCAACTCACCCCAGTTGCCTTGGACTTTCTTCTGGCCACGCAGGGCCGTAGTTAGCTTTTCCGCCTGGTCGGTTATATCTTTGTTCAAGATCTGGAGGTTCTTCAGCTCGGTACGCAGTTCAACTCTTTGTTCGGCGTCCTTGGTATGGATGTCTTCGATACGCGAGCGGAAACCTTTCATCTCCGTCTGCAGTGGGGCAATCAGATTGTTTATGCTTTCTTGGTTGAGTTCTTTGAAAGCCTTACCCTTGCGCTCCAGCACATCGTTGGCCAAGCGTTCAAATTCTTTAGTAAGACTTTCCCTATTTTCGTTCAACTGCTTGAATTGAGCGTCAAAACTCAGCTGTTTTTCCTGCAATGAAGTATTGAGTTTTACGTGAGCATTTTCTAGGGCGGCGTAGTTTTCCTGCGCAATTTTGAGTTCAGATTTGGTGGTTTCCCACCACGCTTTATAGGTGCTCAGCTCATTTTGCTTCTCTAGTAACTGGGTCTGAGCCTGCGCGTGCAATTCGCGCGTCTCTCCGAGCTGGGATGCAGTCTGCTTGATCTGAGTTTCGACCGTCGATAGCTGAGTTTCCAATTTCTCGCGCTGTTGATCGCGCTCGGCCAATCGTTCAGTGAATGTGACAGCGTTGCTGGTTATTTGATCCTGTAGCTTCGCAGCGGTTTCCTGCGTCCTCGAGTTACTCTCACGGGCTGCCTGTTCTGATTGTTGGGCGCGTTTGAGCTCGGTTTTAAGGTCAGCGATTTCCGCATCCAGCCTGGCTAATTGATCTTTATTGTTGTCCCGATCCGTTTCCATCCGTCCATAGGCGATATCCAGGGCGGCTTTTTGCTCCAACAACTGAGCGAGCTTGGTCTCTTGGATTACTAACTCAGCCTTAGCCTGTTCTAAAGCGGAACGAGTGATCTCAATGTCCTTGACCATCTGTTGATGGTTGCGTTGCGCGCGCCAGCTGGCAAGTATCCATGCAACGATGAAAGCAGCTAGTGGTAGTGCGACCAACATCCATTTTTGCTCCACGATGAATCTCCTGCTTTTAGGTTGCCTTCAAAGCAATCGTCCCCTTCAAGGGCGATGACGCCTCACTTTTCCCCACCCACATTTTGCGCCGGGCCCATTGCTGGGGGACTGATATCAAAACGCGCGCGACAACAGGCGTTTAGATCGAGAGGGCTAACAATTATGTGTGCAATGCCGAGCATAGACCACGTTTCACCATGATGGCCAAACGCATATAGGCTTCATGGAGAGCAGGCTGATCCGCTTGAAAACTCAACTCGACAAAAAAACTGCCCCCCTCTTGAAACCAAAAAAACATCAATCTCCTAAGGCGTACACTTCTTTGCATTGTGGTGGCCTTGGGGCGATCAATCGATTGCTTAGCGTTTGCTCTTTTTCTTTCCAATCTTTCCTTCGGTTTAGATTTTTTCGCTCATCAACCAGGTGGTGAGGCGACAAAGCCTTTGATGCATCAGCAAATCGCACCTTCGCGACGTAGTCGCGGCTACACTTTTGACTTCAAAAGAAATTGTTTTATTAAAAAAAGCAAAATCCGTCATGCATACGCCTATCTAAAGCTCCAGCTACCTGCGGCACATCTGCGCAATGTCCCGGGCATCTAGGAGCGCATGATGGAACGGAAAGCTTCGTTGCCCCACGTCTTTAGTCTGTCGCGTCAGTAGGGTAGTTACGAACATTCTTGGGCCATCAGCCTTCGTCTTATGCGAGCTCGCAAAATAACTCCCAGCCCATTGCGGCACGTCGGTCACAAACTCCAGCATTTCGTCGAAGGGGCGCAAGTCATAGGTGGGAGTACCGAGGCATTAGATTCTGTCGTACCCACAAAAATGGACGACCTGTCCTACTACCAACGAGGCACACCGTGGCATGCCTTGTATCGGTGGAACGAATAGTGTGGGAGGGAGGGGGGCGTTGACTGCAATGCGTTCGAGGAGTGAAGGGGTTTGACAGGAGAGACAATCTTGCTGGCGAGTGACGATGCGACTCGTTCCTCGACCTTGTGTTGTTCATTGGACAAGTAATGGCAAGTAGGTCGCTGGCTTACGATCGCTTCAGTCATTCCAGGATTTCGGTGAATCACTAGGATTTTGATTCGTCCGAATTTTGTATGCGATGAAGGCAGTTAGTCCGTAAATGAACCAATAAACGGGTGCTGCCGCCAAGCTGGATAGAAACAACACAGCAGTGCAAACGATGAGCATGATGATGTAGAGGTTCAACAGCGGACGATTATCCCTTTTACGGATGTGATTGAGACCAATGCAGACCCCTATCATGTAAAAAGTAGTAACTAAACTCCAAATCCTGAAGGTGACTGAAATCGTTCTATCACCTCTGCCATGATCCTGTTGAAAGAAGATCGGGGCAAGCAGCCAGAAAATGCCAATCGACAGTGCAACTGTCCCTAGAAGCCCCCATCCGAAATAGGTTTTCGCAAAACTGTATTGTCCTTTGCAGAGGGGGCTTTGTAAGAAAGGAAAAGTCAGGAAGGCGAGTAGGACTGGTACGAGAAAAGACATCGAAACGTTCCGTCGTTGTATGGAATGATGTTTTTGATTGATTGAAATCTGTAGCAGCTTTGCAGCCTGCAAGAGCTAATCGTCCGAGGAAAACTATCAACTTTGATCCTAGCATATGGCCGCGACGGCGCGCCTGTTGCGATCGTATATCGCGGTGATTGATCCGTGCCTCATGCTTGTAAATGGTCGCACATTCGTACCGCAGGTGATCAGCGGCACTCCACAGATCAACTCTAGGCTATTGCTTTGCGGTCTACGATTAGTGGCTTAATCAAATTCGGTTGAAGGGTTCAGGTGGCAGCCGAGATAAGCTCCGAACTCTCGGTGGGCTCCCTGGGGCGAGCCATTGATCGGTAAAAAATCTCGCTTCTTACCCAGGAACTAACCTTATCTAGTTGGTCTATCTCAACAAGAGGTATCGCCGCTATGTCCGATCCATTCACCGCAAAATATCACAACCCACGTACCGGCAACGAAAGCTCCGGAGCGGCTGCTAGGGAAGGGCGTATCAAGACATTAGGAGGCATTGGTCAGATCATAAGCGATACCGTAATCAAGACGCTGATTGCCAGTGCTGACGAACCTCCGGCTGCAAAGAAAGCTTCGAAGTGAGGGCCAGTTATGTCGGATAAAGTCCTCGAATTCAAGACGCCAGCAATAGCGCCAAAGAAAAAAGCTGCCGTTTCTCCCGCCGGAGCTAGGTTGGCGGACTCCATCCTTCTGCAACTTCTGGAGGAGGCTGACGCGCCCGCTGGGAATGAATGCACGCCTGCGCAAATCTTTGATATCAGCCAGCGGATGAAGCGTGGCCCACTTCGAATCGGCAGCCAGATGCTGTTACGCCTAACCTCACCCTACTCGATGGCATTCTGGCTGAGCTAGGGCGCGCATGCCCAAGCTCCCTGCTTGGAGGAGCTTTAATCCGTTGCGATTACTTATCATCATTCGTCCGCACTGAAATCGTAGCCCGACGTGACCATAAAGGTATCGGCTTGCAACGTTTTGCATTTTGAGAACTTGACGGCAGTGTAGCAGGGGACACCTTGAGCTCATTCGTCGCAAAGTCGCTTGAGTCAGCTTATGGCAATCAATACATATATAGAGCTCTGTTGCTGATGCAGGCTGCCTTGTAAGGATTGAGAAACAGCTTGAGTAGACGTCCAGTAGCGAAACGGAGTTAGGCGATGCCCTCGGTTATCTCACGAAATGCTTAAGCTTCAAGTCAATGATCTCTAATGTGCTTTTCGCTAGTAACGCTTGCTGCGTTGAAAGTGGATGGGGGCAGCGGTGCACAATGCATGCCCCTCCGATTACCTGCTACCAAGAAGTCAGACAGGTAACGCTTCGCGTTCAGGATTCCACAATCGCTCAATCGCCCAGAGCGGCTGATTTCCTTGGAAAGTACGTATGGCCGAAATGTAAGCGTCGTACGTGGTGCGATCAAACGTTGTCCAAGTTTTACTCATGTCCTTCGCAGTTTGGAGCTCTTCACGAAAGACTCGAAGGTCGCTTTCCTGGTCAATCGCGTCCGAGGAGTCCAATGCCTTCAAAAGCACTGCATCAAGTGGTGGGTGCATTGCCTTCACGTGTGGATGGTCATGGTAACCAGCGCAGACGATCTTCAATTTCAAGTACATGTTTACAAGCTTTTGTGCCCGGCCGTAGGTGCACACTAATGCCTTGCGAACATCCGGTTCACCTTTGGCGCGCTTCGTGTAGTAGAGACCTTTGGAAGCATCAATCACCGCTTGAATTCGCTGGTGAATAAACTCATTCATTTCATCGGGAGGCGGCAGTTGATCTGCTGTGTTGATGGCTCCCAAACCAGATTTTTCTATCAGGTGTTTTGCCACCGCAATTGTGTGGCCAGGCCCTTGCCGAGAGTAGGCTCGGCCAGCGCCCCAAACAGCTACACGGTGGCGGTGCTCATGAATGTCATACATGCTCAGCTTTCCCAATTTTGATCGAAGTGTTGCCATACCTACGCTGAGAGTAGGTTCCTTACTCCCGACGCTTTCGCTGGCCTATTTGATTCGCAATTCGAAGTTAACCAATCCGTCTCTGGATTCGAGCCTGGTGATTTCGCAGGTCTCCAAGGCTACTCCCGACAGGCGTTGCAGGCTGGTTCTGAGCTCTTTCTCGATGTCACCTAAAGTGAGCGCACGCATAGCTTCAGCGAATGAGCTTGCGATCACAGGGGACTGTTCGATTGCAACACCTCTACTCTCAGACTGCTCAGCTAACGAGCGTGCGTATTGGATCAGTGGTGCGAGACGTGCTTTCTGCCCGCTGTCCAAACTCACCCAGCGCTGTATTCCAGCAACGCTACATTGGCTAATTTCGGCAATTCGCGACTGAGGAAATCCGGTTTTTTCTTGGATCGCCGAAATCAACGCCCGAGTCCCCTTGATTGTTTTACCGTCTTGCGAGGTTTTAAGCTTATCGATAGCTGCACTGAGATTCGATTGCATGCAAATCACTCTATGCTGTGTGTAGGTTGTGAGTAAGCCTACAGTATGCTTAGTTATGAGGTCAAGTCATCATATGCTTAGGTATGTTGTACGTATGTTATTTTGAGGGGGCAAACGGGGCTCGGCTTGCTGATACGCTGACCATCAGACAGTGGCAAGCACAGCTGGAAATCAGGAGAGGGGGGGGATAAGGCGCTACGAGTGCAATCTATTCAGCGAAGCAGAATTCAACTTGCTGAGAAGTCGTCGACGAGCGATTCCTTGAGGGCTCAGTAGAGGGGCGCGGCACTTGCAGCACGTCAGACGGAATGTCCAAATCCCTGAGAACTCCAGCCTGGGCTAGATCCGCCAGTTCTTCTTGGGTACGACGCAGCAGCGCGCTAACTGACTGCCCTGACTCTGCGCAGAGAGTGATGGCCACGAGAGTGAGAGGGTTCACATTCAGCGGGCCACTCAGGGCAGTAATCATCTCCAGCGTGGGGCTTGACTGAGCTCGCTCCAATTTCGAGACGTATGTTCGACTGCTGACTTCGGCAAGGTTTCTCTGAGTCAACCCCTTGCCGGCGCGCATTGCTTTAAGCACAGAAGCAAAAGCAATTTTAAGCGACATAAACACGTTCCTGATTTTGAGCCAGTCAATTCGAGCGGTGCGTTGGAGGAGGGCATTCTAGACGATTAAGCACAGCGTTTTCTGCGCTCGTTGTGACTGATTTCATGCTCCACAATATGATCTGTGTTGGCCGAGTTTAACTATCCGTCTTCATTGAGCAGTCGGTCGCTTCTGACCGGCGAACGGCTCCAGCAGCTAGCAATCAATGGTCTGTAACGTAGTTTTGTGCTTTGTAACTCTGCTTACGTTACAGCGCACAAAACTACGTTACAGATCTCAGAAGGCGAGGCGGGGCGAAGGCAAGCGGAACGCGCAGGCGTGAGGATGGACGCCCGCAGGGCCAAGACTTGCGCCTCGCGCCAAGGCTTGGTTCACGACAGCCATCCCCGAGCAGGGGCTCGCCCAAAACCATGACCGCCTTTCTACCAGAAATTTACCAGAGGCCCTCAATCAGTGTGCGAAGGTGGATTAGATATAGCGAAGCAACTCCTCTAATTGGCGATGTTCGCTAGGAGAAAGGAGCTCGATGGGATCTGAAACGTCCCGGGAGGAGAAATCGTATTTCCGGCCATCAGGGCTGTAACAGCTGTCGCAGTAATCCAAAGAGCCGCAGTCGTTGTAAAGCGTGATAACCCAGCCATCTACGTCGACGGTCATCAATCCACAGTAAATTTCATCCCATGCAGCTTTGGTAACTCGCCGAGTCGGTCGTGCCTGGGCAGCAGCTTCTCGCAGTATTTGGTAGACCTCTCGAGCTGTAAGCATTTTTGCATCTGGCACGGCAATTCTCTTAAAACGGGGGTTAAATCAGTGGCGCTCTATTGATTCAGATTGTGAAGCCATGGTGATTTTGCGCCAAGAAATATCGAGTCAACTCTCGCGGGGCTGTGGCGTAGAAACGGGGATCGGGAGCATCTCTAGCGGGAGGCGCTTCGCAGAACGATGATTCAATTTGCCCGGCGGCCTTGGTACAGTGCATGCCCAATCGCAGCACAATATTGATCGCACCTGCGGCCTATTCAAATCATCGAAAGTCTCACGTTGAACGACTCCCGACCGGCCCATACCCTTGCTATCGCACGGATCAATATTTCTGGCCGACATTAGGTTTGCCCGTTCGTAGGCAAGACATCGTGATGGCTAAAAGGCTAGAATTTTGAGACTTGCGGCTTTCTTTTGAATCAACAGGGAGAACCATGACAACCGTCGTTCCGCGAGACCTTCCACTGGTCGATCTGCTATCGAATGCTTCATCTGCTGATCTCAATGTCTTGGCCGATCTCATCACGGATAATGAGAAGGGAAGGGTAGCCCTGGACAGTAAGGTCAAGATTACGATCCGGAATCATCGTGCGAAAGGTTCCCTCGGTTCTATACCCGATGTGTTGGAAGCTGAGATTCGTGCGTTTGGAAGCAACAGCATCGCCAATATGTTTAGGTCGAGTGGCGTCAGTTATCTGGAATTGGCCACCGATGTGGCGAAAAATCTCGACGGAAAACCGACTGCCTCGCATGACATCTTTGATATAGAAGAGCTTGTCATGCGACAGGCGCTGAGCCAGATCAAAGGTATAAAGACTTACTCAAGTCATGCAGAACTATTGCATCAGGTTGCGCAGGTTGTGAAGACGTTGGTTTCCTCCGCTAGCAAATTTGGCAGTATCGCTGCAACTGGAGGCGCAGCTGCAGCATCGAGCGCGGTTGGTAGTCGCTTGGTAGGGCTAGTCGCGCCACCGCTGGCAGTGTTAGCAGCCGGCGTTACCATTTACCAAGTGACCTCGCCCGCATTTCGCATTACCGTCCCGGCGGTGCTTCAAATCGCCAGAATCCGTCGAATTCGGTATGAAGCCGACTTTGCCGCTTATCAAGAGGAACTGCGCTCATGCCTATAAACGCTGACGCATTGGTGCGATCGCTGCCAGATTTACCAGACGTGCTAGCCAAGATTCAAAGTGGTTTATACCGCTTGTACGGTGGAGTAGTTAGGTATGCCCCGAATACCGGAAAAGGCGGGCAGATCGTAGGGCACTTGCTATTCCCAGGTGATAGTCAGCTAACTCAGGAGCGTCTACAGCAGCTTCAAGCAACGCTATCCAAGGGCCTCGAATCGCTTGAAAGCGGAATGGGCCACCTGCAACAAAGTATGGGCGTACTCCAAGGTTTGCAGTCAGCCAACGTTGTTATGACTGGATTGAATTTGGCGGTTACCACCGCGGGATTCGTGATCGTTTGTAAAAAACTCGACGGTATTAGCGAGCTGATACATGCTCAGTCGCATGCCATTAATCAGACCTTGCAGATCGTGGGCGACCTTCATGACCGTGGTTTCATGATGGATAAGGCTCAGTTTTGGGCGTTGACTCAGACCGCACGCCAGTATTGCGAGATGGGAGAAGTCGAACAACTGAAGGGCCTCATTGCACCCTTGCACAAGGAATATCAGTTCACCAAGCTCGTTTTGGAGAGGCATGCATCAATCGGTGCGAGTAGCGTCGAGCGCCTCAATGAGATTGGTTTGCTCCAAGATCGCCTGATCAACTTGGGTCTGCTGACGGCGCACGTTCAAATGAGAATTGGAGCATTCAAATACAGCCATGAGTGTGTATCACGGCTTGAGAGTGACCTGATATCGCTTAATACTCGACGCATAGAAATCCTCACCAATGATCGCAACGTCGCATCAAATATTGACCACAAACAATTCGAGGATCTGCGTAGTTTTCTGCGGCAAGGTAAGAATGTGTTGCCAGCGCTTACCTACCAAGCTGACGTGATCGAATTGGAGAGCCGTAATCCTGGCTTGCTCGAGCGCGCGTATGAGTCAAAGGAAATCTTGCTGGTCGCAGCTTGATCTGTCCGTCTAGATGCGGAATGAGGATTGATGCTAACCCTGTTCTGAGAAGAATGATCAATGCTCGCAGTATCTTGCGAGCATCGCACATCGAAAGGATTGTCGAGTTAGCTTCTGAGAGGCGGTTAGTCGCACCAGGAGCATAAGCAACGCGTCATGGATATGACGAACTTCCTGATGGTTGATATCGGTAGCTTGTCTTTTCAATCAAACAATTACTCCACTATGGCTTCTTCCATTTATTGAAGGATGAATCAAACGCTGTCGATATTTGCTAAAGCTCCATAGCGAAGGGGGAGGCAGTTGTACAGCAGCAGGCGGAGCGCGCAGGCGTGAGGATGAAAGCCCGGAGGGCCGAGACGCAGACGCTCGCGTCAAGGCTCGGTTTACGACAGCCGTCCCCTGTAGGGGCACGCACGAAACAGTATCCTAAAGACCCAACTCAGATTCCAGGCGCGTACCTCGCAAATGCTTAGGTACAGATTTCACCGGAATCCAATCCAACGCTGCTCTCGTCATCTCGTGCCAAATATCTGATTGGATTGACAACCGATTATCGTACGCACCGATTGCTTTATATTGTTTAAGTACCTGCTTGATAACCCTAATGACACCCCTAGGATACCGTCCACGACATTGCGCGTCCGATATCGGCACATAATGGTAGCAGCCATATGTTTGCGCATTTCTTTTCGCCAGAACGGCCAGTTTTGCTCGTAGCGCTTTCTTGTTCATTGTCGTCCCTACTGACCACCAAATTACCTCAACGTCGTCCAGATCCATTTCTTCTGGCGGGTAATCTCCATAGTTGTCAAGGTCGTCGCACGGTAACGGTCGATTCGGTGCCGGACGTGGCCGTGATGGTAAACCCTTGTTCGAACTACTATTCGATATGCTCATATATCATTACGCTCAACGGATGAGGATATTATTTCCTGGCAAACCTTGCAGGTATTGTTTATTAGTATCTGGTTCGGCGCGCGACTTTGCAACATTCATGATTTCCGGTAGGATAAATAGATAGTGTGTATTTAGCCAACAAAGCTTATTGCCCGATATAGATGACACAACCTACCTTTCTATTAATACAGCGGAATCATATGCGGATATTGAATTTGGTACTGGTGGCGCTTACGGCAGCCATCGTGACCTTACCAGCGCAAGCGAAAAATCTTACCAAGAATGAAATTGAAGTTTGCAAATGGGGAGCAGGGGTCGCGGGCTCTGCGCAACAATCCAAGCTTTCGGGTGTCACATTGTACAGCGCGAAGAATAATCTGAAAAAACGCACATATTCTAAGCCATGGATGCCAAAGATGGCGTTAGGAATAACCGAGCAAACCTACAAAAGTAAATCAAGATTGAAACCTGCTGCCGTCAAGAACACGTATTACCAAGGATGCGTCAAGCATGAATTGGCCAAAAAATAGGAGCAGGTTGGCCAAGATGATTAGCACGCTTGCAGCAATATTGATCAAATGACGCATAGCATATGATAAGCGCTTGTAGGGTAGGGTGCCGCTCTCTATCACACTTGAATCATTTTTCTTTCTTGGTATTAAGCATTTTCATCATCTGGCGAAGCTGTTTTGAGAGTTCAGCATTTCTGTGCTGTAAATCTGCGTTTTCTGCTATGAGGTGTTCAATTGTCACGATCAATGTTTTATGGCTATCCACCATTTGATTCTCGATAGCAGCTGCGAGAGCATCAGCAAGCTTCAGATTGGAAAGCCTTTCGATTTCTTGAGCTTGCGTGCGTGATTCATTCTGAATCTGACGTTTTGTCAGCTTTCTACCTGTTGCGTACCGCCTTGCAGCACAACTGTCCCACAATTGTTCTAAAGCAACATTGTGTTGAGATATCAGTTCATGGATCTCGGGTTGCCTCCTTTTATTCAGCAAACTGTCGTGGACATTGCCTGCTTTAGCTATGTCCCGAGCAACAATCTTTCGTTTGTTCAATCTGAGATTTGCTCCTGCCTCAATCTCAGACTTGATGTGCTCATAAGCCTTGCAAACAGCCTGGTAGAGGTTTCGCTTCGTGTCCGAGGTTACCCATTCGGGTTCCTCGGTCGGCTTCGCAGCATTGGAATAATTACCAAGGCTAAATCTCATGCGGCCACACCTTCATCCAGACGTTTAGAGATTTTCCTGACCACCTCAGAGCTGATTTTTCCTAAGGACTTAAGGGGATGATTCTCGGCAATGAATTGGTGTGAAATAGCTATTCGCTCAAGCTCATGTTTCTGCAGATTATTATTCATGCTATGCGGACAACCTGCGCATATTTCGGGTGCGCTACGTTGGTCAACGTTCGGGATTCCAGTAGCAGGGTCATGACATTTCGCAATATTTTGCTCGCTCTGGCGCAATGCACAATAGCCCCACTCGAAAGCGGTAAAACGCACGAACTGGTCTGCTAAGTCGTTAAGGTGGGATTCAAACTCATCAGCGGAAAAAATGGAAATCTCTGCCATTTCTTTATCGATTCGCCGCGCTGCAGGCCCATAAAAACGATCATCGAGACCACCTACGGCGATTCTTCCCATGACTTCTTTCAGATAGTCACGTTCCATGCTCATTCGAATCGACTCTTTTAATTTTTCACCCGTATATCTTCGAGTGTGGAAGGAGCCATGCGAATGCCGGAAGTGCTCACGAATTTTTTCCATTACATTACCGTCAAACCTGCGCAGAGCAAATTCGGCGAATGTATGCCGGGCCTGATGCGGAGATACGGCAGAGTGAATCTTTCCTGCTTCAGGGTGTTTTTCGACTACGTGAGTCTGGTAAAACTCTTTAAACCAAAGGGTTAAATTACCAATGCTATAACCCGCGTCAGCAAGCCATTCCTTTGCACTGAGCTTCCCCCACCCGCGAGCTACCTGAAAAGCGCCATCCCGGTATCCGCTATGAATTAATGGGAGATTGAATACGTCAGTGTCTACAACCGTAATAGCTTTCATCAAGTCAGCAGCAGCCGCTGCCAGACCGTGTAAGGATCTGGGGTGAGAGAATCCAGATTCCGTCTTATTGTTTACAGATTTAAACCACCAGGAGCCATCGGGATCCTTCTTATAGTCGTTTATCTTCATGCCTTGAATTTCATGAATACGAAAGCCGCTCAACAACGCAATGGTTGCGATACTGGCCTTTGAAAGCAAACGGCAAAACTCAGTGAGCTCGCCAATAGTTTTCCACGGTAAGCGGTCGAAGGATGCATTGGTTGCATTATCAATGGCTTCACCCATTTCTATCGCAGATTCGGCCCAATCCCTCTCAAAGCGAGTCAGCTTGTAGTTAGGAGATTGAATCCTTCGAAATAAAGCTAACCGATCTTTTGTCCCGAACCAATTCGCAATGTTTGATTTGAGCTTGCGCCACTGGCTAAAGAAAATAACTGCAATTTTCGCTTCGTCTGATTCTATTAGCGTTATGGCCTCAGCTAGCATTATTGAGGCGCAGGTCATGGGAATCGACCCGTAGCTGCCGCCTTTTTTCCACTCAGAATATTCAATCTCTAAGGGGGCGAGCAACGGCTCCATGATGGTCTTTCTAAAGAGCTCAGTCATCCGATGAGTGGTTCCATCAGGTAGCTCGCCCGTGTGCACCATGGTATTTGTTCTGTCGAAAATTTTACTCAACATTACCATTGTGGAAGTGCCGAGAACGCCTATTGCCTCTTTGGTGTTGTCCTTACGTACCATAAAATAACGATACATTGTCTGCATTTCTAATCTGGAGAGGGACTGCAGTGCCCTGTCTGGGAAGTAGCTTTCCCAGTATTCACAGATATCGCGAAGGTAGGCCAGTTCCTGGCGCGCGCTTGATAGACTGCTTACGACAATTCGCCCCTTGTCATCAGCATACCCTTGGGAAATATCGCTTTGCAGAAAATACATCTGTGCAAAAACTTTCTTCGACTCAGAGCAATTCCACTCAAAACTAACAGTGTAGAATTTTCCATGAAGAGGCTCCTGGATCAGAAAGCAATCGTCTCCTAACTGATTGGGCATTGATTCAATTTGGGACGATAACGTGATAAGGGCGTTATCTACAGCTCTTTCTAGTATCATCGTCTCACCTGATAATCGGCGTAGGGAAAGTAAACTTATCCATCATTTCTTTTCCCTGAAAAGTTGTTTTCTGATCGAATTTTTCAAGCGCGCTTTCAATGTGAGCTACCTGCATTGCAATGGAAAATGCTTTCAGGTCATCCACCACGGAAAGAGATTGGAGATGATTAATGCATGCATCGCGGTAATTGAGAAGCAAAGCGGCTGTGATTGGATTTGTAATAATGAATTTTTCATTACCCTTTTCCAATTCCCCAAAAGGTGAAACCGTAAATCCAGCTTGCTGAGCAGACAATAGCAAATTGTCAAATTCCTCCAGCTCTCCTTGGTCGCTCTTTTGCTCCGCCCAACCTAGCATGACTTTCAGGTCTTCAATGCTAATGAAACTTTCTTCGCTTAGCGCCGCTTGAACCTTTCTAGCATCTTCAACCATTAAATGGCCGACACTGGTGGCGAATTTTGCGCGCTTGTCTAGGCGATATTTTGTCTCGCTGGCATTGATGTAAACAACCTTCTTTACGCCTACAGAATGCGCTGTTGCATCAGCACCAACTACTTCCTGTGAATACTTTTCAAAAGCTTCGTTGGAGGCATTACCTTCGTCAACATCTAGAATGGCTCGGGATTGGGCTATCGCGGTCACAGTGATTGTTTGTCTCTTCACCGGTGTAGGGGATTCTCCAGTAACGCCACGAGATTCATTTTCTCGTCTCGTCTTAGTATTTCGCCAGATAGCCCGATTGTTTTCTGATACACGTCGAACAATATCAGAGAAAAGCTCCACTTCTTGCGATGAGGAAAACTGCGCTTTGTATTGGGCGGTTTGTGGATAAGAGGCCATTGCCAAAGGTCTGAATACAGCGCTATCGATGCATTGGATATTACCGGTAGTAGGCAGGTCGAATAGCTTTTCACTGCTCAAAGGGAAAAATCTACGAAAACTTTGCTTCAGTGATTCGAAAACGGCGTAGGCTTCGTATTGCATTGATCTTGGCGGATGTGCAGCTACCTCTCTGATACGTTTCGCACTGCGGTTTTTAATGTAAATTGGAGATGCAGCGCTTGGCGTTATCCGTAGATCACTAACCAACATGTCTAGTATGCCAGTCAGTTGTATCCGGTCGGTGGCAAGGAGCCATGCAAAAGCGAGTTCTTCGCTTGGCGTGTGTTTGATCAAGAATAGGTAATCGATATTATGAAAATATAATGTGTCTTCAATATTTTCAGGTTGAGTATCTAACGCTCCTGATTCACGCAAGCCTCGCTTGATCTGCAGATTTGCTTGTTCAAGAGTTAAAGGTTGGCTTTGTTCAATTTGTGCGTAACGGAAATCAGTTTGGTTATGCAACAAACGTTCTTTAAGCTGCAGGTTGTCGCTGTGGAGGATAGCCAATGCTAAGGGTTTGTACTGAACGCTTCGTTTGCTATTTTTTGTGCTGAATTTGAGCTCTTCAAAGTCATCACCACATTGCGACAGTATCTCTGCTACTTTGTTCATGACTTCTGGGTTGCTGAACAAATCTAGGCGCTGTCTATTCATCTCTTTCAAAAATTGGCAGCAAAACCGGATTGTCGAACGTACAATTTTCAGTTCGTCTTTTTCGAGTTGGTCTGTAATCTGCCCAAGGCTTTTTGTGGCGCGCGCTGCCCTATTGGAGACAGATGGGATATACGCCATTACCCTTTTGATTTTGGATGCTGCTTCCGATTGGAGGGGCTCGCCGTGCGTATCCTCGACAAACCATTGGAATGCCGTCCGGTATCCGGACATGTATGCGCAAATCGAGTTTTGTTCAAGCTCTTTAACTGTCCGAAAATAACGAACATAATCTTGAATAAATGCGTCTGGCAATGTTGACGCGTTGGGGTATTCTGTGATTGCCCACTTCTCAAGGTTTTTGAACCTGTTAACCCTAGAGTAGGCGTTATGCGGGGACGTTTTTTTGAGTGCACCACTGTTGAGATAACGAATCAGACACAAAAAAACAGGGCAGGACTTGAACTGCTCTGGAATGTCAACGCGCATCTGCTCTACTTGACCACCCATAGTTTTCTGCACTGCCACAATCGCAAAAAAATCTGATGGACTAAAGTTTAATAATGAGCTAGGAGCCAGAGAGGAGAGTTTCGGTTTATGGTCTTCAACATTAGGATCATCATTCATCTGATTCATCGTTCAGTGCCCGCCTTATTTTTTCTCGACGATGAATTTTACCATCGAAGACTACATATTCTTCTGTTGTTTCCTCATCTTCATGCCCCATTTGTTCTGGTACGTATTGCCAAGGGTCGTAACCATGTTTGTAGCAGAAGTCAACAAGATTTGTTGCGTATGTATGTCGCATAGCATGAAATGTCAGCGAATGGAAAGATATATCGCTGATGAAATGCATGAGCGGATCTTCTTTGTGAAGTTTTGCTATGACGGTATCGATATGGGCGCTAGCTGATTTCTTGGCTACCCTAAAAACGTATGTGGCATGTTCCAGTGATAAGGATGAGCCATCGGCCTTGCATATCAATGAGCCATCTGGTATCGAACTTCTTCGGCCTTCTATAAAGAACTTTATCTTTCTGAATGCTTTAGGGTGGATATCAACTTTTCTTAATTTCTCGCCTTTGCCAATAATCGATACAGTAATCGTTTGGCTCTCAATCTTTTCTGCGCTCGCTATGAGTTTCCGCAAATCACTGGTAATGAGGTTTCTTGGGTCGGTAACTTCGCTAGATCTAAGTCCGCAATGGTATCCAAGCTGAAGTACCAATTCATCTCGCTCTTTTTCAAAGGCGGACTTTGTAATTACGTTGCCCAATAGTGTTTCGAATAAGCTCTTGTCGACGTACTGATTATATAAGTCGAAGTTGACTTTCTTCTTAGCGTCGCCTTGCTTTTTTAATTCTGTTGTACGGTACGTGTAACTGAATTTCGGAGGTGAGATAAGTAGGCCAGTTTCCCACGCAAAGTTATAGAATGATCTCAGTGTTGAAATATGCCGTTGAATTGATTTGTCTACAAACGCCCTCTGCATCGCTAGGTGCGAATAAAGGTATCCGGACATATCCGTGTCCCTGAGATTCCTCCAATCCTGATCGTGATCGCTCAAGGCTTGGAAGAAGCTTTTCAGGTCGTCTGCGGCTGCCTTGAGGCTGTTTTTGAAGTGGCCCTTTTGAGCCAGATGCGTCAAAAAAAGGGAGGGTGCAGGGACGATACTGTCTGCTTCAAGCGGCCCATCCTTGAGGATCGCGTAGGTGCTGATGGCGCCGCCCGACCATGCGATGTTTTCTACGTAACGGATCCTCACAGGGCAGTGCCTCGAATTTATTTGTCTGAATTCAAGGTAAATCAGTGAGTTAGGGAGCGTCAACGTTTCGTCAGATTTGGTTCTCTACCGTATAAACCTCGCCGATGCTCGGCACCAGGTTGTGCAGATCGGCTTCGGCTTTCTGATAAACCGGGTCGTAGCGTGTGCAATTCTTGCGACCTCCTTCCTGCCAGCATTGACGTTGATGGCCGAATTGCCACGCGGGAACGATGTGCTCCCATTCGATGCGGGACGCCCGCTTGGCGTTCTTGCGTGGGACATAGCCGCAGGCGGCCAGATCGACCTTGTTGCCGGTGTATTTGCACCCGCAATAGAACTCGGTGGATTGTGGGGCGTACAGTTTCCAGGCGACCTTCTTGGCCTCGGTGAACGTACGCGGTGCGCCAGCTTGCGCACCAAGGGAGATAAACAGCAACAGCACAGCAGCAAAACGCAGAATCATTGAATCAATCTTCCTTCGGTACAACCCAGAAAATCTGTACGCCGCCATCGTCACGGTAGGCGAGGGTGACGTTGTCGTTCTCGTCGATTTCCTCCAGCAAGCGCTCCCACGCGTCCGCCGGCTCTTCCGGGAGGCGGAAGATCAGTGCGGCTTTGGCTTTTTGTGCGGTGGGGGAGTTGATGATTTTTTGAACGCGCATGCCCATGCGTTCGTAAGCGTCAGGAGCATCAGGGGAAGTGGCCACGAGGTTATCCTTATTAAGCTGTACGTGCATACAGTATTTAACTGTAGGCATTTTCGCAACTGCTTAAAATTCAAGAAAATCCTCTGACAGCGGTTTTCCGGTTTTGATGTCACTCGGGTGAAATTTTTCTTTGGAGGAGGCGGGAGCTTCCCCATTCGTCAGGTTGACGAAGGGGGAAGCCAGTGCCCGATCAGGAAAGGATCGGACGAAAGCAGATCAGTATTCCCAGAACATCCGTTGCAGCTCTTTGCTGTCGTTGGTCTTGGTCAGCGCAACCATGGCCAGGATGCGGGCTTTCTGTGGGTTCAGGTCGTGAGCAACCACCCAGTCGTATTTGTCGTCAGGCTGTTCGGCGTTGCGCAGAACGAAACCACCGGCATTGACGTGCGAGGAGCGAATGATTTGCACGCCGTCCTTGCGCAGCGCTTGCAGGGTCGGAACCACGCGGGAGGAAACCGAGCCGTTGCCGGTACCAGCGTGGATGATCGCCTTGGCGCCGGACTGGGCAAAAGCCTTGTAGGCTGTGTCGCTGACGTTGCCGTAGGAATAGGCGATTTCTACATCGGGAAGAGTCTTGATGTTTTTGATATCGAATTCCGAATCCATGGTGTGACGCTTGGCTGGCAGTCGGAACCAGTAGGATTTGCCTTCAACCACCATGCCGAGCGGGCCCCAGGCGCTTTTGAAGGCTTCGGTCTTGATGTTGATCATCTTGCTGACATCTCGACCCGACTGGATTTCATCGTTCAGGGTCACCAATACGCCTTTGCCGCGAGCTTCTTTGCTGCTGGCGACGGCCACGGCGTTGTACAGGTTGAGCATGCCGTCCGCCGACATGGCGGTGCCGGGGCGCATGGAGCCGACGACGATGATCGGCTTGTCGGTTTTTTCAACCAGGTTCAGGAAGTACGCGGTCTCTTCCAGCGTGTCGGTGCCGTGAGTGATGACAATGCCATCGACGTCTTTGCTGTCGGCCAGTTCGGAAACGCGACGACCCAACTGCAGGAGGTTTTCGTTGGTGATGCTTTCCGAGGCGATTTGCATGACCTGTTCGCCCCGCACATTGGCCAGCTTGCTCAGTTCGGGAATGCCGGCGATCAATTGCTCGACGCCCACCTTCGCGGCCTGATAGGTCGCACTATTGGCTGCGCTGGCGCCAGCGCCGGCAATGGTGCCGCCGGTGGCCAATACCACCACGTTCGCCAGTTTGGCCTGGGTTTCAGCTTCTTTTGCCTGGAGGGCGGTTGGCAGGAGCAGGAGAAGGGCCAAAGCGCCCGGAACGAAATTCTTCAAAGCAGATGTCATTATTTTTCTCTCTAGTAGTGAGACGGTGCTGATGCAGGTTCATCTAGATGCGCCCCGGGCCGATCTGAATGCCAGGGGTGCAGGGAGGGAGCAGGATCTGTACCAGTCGTACTTTGCTTTAGAGAAGTATTTAACCTTCTGATTTATATCAGTATTTGTTGAGTTTTGTTTTTTTTGCAGGAGCCGTTTATTCGGTATTCCGAACAGTGGAGGCTTTCTTGTTCGGCTCTCCGAAAAGGACTACTGCATCTGTCGATGCAAATCAGGTTGCCGTTTTTGCGTTTTCTGCTAAAGAAACCTCCCCCCGGGCCGATGGGAGCTAAAAGGACACTGAAATTTAGGGAGTTAACATGTCACTGACGATCGGTATTTCAAATCCCGGTGCGGTCACGATCGGCGGAAAAACCGCAGCAACGATCAATGCAATGAGTGAAGCCGAAGCCGACGCGTCCGACGAGGCACTGGGTACTGAAAAGGTTGAAACCAATCAGATCAGAACCAGTACTCCTGCCCAGGAGGCAAGCACAGGCACGGCTGAAGGCGGTGATAATCTGAGCGTCACTATCAAGACGCTGCTCAAACGCATGCAGGAATTGCAGAAGCAGCTTCAGGAGCAGCAACAGCAACTGGCTGCCGCGCAGGCTGCGAGTTATCCAACGCCAGAAGCCAAGTCGCAAGCGGTGATGTCCATCCAGGGGCAGATCGCTCAAACCAGCGGTGCCCTGCTGGAAGTCTCGGCTGCACTGGTCAAGGAAATGTCGAAGGGTTCTTCCGCCGGAAACGTGGTCAACACTACGGCTTGAACACTCGAGGGCGAATTCGTGGATTCGCCCTGCAATAAGATACCGATTTCTGATTGTTGACAAATGTCGGCGTGATTCGCATAGTTCGGTCTACGCAAACGTTTGCGCGGTCTTCGCGGTGAATTGATTTCGTCGTGGGGTACAGCGAGCTTACGCCAGCGCAAGCGTTGCTCACAATAATCATAAGATCGGAGTGAACCCATGAAGCTGCCATTCGCTGGACGTCTTCTTGCTGTCGCCATGCTGGCTGCCGCATCCGCCGCACTGCCTGTCTCTTCGGCTTTCGCCGAGTCCCCTGAAAAACCCAAAGTCGCTCTGGTCATGAAATCCCTGGCCAACGAATTCTTCCTGACCATGGAAGACGGCGCCAAGGCCTACCAGAAAGAACATTCCGCCGATTTCGACCTGATCTCCAACGGCATCAAGGACGAAACCGATACGGCGGGGCAGACGCGCATCGTCGAACAGATGATTCTGGCTAAGGTCAACGCGCTGGTCATCGCGCCTTCTGATTCCAAGGCGATGGTGCCGGTGATCAAGAAGGCCGTCGATGCCGGTATCACCGTGATCAACATCGATAATCAGCTCGATCCGGCTGTGGTGAAAAGCAAGAACATCAGCGTTCCGTTTGTAGGCCCGGACAACCGCAAAGGCGCGCGTCTGGTGGGCGAGTACCTGGCCAAGCAGCTGAAGGCCGGTGACGAAGTCGGCATCATTGAAGGCGTTTCCACGACGACCAACGCCCAGCAGCGTACCGCTGGCTTCAAGGATGCGATGGAGGCTGCGCAGATCAAGGTTGTTTCCCTGCAGTCCGGCGATTGGGAAATTGACAAGGGCAACAAGGTGGCCGCTTCGATTCTCAGCGAGTACCCGGACGTCAAGGCACTGCTGGCCGGCAACGACAGTATGGCCGTAGGCGCCGTTTCCGCCGTGCGCGCTGCCGGCAAGGCCGGTCAGGTGCAGGTTGTCGGCTACGACAACATCAATGCCATCAAGCCCATGCTGAAGGACGGCCGCGTTCTGGCGACGGCCGACCAGTACGCCGCGAAGCAAGCGGTGTTTGGCATCGAGACCGCGCTGAAAATCATGAAGGGCGAGAAAGTCGACAGCGGTGCAAATGGCGTGATCGAAACGCCTGTCGAGCTGGTCACCAAGTAAGTCCTTTGGCGACACAACGGCGCTCGTCCGCCCGGGCGAGCGCATGGAGATTTTTATGTCAGTTTCCGCTCCGAACGCTGTCCTCTCGGTCAGCGGTATCGGCAAGACCTATGCGCAACCGGTTCTGACCGGCATCGACCTGACGTTGATGCGCGGTGAAGTGCTGGCGCTGACCGGTGAGAACGGTGCCGGCAAAAGCACCCTGTCGAAGATCATCGGCGGGCTGGTCACGCCCACCACCGGCCAGATGCAGTTTCACGGCAAGGATTATCGCCCCGGCAGCCGCACGCAGGCTGAAGAGCTGGGTGTGCGCATGGTCATGCAAGAGCTTAATCTGCTGCCGACGCTATCGGTGGCGGAAAACCTGTTCCTCGACAACCTGCCGAGCAACGGTGGCTGGATCAGTCGCAAGCAACTGCGCAAGGCTGCCATCGAAGCCATGGCTCAAGTTGGCCTCGATGCCATCGACCCGGACACTTTGGTCGGCGAGCTGGGCATCGGTCACCAGCAAATGGTCGAAATCGCCCGCAACCTGATCGGCGATTGTCATGTGCTGATTCTCGACGAACCGACCGCGATGCTGACCGCGCGCGAAGTCGAGATGTTGTTCGAGCAGATCACCCGGTTGCAGGCGCGTGGTGTCTCGATCATCTATATCTCCCATCGCCTGGAAGAACTGGCCCGGGTCGCCCAGCGCATTGCCGTACTGCGCGACGGCAACCTGGTATGCGTTGAGCCGATGGCCAATTACAACAGCGAGCAACTGGTCACTCTGATGGTCGGTCGCGAATTGGGCGAGCATATCGATCTAGGGGCTCGCCATATCGGTGCGCCAGCCTTGACAGTCAAAGGCCTGACCCGCTCCGACAAGGTTCGAGACGTGTCCTTTGAAGTGCGCGCCGGTGAAATATTTGGCATCTCGGGTCTGATCGGGGCGGGGCGCACCGAACTTTTGCGGCTGATCTTCGGCGCCGATATCGCGGACAGTGGCACCGTTGCACTCGGTTCTCCGGCAAAAACGGTGAGCATTCGCTCGCCAGTCGATGCCGTGCGCAATGGCATCGCCTTGATCACCGAGGATCGCAAGGGAGAAGGCCTGCTGCTGAGCCAGTCGATCAGCGCCAACATTGCCTTGGGCAACATGCCGGAAATTTCCAGCGGTGGATTCGTCAACAACGGCGATGAAACGAAGCTCGCACAGCGGCAGATCGACGCCATGCGCATCCGCAGTTCCAGCCCGACGCAGTTGGTGTCCGAGCTGTCCGGCGGTAATCAGCAAAAAGTGGTGATCGGGCGTTGGCTTGAGCGCGATTGTTCGGTGCTGCTGTTCGATGAACCGACTCGCGGTATCGACGTCGGCGCCAAATTCGATATCTATGCATTGCTTGGCGAATTGACCCGCCAGGGCAAGGCGCTGGTGGTGGTATCCAGCGACTTGCGCGAGCTGATGCTGATCTGCGATCGCATCGGCGTGTTGTCGGCGGGGCGTCTGATCGACACCTTCGAGCGCGACAGCTGGACCCAGGATGACTTGCTTGCCGCCGCGTTTGCCGGCTACCAGAAACGTGATGCGTTGCTCAACGAAGCAGCGCCTAGGGATCTCCCATGAAAACTGCATCTTCCGCCGGCAAATCCAGTGGCAATTTCTACGGCCTCGGCACTTATCTGGGCCTCGCCGGCGCATTGCTGGCAATGATTGCGCTGTTCTCGGTCATGAGCAGCCATTTTCTGTCGTACAACACCTTCAGTACTCTGGCCAACCAGATTCCCGACCTGATGGTGCTGGCGGTGGGCATGACGTTCGTCCTGATCATCGGCGGGATCGACCTGTCGGTAGGCTCGGTACTGGCACTCGCGGCCTCTACTGTCAGCGTGGCGATTCTTGGCTGGGGCTGGAGCGTGTTGCCGGCTGCCTTGTTGGGTATGGCCGTCGCGGCGTTGGCCGGCACGGTTACCGGCTCGATTACCGTGGCGTGGCGAATTCCGTCGTTCATCGTGTCTCTGGGTGTTCTGGAGATGGCCCGTGGCCTGGCCTATCAGATGACCGGTTCGCGCACAGCCTACATCGGTGATTCCTTTGCGTGGCTGTCGAACCCGATCGCCTTTGGTATTTCGCCGTCGTTCATCATTGCCTTGCTGGTCATTTTCGTTGCCCAGGCTGTTCTCACACGTACCGTGTTCGGTCGCTACCTGATCGGCATTGGCACTAACGAAGAAGCGGTGCGTCTGGCGGGGATCAATCCAAAACCTTACAAGATCCTGGTGTTCAGCCTGATGGGCCTGCTCGCCGGTATGGCGGCGCTGTTCCAGATTTCCCGGCTGGAAGCGGCCGACCCGAACGCCGGTTCCGGCCTTGAGCTGCAAGTGATCGCTGCTGTGGTGATCGGTGGCACCAGCCTGATGGGCGGACGTGGTTCGGTAATCAGTACCTTTTTCGGTGTATTGATCATCTCCGTACTGGCGGCCGGTCTGGCGCAGATTGGCGCGACTGAGCCGACCAAGCGCATCATCACCGGCGCGGTGATCGTGATCGCCGTGGTGCTCGATACCTATCGCAGTCAACGCGCAAGCCGACGGGGCTGATAAATGGCAACGATCAAGGATGTGGCGGCACTTGCAGGAATTTCCTACACGACCGTGTCCCACGTAGTGAACAAAACCCGACCGGTGAGCGAAGAGGTGCGGCTCAAGGTCGAGGCGGCGATCAAGAGTCTCGACTATGTGCCGAGCGCCGTGGCCCGTTCGCTGAAAGCGAAAACCACCGCTACCATCGGGTTGCTGGTACCCAACAGCCTCAATCCGTACTTCGCCGAACTGGCGCGCGGGATCGAGGATTACTGCGAGCGCAACGGCTACTGCGTGATTCTCTGCAACTCCGACGACAACCCGGACAAGCAGCGCAGCTACCTGCGGGTCCTGCTGGAAAAACGCATCGACGGCTTGATCGTCGCCTCTGCGGGTGGCGACAGCGGTCTGGCGCAAGGACTGGCGGGCGTAAAGACGCCGATGGTGATTGTCGACCGTGGGCTCGAAGGTGTGGATGCCGATCTGGTGCGCATCGATCACGAATATGGCGCGTACCTCGCGACGCGGCATCTGCTTGAGCTCGGTCATCGCGATATCGCCACGATCGGTGGTCCGGCCAGCACCAGCGTCGCGCAAATGCGTCAGGCCGGTTTTTGTCGCGCGATGAAAGAAGCCGGTGTTGCGGTGTCCCCGTCGCGCATGCTGGAAAGCGACTTCACCAGCACCGGCGGTTACAGCGCGGCTTCGGTCCTGCTTGAGCGCAACCCGCCGAGCGCGATCTTTGCCGGTAACGACATGATCGGCATTGGCGTGTTGCGAGCGGCGGCAGAACGTAACGTGCGGGTGCCCGCCGAGCTGTCGGTGATCGGCTTCGACGACATTCAGATGAGTCGCTACGTGTATCCAGCGCTGACGACCGTGGGCCAGTCGATCCTTCAGTTAGGTGAAATGGCGGCGGAAGTCTTGTTGCGAAGAATTGCTGCCCCGGATCTGGCGACGGATCAGCGGATCGTGACCCCGAGTATTGTCCTGCGCGAATCGACTGCACCGCTGTCCGGCGTGTTCACCGAATACCGCTGAAACGAATTGAAGAGTAGTGATGTATGTCTGCAAATGTAGTGGTAATAGGCAGTCTGAACATGGACCTGGTCACCCGGGCGCCGCGCTTGCCCCGGGGCGGCGAGACGCTGATCGGCCATTCCTTCGCGACCGTGTCCGGTGGCAAGGGCGCCAATCAGGCCGTAGCTGCCGCGCGACTGGGTGCGCAGGTGTCGATGATCGGCTGTGTGGGCAACGATGCCTATGGCGTGCAATTGCGCGAAGCCCTGCTGGCCGAGCAGATCGATTGTCAGTCGGTCAGTGTGGTGGAGGATTCCAGTGGCGTGGCGCTGATCGTGGTCGATGACAACAGTCAGAACGCGATTGTCATCGTGGCCGGTGCCAATGGTTCGATGACTCCGGCGGTTATCGACCGGTTCGACGCCGTGCTGCAGGCTGCCGACGTGATCATCTGCCAGCTGGAAATCCCCGATGCGACGGTCGGCCATGCGCTGAAACGTGGACGTGAGCTGGGCAAGATGGTCATCCTCAACCCGGCGCCGGCCAGTCGCCCGCTGCCGGCGGACTGGTTTGCCGCCATCGATTACCTGATTCCCAACGAGAGCGAGGCCGCCGCCCTCAGCGGCCTGCCGGTGGATTCGCTGGAGACCGCTGAAAAAGCTGCGGCGCACCTGATTTCACTGGGCGCTGGCAAGGTCATCATCACACTTGGGGCTCAAGGCTCATTGTTCGCCAACGACACGGGTTACCAGCATTTTCCTGCACCCCAAGTAAAGGCTGTCGATACCACTGCCGCGGGGGATACCTTTGTCGGCGGATTTGCGGCTGCGCTGGCGGCCGGCAAAACCGAGGACGAGGCCATTCGTTTCGGGCAAGTCGCTGCGGCCCTGTCGGTCACCCGGGCAGGTGCCCAGCCCTCCATTCCTACCACCTCCGACGTACAGGCATTCAAACCCGCATGAAAAAGACTCCTTTGCTCAATGTCGCCCTGTCGAGGCTGATTGCTTCTCTTGGACATGGCGACATGGTCGTGATCGGCGACGCTGGCCTGCCGGTGCCGCCGGGTGTCGAGCTGATCGACCTGGCGTTGACGCACGGCGTACCGGACTTTGTCAGTACCCTGAAAGTCGTGCTCAGCGAAATGCAGGTGGAAAGCCATGCGCTGGCCAAGGAGATTTTCGACAAGCAACCGACTGCGCTGTCCACGCTGGACGAGCTGAATAACGAAGGCTCGCTGGGGCGGCGTGACCTGCTCAGTCACGAGCAATTCAAGGTACTCAGCCGACAGGCACGAGCGATTGTTCGTACGGGCGAATGTCAGCCGTACTGCAACATCGTGCTGGTAGCCGGTGTTACGTTCTAACAGGATTCAACCCTTTCGATTTCATTTGCACAAGGAGTGCGCCATGCACCGCTATGCTCAAAAAATGCATCAACTGATTCGGAGTCTGCTGCTTTTGTCCGTTATAACCGCGACCGGCGCCCAGGCGGCAGAAAAGATCGACCTGATCATCGACACCGATCCGGGCGCCGACGACGTGGTCGCCCTGTTGTTTGCCCTGGCCTCCCCGGAGGAACTGAACATTCGCGCGTTGACCACCGTGGCCGGCAACGTGCGTCTGGACAAAACTTCGCGCAATGCCCGGTTGGCCCGTGAGTGGGCAGGGCGAGAAGAGGTCCCGGTGTACGCCGGTGCGCCGAAACCGCTGATGCGCACGCCGATCTACGCCGAAAACATCCATGGCAAGGAAGGCCTGTCGGGTGTCACCGTGCACGAGCCGAAAAAAGGCCTGGCCGAAGGCAGTGCGGTCAACTACTTGATCGACACCCTGAAAAAAGCCAAGCCGCACAGCATCACCATCGCGATGCTCGGTCCACAGACTAACCTGGCCCTGGCACTGATTCAGGAACCGGAGATCGTTCAGGGGATCAAGGAAGTGGTGATCATGGGGGGCGCCCACTTCAACGGCGGCAACATCACGCCAGTGGCCGAGTTCAACCTGTACGCCGACCCGCAGGCAGCGGAGGTGGTGCTCAAAAGCGGCGTGAAACTGACCTACCTGCCGCTGGACGTGACCCACAAGATCCTGACCAGCGATGCGCGCCTGAAGCAGATCGCGGCGCTGAACAACAATGCAAGCAAGATTGTCGGCGACATTCTCAACGAGTACATCAAAGGGGATATGGAGCACTACGGCATTCCGGGTGGTCCGGTGCATGATGCCACCGTCGTGGCTTATCTGCTCAAGCCTGAACTGTTCACGGGTCGTTCGGTGAATGTGGTCGTCGACAGCCGTGAAGGCCCGACGTTCGGCCAGACCATTGTCGATTGGTATGACGGCCTCAAGGCACCGAAGAACGCCTTCTGGGTTGAGAACGGCGACGCCCAGGGCTTCTTCGATCTGCTGACCGAGCGTCTGAAACGTCTGAAGTAAGCCATGCGCCCGCAGGTGTCAGCTTGCGGGCTTTTACTCCCTCTCGGTATCCGATGTCCCTTTGAAGTCATCGGGATACTTCTCGAACAATTGGGCAATGAACGACTGTGCGCCCTGCGGTCCCAGCGTCTTCACCAGTAAATCGATGCTGATCAATGCCAATTCTTCCGGACTGCCTGGACTGTAAGAACTGTGCCCCTGTGGCCAGGTGGCCTTGATGTCGGCGGTAATACTCACGGTAGTCATGGCAGGCTCGGTCACAGGATCTGAGTCCTGAGTTAACCACTTTGCCGAACGTTTGGCACTGCGACTTAGGCATGAGCGTGGGGCTATGCGACACTTGGTTGTTTCCGCAATAAAACAAGGATTGAGCAGTGCAGATCGATTTGAATAGCCCCGACGGCCTTAGCCTTGATGCTGTCCGCCAGATGCTGGCGTCGGCCAGTGATGATGATCACACTCAGCTGCGTGTGACCAAGGGCGGGATTGCCTATATCTCTTCGGGTGTCACTGGTGGGCAGGACATCGATGGCCTGCTGTTTCGCCTGGAGACCTGGGCTAAAGGCTCGGGATATGTGGGAAATGTCGCGGCCAGCGATGAAGTCTGGGTCATGCAGATCTTCAATGCACTCAAGGACAATTGGCCGAACCCTTCCTACGACTACATAGACGTCTACTGAACGTCATTAATATTCAGTGACGTTTTACGGGGTGATGCTTCAGGCTTGGCTAAGGCACACTCGGCGTTTTTCCGATCGTGGGGCAGGGTGATGGCACTCACCGTGAAACCAAACGCCGTATTGGCGGTCGCACGATCTCTGCTCAAAATTGAAATAAGGAGGCTTCAATGCCTTGCAAGTTCGTGTCACTGGGTGCACTGATGATCGTTGCTCTGTTGGCGGGTTGCGGTACAACCTCCAGTGAATCGCAGAAGGATCCCGTGACGACTGAGGCGGGTCATGATCGTTGTGAGGCATCAGCTGCGGAGTTCGCTCTCGGCAAGAAAGCTTCGCCGGAGCTGTTGGAGCAGGCGCGCAAGAAGGCCGGTGCGCAGAACGCTCGGTTCCTAAAGCCTAATGACATGATTACGTTGGAGTACCGCTCTGATCGCCTCAACCTCAATACCGATCAGAACTTGGTGATCACTCGCGTCAACTGTGGCTGAGCCTCTCGGGCTTTTGTTTCACCCATAAAAAACCCCGTCACATGGACGGGGTTTTTTTAGTGCGCCGGAAGATTACTCTGGGCGGACTTGTGCAGCTTGCATACCCTTTTGGCCTTTCTCAGCCACGAAGGAGACGGTCTGGCCTTCTTTCAGGCTTTTGAAACCGTCAGTTTCGATAGCTTTGAAGTGTACGAACAGGTCGTCACCGCCACCTTGAGGAGTGATGAAGCCGAAGCCTTTTTCATCGTTGAACCATTTAACGGTGCCGGTTTGGCGATTAGACATGGTGTATCTCCAAGAAACATATATTTTCAGTAGTACTGTGCTGCTCAGGCCAACTGGGCACACCGGGGTATCATAGTCGAAATGTTCGCTTTGGTAGCCCCCCGGACGTGCTGTTTGCCAATCAGTCGTGTTTTCTTTACTGCCTGTTTCGGCTGGAGGCCCCGGTTTAAAAGGCCTCGAGCGAAAAATAAAGACAATAAAAAAACCTGTAAAACCTGCATAAATCGTACGAAAAGGCCTGAATCAGATGCTTTTCAGCGGTGCTGGGGGCAGTGAAAAGGCCTTTTTCATCATTTTTTCGCCGGGGTATTGGCCTTGCATTTGGCAATTTGCCCCAGGGCTTTTTGTTGCAATTCCTGGCTGGCCTTGTTGTCCATCAGCGCCTGAATGTCACTGGCCGGATAGGATTTGATGGCATCGGCACCGCACGCGCAGTGGGATTTTGCGGCAGCGGCACCGATTTGCGGAGTGGCCGCCTGGGTGCACTGAGCCATGTATTTCTCACGCTCGCCCTTTGGCCAGTCAGCGTGGGCGCTCAGCGGCAGCAGCAAGACGAGGGGGGCGACTGCAGCAAGCAGGGTATTAAGACGCATGCGAGGATGCTCCTTGTGGGTCAATGTCTTGTTATCTGAGGGCCCGAAGGCCGATCAAGTTCAGCACTCTGGCATAAAACAGATGATTTGCCTCCCGATAAAACCACAGTGCATCGGCGACCGTTCATCTGTGCTAGCATGCCTGGCTCGGGCGTTCGCAGGCTCCGGATGACCTTCAGTCCCGGTAGCGGCAGTGCACGAATTTTCTGATTTGAATCCCAGTCACTCTGGTTCGGTTTTCCGGTTGGCCGCAAGGCTCCTGCCGCTGTAAGGCAGGCGTTCGTCATTGAATGGCCAGGATCGGATCTTGTACTGGCTCATCCCAACCCACGTGACCTTTGGTAGGGGTCACCACTAGGAGAGGAGGCGCCATGCCAACTATTACTCTTCCCGACGGCAGTCAACGTTCATTCGATCACCCGGTTTCCGTAGCCGAGGTCGCCGCATCCATTGGTGCCGGTTTGGCCAAGGCCACCGTGGCCGGCAAGGTCAACGGCAAGCTGGTCGACGCCTGCGATATCATCGACAGCGACGCGACGCTGCAAATCATCACGCCAAAGGATGAAGAGGGGCTGGAGATCATTCGCCACTCTTGCGCCCACCTGGTCGGCCATGCGGTCAAGCAACTGTACCCGACTGCAAAGATGGTTATCGGGCCGGTCATCGACGAAGGTTTCTATTACGACATCGCCTTCGAGCGTCCTTTTACTCCGGACGACATGGCGGCTATCGAACAGCGCATGCAACAGCTGATCGATACAGAATATGACGTCATCAAGAAAGTCACTCCGCGTGCCGAAGTGATCGAAGTGTTCAAGGCCCGTGGCGAAGACTACAAGCTGCGCCTGGTCGAAGACATGCCGAACGAGCAGGCCATGGGCCTGTACTATCACGAAGAATACGTTGACATGTGCCGCGGTCCGCACGTGCCGAATACCCGCTTCCTGAAATCCTTCAAGCTGACCAAGCTATCCGGCGCCTACTGGCGCGGTGATGCCAAGAACGAGCAATTGCAGCGCGTTTACGGCACCGCTTGGGCTGACAAGAAGCAGTTGGCGGCTTACATCCAGCGTATCGAAGAAGCTGAAAAGCGCGATCACCGCAAGATCGGCAAGCGCCTGGGCCTGTTCCATACCCAGGAAGAAGCGCCGGGCATGGTGTTCTGGCACCCGAATGGCTGGACGTTGTACCAGGTACTTGAGCAGTACATGCGCAAGGTGCAGCGCGACAACGGCTATCTTGAAATCAAAACGCCGCAAGTCGTTGACCGTAGCCTGTGGGAAAAGTCCGGGCACTGGGCCAACTACGCCGACAACATGTTCACCACCGAGTCGGAAAGCCGCGACTACGCGATCAAGCCGATGAACTGCCCTTGTCACGTGCAAGTGTTCAACCAAGGCCTGAAGAGCTACCGCGAGTTGCCGATGCGTCTGGCCGAGTTCGGTGCCTGTCACCGTAACGAGCCTTCGGGTGCGCTGCACGGCATCATGCGTGTGCGTGCGTTCACTCAGGACGACGCGCACATCTTCTGCACCGAAGAGCAGATGCAGGCTGAATCCGCTGCGTTCATCAAGCTGACCATGGATGTTTACCGCGATTTCGGCTTTACCGACGTCGAGATGAAGCTGTCCACTCGTCCGGAAAAGCGCGTCGGTTCCGACGAGCTGTGGGATCGCGCTGAAGCTGCGCTGGCTGCAGCTCTTGATAGCGCGGGTCTGCCGTACGATCTGCAGCCGGGTGAGGGGGCGTTCTACGGTCCGAAGATCGAATTCTCTCTGAAAGATTGCCTCGGCCGCGTGTGGCAGTGTGGTACCTTGCAGCTCGATTTCAACCTGCCTGTGCGTCTGGGAGCCGAATACGTCTCCGAAGACAACAGCCGCAAGCATCCGGTGATGTTGCACCGTGCGATCCTCGGTTCGTTCGAGCGTTTCGTCGGGATTCTGATCGAGCACTACGAAGGTGCATTCCCTGCGTGGCTCGCGCCAACCCAGGCAGTGATCATGAATATCACTGATAAACAGGCAGATTTCGTCGCTCAGGTCGAAAAAACTCTCAACGAAAGCGGGTTTCGTGCCAAGTCCGACTTGAGAAATGAAAAGATCGGCTTTAAAATCCGCGAGCATACTTTGCTCAAGGTTCCATATCTCTTGGTTATTGGGGATAAGGAAGTCGAGATGCAGACTGTCGCTGTGCGTACTCGTGAAGGTGCTGACCTGGGCTCGATGCCCGTCGCCCAGTTCGCTGAGTTTCTCGCGCAAGCGGTTTCCCGGCGTGGTCGCCCAGATTCGGAGTAATTATTATTAAGCGTGAAATGAGACAAGATAAACGAGCTGCACCGAAAGCCCCGATCAACGAGAATATCTCGGCACGCGAGGTTCGGTTAATTGGCGCTGATGGCGAGCAGATTGGCATCGTCTCGATTGATGAAGCGCTTCGTATTGCTGAAGAAGCAAAGCTTGATCTGGTAGAAATCTCTGCCGACGCAGTCCCACCGGTTTGCCGTGTGATGGACTACGGCAAATCGATCTTCGAAAAGAAGAAGCAGATTGCCGCGGCGAAGAAGAACCAGAAGCAGATTCAGGTAAAAGAAATCAAGTTTCGTCCAGGGACGGAGGAAGGGGATTACCAGGTAAAACTGCGCAACCTGGTACGTTTCCTGAGTGACGGGGACAGGGCCAAGGTATCCTTGCGATTCCGCGGCCGTGAGATGGCCCACCAGGAGCTGGGGATGGAACTCCTCAAGCGGGTTGAACAAGACCTGCTCGAGTACGGTTCGGTCGAACAGCATCCTAAGATGGAAGGACGCCAGCTGATCATGGTCATCGCCCCGAAAAAGAAGAAGTAATCAACAGGGCACGGCAGGCCTTCTGATTATGTTTATCAACTGAATGCGGAGTATCCGAACATGCCAAAGATGAAAACCAAAAGTGGTGCTGCTAAGCGGTTTCTGAAAACTGCTAACGGTATCAAGCACAAGCACGCTTTCAAGAGCCACATCCTGACCAAAATGTCGACCAAGCGTAAGCGTCAACTGCGCGGTAGCAGCTTGCTGCATCCGTCTGACGTGGCAAAAGTCGAGCGCATGCTGCGCCTTCGTTAATTTTTGGATCAAGAATAGAGGAAGTAACTCATGGCTCGTGTAAAGCGTGGCGTCATTGCCCGTAAACGTCACAAAAAAATTCTGAAACTTGCTAAAGGCTACTACGGCGCACGCTCCCGCGTATTCCGTGTTGCCAAGCAAGCGGTAATCAAGGCAGGCCAATACGCCTACCGTGACCGTCGTCAGAAAAAACGTCAGTTCCGCGCTCTGTGGATCGCTCGTATCAACGCTGGTGCTCGTGTTAACGGTCTGTCCTACAGCCGTTTCATCGCTGGCCTGAAAAAAGCGTCCATCGAGATCGACCGTAAGGTTCTGGCTGATCTGGCAGTGAACGAAAAAGCGGCGTTTGCTGCGATTGTCGAGAAAGCTAAAGCCACCTTGGCTTAAGTACCCCCGACAGTCACCCGGCCTCACCTCTGTGGGGCCAGGTGTTAAACGTCATAAATAGGGGAAGAGCCTTCAAGCTCTTCCCCTATTTTGTATCTGGAGTCTGTACATGGAAAACCTGGATGCGCTGGTCTCTCAAGCACTAGAGGCTGTGCAAAGCGCTGAAGATATCAATGCCCTGGAGCAAATCCGGGTTCAATACCTCGGCAAAAAAGGTGAATTGACTCAGGTGATGAAGACCCTGGGAAATTTGCCGGCAGAAGAGCGTCCGCAGGTCGGCGCCCTGATCAACGTTGCCAAGGAACGTGTCACAGGCGTTCTCAATGCGCGCATGGCTCTGTTTGAGGAAGCCGAACTGGCTGCCAAACTGTCTGCCGAATCCATCGACGTGACCCTGCCGGGCCGCGGTCAGACCTCCGGTGGTCTGCATCCGGTAACCCGGACTCTGGAACGTATCGAACAGTTCTTCACCCATATCGGCTACGGCATTGCCGAAGGCCCCGAGGTCGAAGACGACTATCACAACTTCGAGGCGCTCAACATCCCAGGCCACCACCCGGCCCGGTCGATGCATGACACCTTCTATTTCAATGCCAACATGTTGCTGCGCACCCATACCTCGCCGGTACAGGTCCGCACCATGGAGTCGAAAAAGCCGCCGATCCGCATCGTCTGCCCAGGCCGTGTGTATCGCAGCGACTCCGATATTACCCACTCGCCGATGTTCCATCAGGTTGAAGGCCTGCTGGTTGATCGCGACATCAACTTCGCCGACCTCAAAGGCACGATCGAAGAGTTCCTGCGGGTGTTCTTCGAGAAAGAACTGGCCGTGCGTTTCCGTCCTTCGTACTTCCCGTTCACCGAACCTTCCGCCGAAGTCGACATGGAATGCGTGATGTGCAGCGGTAAAGGCTGCCGCGTCTGCAAACAGACTGGCTGGCTGGAAGTGATGGGCTGCGGCATGGTTCACCCGAACGTGCTGCGCATGTCCGGGATCGACCCGGAAGAGTTCTCGGGCTTTGCCTTTGGCATGGGCGTTGAGCGTCTGGCCATGCTGCGTTACGGCGTGAACGACTTGCGTCTGTTCTTCGACAACGACTTGCGGTTCCTCGCGCAATTTCGCTAGTCGTAACGAATTCTTAGGAGAGCAGGATGAAATTCAGTGAACAATGGCTGCGTGGCTGGGTCAGCCCGCAGGTGGATCGCGACGCGCTGGTTGCCCGTCTGTCGATGGCCGGTCTTGAGGTCGATAGCGTTACGCCGGCCGCCGGTGTTTTCAGTGGCGTGGTGGTGGGCGAGGTGCTGAGCACCGAGCAGCATCCCGATGCCGACAAGTTGCGCGTATGCCAGGTCAGCAATGGCGCGGAAACTTTTCAGGTCGTGTGCGGTGCGCCAAACGTGCGTCCGGGCCTGAAGATTCCGTTCGCGATGATCGGTGCCGAGCTGCCGGGCGACTTCAAGATCAAGAAGGCCAAGCTGCGCGGTGTCGAATCCAACGGCATGCTGTGCTCGCAATCCGAGCTGCAGGTCGGTGAAGGCAATGACGGTCTGATGGAGCTGCCGGCCGATGCGCCGGTGGGCGAAGATTTCCGTGTTTATCTGGACCTGGAAGATGCCAGCATCGAAGTCGATCTGACTCCGAACCGTGGCGACTGCCTGTCCCTGGCCGGTCTGGCCCGTGAAGTTGGCGCGCTGTACGACGCTCCGGTCACTCGCCCGGTGGTGATGGCCGTTCCAGCGGTGCATGACGAGGTGCGCTCGGTAGAAGTTTTGGCACCTGCCGCCTGCCCGCGTTATCTGGGCCGTGTCATTCGTAACGTTGACCTGTCCAAGCCGACGCCGCTGTGGATGGTTGAGCGCCTGCGTCGCGCCGAAGTCCGCAGCATCGACGCCGCCGTCGACATCACTAATTATGTGATGCTTGAGCTGGGTCAGCCGCTGCACGCCTTCGATCTCGCCGAAATCAATGGCGGCATCCGGGTGCGCATGGCGGAAGAGGGCGAGAAGCTCGTGCTGCTCGACGGTCAGGAAGTCAGCCTGCGTAACGATACGCTGGTGATCGCTGACCACACTCGTGCTCTGGCCATTGCCGGCGTGATGGGTGGCGAGCACAGCGGCGTGTCCGCGACCACTCGCGATGTATTCCTTGAAAGTGCGTTCTTCGACCAGATCGCTGTGGCGGGCAAGGCTCGTTCCTACGGTCTGCACACCGACGCTTCGCACCGCTACGAGCGTGGTGTGGACTGGCAACTGGCCCGTGAAGCCATGGAGCGCGCCACTAGCCTGCTGCTGGAAATCACTGGTGGCGAAGCAGGTCCGATTATCGAGACCGTCAGCGAGCAGCACCTGCCGTCGATCGCGCCGATTACCCTGCGTGCGCAGCGCATCACCCAGATGTTGGGCATGGAAATGGATTCGGCCGAAGTCGAGCGTCTGCTCAATGCTTTGGGTCTGAAGGTTTCCGCCGACGGAGCAGGGCAGTGGCGCGTAGAAGTGCCGAGCCATCGCTTCGATATCAGCCTGGAAGTCGATCTGATCGAAGAGCTGGCACGTCTGTACGGTTACAACCGCCTGCCAGTTCGTTACCCGCAAGCTCGTCTGGCGCCACAGGCCAAGGCCGAAGCGCGCAGCGATTTGCCGGAACTGCGTCGTCTGCTGGTCGCTCGTGGTTACCAGGAGGCGATCACTTACAGCTTCATCGATCCGAAGCAGTTCGAGCTGTTCAGCCCAGGCGTCGAGCCGCTGCTGTTGGCGAATCCGATCTCCAATGACATGGCCGCCATGCGTTCGTCGTTGTGGCCGGGCCTGGTCAAGGCGCTGCAGCACAACCTCAACCGTCAGCAGGATCGTGTTCGTCTGTTCGAGAGCGGTCTGCGCTTTGTCGGTCAGCTGGAAGGTCTCAAGCAAGAGCCGATGATCGCCGGTGTGGTGTGCGGCAGCCGTTTGCCGGAAGGCTGGGCGCAAGGTCGCGATACTGTCGACTTCTTCGACGTCAAGGCTGACGTAGAAGCGGTGCTCGGCTTTGCCGGTGCGCTGGATCAGTTCGCTTTTGCACCGGGCAAGCATCCTGCGCTGCATCCGGGCCAGACCGCACGCATCGAGCGGGATGGGCGTGAAGTCGGCTTTATCGGCGCGATTCACCCTGAATTGTCGAAATCCCTGGGTCTCGACCGTCCGGTTTTCGTCTTCGAGCTGGTTCTGGCTGAAGTCGCTCTGGGGAAAATGCCGAAATTCCACGAGTTGTCGCGCTTTCCTGAAGTGCGCCGTGACCTGGCTCTGATTGCGCACAAAGACGTTGCAGCCTCGGCTGTGCTGGACGTAATCCGTGAAAATGCAGGTGAATGGCTGACAGACCTCAGGCTATTTGACGTGTATCAGGGTAAAGGCATTGATCCTGATAGAAAAAGCCTTGCAGTCGGCTTGACCTGGCAGCATCCATCGCGCACTCTTAATGACGATGAGGTGAATTCGACGACGCAAAACATCCTCACCTCGCTCGAACAAAGGTTGAACGCCACGTTAAGGAAGTGACGTATGGGGGCTTTGACGAAAGCTGAGATGGCGGAACGTCTGTATGAAGAGCTGGGCCTGAACAAGCGGGAAGCCAAGGAATTGGTAGAACTGTTTTTCGAGGAAATCAGGCACGCTCTTGAAGACAACGAGCAGGTCAAATTGTCGGGTTTCGGCAATTTCGACCTTCGGGACAAACGCCAGCGGCCTGGCCGCAACCCGAAAACGGGGGAAGAAATCCCGATCACGGCTCGCCGTGTGGTCACCTTTCGTCCAGGGCAGAAGTTGAAGGCCCGAGTTGAGGCTTATGCTGGAACCAAGTCATAACGACGAACTCCCCGTCATCCCGGGCAAACGCTACTTCACCATCGGTGAAGTCAGCGAGCTGTGTGCGGTAAAGCCGCACGTGCTGCGCTACTGGGAGCAGGAGTTTCCTCAGCTCAACCCCGTCAAACGCCGCGGAAATCGCCGGTATTATCAGCGCCAGGACGTGCTGATGATCCGGCAGATCCGCGCGCTCCTTTACGATCAGGGGTTCACCATCGGCGGCGCGCGCTTGCGTCTGTCCGGCGATGAAGCCAAAGACGACACCACCCAATACAAGCAAATGATCCGCCAGATGATCGCCGAGCTCGAAGATGTTCTGGTGGTTCTCAAGAAATAATTTCCTGCTTTTAAATACTTCCAGTTTTCAAAAGCTTGCGATATATTCTTGAGCGTCTTTCGAGATGAAGAACGAGTTTCACGCCTAGTCGGGGCGTAGCGCAGTCCGGTAGCGCACTAGCATGGGGTGCTAGGGGTCGAGTGTTCGAATCACTCCGTCCCGACCATATATTTCAATGACTTAGCCCAACTTTAGCGAGTTGGGCTTTTTCATGAGCAGTGACTTTTGCAGGGGGATCCAGTTTCCCTCCTCATCAAAGTCAGACACTCAAGCCGATCATCCAGATCGGCTTTTTGTGCCCACACAAAACTAGCCAGTGATTTCACTGACAGACACCCAACGTCGCTCCTCAGCCGCGACCCGAATCGCCGTCGCCAGTCGTTCCACTTCAAACGCCTCCTCGAAATCAGTCCCGGTTTGCCCGTTCCCGGCCACTGCCATGATCAGCTCATACACTTCCAGCGTTTTCAGCTCGTTGTAGCCCAACTGATGCCCCGCCGCCGGGCTGAATGCTGCGTAGCCGGGCAAGTCCGGTCCGGCCAGTACACGCTGAAAGCCGTGCTGGCCGGCGCGGCACAGGCGTAGTTCGTTCAGGCGCTCCTGATCGAACGCCAGGGTGCCTCGGGTGCCGCTGATTTCGACACTCAGATGATTCTTGTAGCCATGCTTGAGCCAGCTGCTGCTGAAGGTGCCGCGCGCGCCGCTGGCAAAACGCAGCAGAGCATGGGCTTGGTCATCGACCGCAATGCGGCGTTGTTCCTGGCTGCCGGTTGTGGTTGGGCGTTGGCGATGGACGGTCTGGTAATCGGCGCACACCGCTTCGACATCGCCCAGCAGGTAGCGCGCCATGGCGAGCAGGTGGCTGCCCAGATCCGCCAGTGCTCCACCGGCATGTTCGGGTTCGCAGCGCCACGACCAGGGCGAAGCTGGATCGGCCATGAAATCTTCGCTGAATTCACCTTGAAAGCTGATGATCTCGCCGAGTTCGCCACTCAGAATCAGCTCGCGTGCCAAGCCGATGATCGGGTTGTGCTGGTAGTTGTAGCCGACCCGGGTGACGACGCCGGCATGCTTCGCCGCCACGTGCATGGCACGCGCTTGTTCGAGGTTCACCGCCAGCGGCTTTTCGCAGTAAACCGGTTTGCCGGCAGCAAGGGCGGCCATGGCCATCGGGTAGTGCAAGTGGTTAGGTGTGGTGATGGCGATCAGGTTGACCTTGGGGTCGTCGATCAATCGCTGCCAGTCGCCATGGGCCTGCTCAAAACCCCAGGCGGTGGCGCAGGCTTGTGCGCGTGCGGGATCGGCGTCAGCCAGGGTAGCCAGGCGAAGGGTGAAGGGCAGTTCGAATGCCCCGCTGACGTTGCGAAAGGCCAGAGCGTGGGCGCGCCCCATGAAGCCCGTGCCGATCAGGCCGATTCCGAGTTCACGCATGACAGGATCCTTTGAGTTCTTGTTTTCAGAGAACCTGTTTATAGAATAAATATTCAATTTGTTCAAATTGTGGAATAAAAATTCTTAATTGTTGGATTCGCTGGGATGGCGGTCTGCTCAGTCTTCAAATCCGACCTGCTCGTGAATTTCATCCACCTTCAACTCCAGTCGATAGGCCACAGCGATAAACAGCGCCTGGCACAGGCACAGGGTCGCACTCAGAGAGCGGAACGCGAACGAACTGCCTTCGTTGACCAGCAACAGGGTGTTGGCGCGCTTGGCCAGCGGCGAGAGATTGCTGTCGGTGATGATCAGGGTTTTCGCCTGATGGTGCTGGGCAATGCGCAGGCAGTGCTGGGTTTCCTTGCCGTACGGCGTGAAGCTGATGGCGATCACCAGGTCATTGGCGCGCACGCTGCGCATCTGCTCGCGATAGCTGCCGCCGAGGCCCGAGACCAGGTGGATGCGCTTGTTGGTATGTTGCAGGTTGTAGACCAGATAATCAGCCACGGCGAACGAACGACGCACGCCGACCACATAGATGTTGTCGGCGTTGACCACCAGATCCACGGCTTTTTCGAAAGCCCGGTCATCGAGTTCCTGGCCCAGTCGTTCGATGCCCGACAGGGTGGCGTCGATGCATTCGCGGGCCAGATCGCCGCCGCTGGCTTTCTGTGACTTGTTGGCGATCATGCTGCGAATGCGCTGCTGGTAGTTCTGCACCGGCGTGGCTTTATGGGTGTATGCCTCGCGGAACAGTGCCTGCATTTCACTGAAACCGCTGAAACCGAAGCGCTGGGAAAACCGCACGATGGCCGACGGGTGCACTTCGCATTCGCGGGCGATGTCGCTGATGCGGTCGACCATGATCCGGTCGCTTTGCTGGCTCATGTAACTGGCAATGCGTTTGAGCTGGCGCGGCAGACTTTCGTATTCACGGGTGATGAGCTGCAGCAGGCGCTCGGCATTGATCGGAGGGCTGGCAAGATCGCTCTCGGGCGTGCTCTCGGCGGTAGCCGGCTGATCGGTGCGGGACATAAATAATCCTTCTGGCTTGTTCTTATAGGGACGGTTGTACGTCTCGTCCCCTGACAATAGGTTGGCTGTGCGCAGTCTACAGGCTCGGCCCGGACAAAATCTTGGGCTTGCTCCAGCGCGATGCCTGCTGAAACGATGCACGGCGTCTGGAGCACCTGTACTGAAGTTTATTGGAAAAAATATTCCATGTTAAAAATAATTGGAATATTTATTGATTATTCGATCCGGCTCGTTTTAGTCTGCATCCACCAAGAGTGTCCGGCGCGGTCACCGCGTAGGGCACAGGCTGATAAAAATAACAGGAGCCAGCATGGGCCAGACTCGTTTTGCCAGTGGACGTCAATTGGATCTGATTTGCCTCGGGCGCCTCGGCGTCGACCTCTATGCGCAGCAAGTCGGGGCACGGCTGGAGGATGTGAGCAGCTTCGCCAAATACCTCGGCGGCTCGTCCGCCAACATCGCGTTCGGCACCGCCCGGTTGGGGCTCAGGTCGGCGATGCTGAGCCGGACCGGCGATGATCACATGGGGCGTTTCCTGATTGAGTCCCTGGCCCGTGAAGGTTGCGATGTCAGTGGCATCAAGGTCGATCCGCAGCGTCTGACCGCCATGGTGCTGCTCGGTCTCAAGGATCGGGAAACCTTTCCCCTGGTCTTCTACCGTGAGAATTGCGCCGACATGGCGCTGCGGGCCGAAGACATCAGCGAAGCTTTCATCGCCTCCAGCAAGGCTTTGCTGATCACCGGCACTCACTTTTCCACCGACGGCGTCTACAAAGCGAGCATCCAGGCACTGGACTATGCCGAAAAGCACAACGTCAAACGAGTGCTGGACATCGACTACCGGCCGGTCCTGTGGGGGCTTGCCGGCAAGGCGGACGGCGAAACCCGTTTCGTTGCCGATCAGAACGTCACTCAGCATGTACAGACCATCCTCCCGCGCTTCGATCTTGTGGTCGGAACCGAAGAAGAGTTTCTGATGGCCGGCGGTTCAGAGGATTTGCTCATCGCACTGCGCAATGTCCGGCGTCTGAGCGCGGCGACACTGGTGGTCAAGCTCGGTCCGCAAGGTTGCACAGTGATTCACGGCGAGATTCCGCAACGTCTTGCAGACGGCGCGATTTATCCCGGCGTGCGCGTCGAGGTGCTGAATGTGCTGGGCGCCGGCGATGCGTTCATGTCGGGTTTCCTCAGTGGTTGGCTGGAGGATGCCAGCGACGAACGTTGCTGCCAGTTGGCCAATGCCTGCGGCGGTCTGGTGGTGTCGCGTCATGCCTGCGCGCCGGCGATGCCGACCCGGGCCGAACTCGATTACCTGTTCAGCAGCCCTGTGCCGATTACCCGGCCGGATCAGGACGCCACCCTGCAACGTCTGCATCAGGTCAGTGTGCCGCGCAAACAGTGGAAGCAATTATTCATCTTTGCCTTCGACCATCGCGGACAATTGGTGGAACTGGCCCAGAAGGGCGGGCGCGACCTCGGCGCCATCGGCGAACTCAAGCAACTGTTTATCAAGGCCGTGGAACGGGTCGAAAGCGATCTGCGCGAGCAGGGCATCGAGGCGGATGTCGGGCTGCTGGCGGATCAGCGTTTCGGCCAGGACTCGCTGAACGCCGCCACCGGTCGTGGCTGGTGGGTGGCGCGTCCGGTCGAGGTGCAGGGTTCGCGGCCGCTGGCCTTCGAACACGGGCGCTCGATCGGCAGCAACCTGATCGCCTGGCCGCAAGAACAAATCATCAAATGCCTGGTGCAATTCCATCCGGACGACGAGCCGATGCTGAGGCTGGAGCAGGAAGCGCAGATCAAGGCGCTGTATCAGGCCTCGCAAGTCAGCGGTCATGAACTGCTGCTGGAAATCATCCCGCCGAAGGATCATCCCTCGCCGCATCCCGAGGTGTTGTATCGCGCGCTCAAACGCCTCTACAACCTGGGCATCTATCCGGCGTGGTGGAAGATCGAAGCGCAAAGCGCCGAGGAATGGCAACAGCTCGACGAACTGATCCGGGCGCGCGATCCCTATTGCCGAGGTGTGGTGCTGCTGGGCCTGAATGCACCGGCATCCGCATTGGCCGAAGGCTTTCAACAGGCCAGTCAGAGCCAGACCTGCCGCGGGTTCGCCGTGGGCCGGACGATTCTTCAGGAACCGAGTCGCGCCTGGCTGGCCGGAGAAATCGACGACGAGACGCTGATCCGCCAGGTACAGGGCACCTTCGTCGAACTGATCGATGCCTGGCGTATGGCTCGGGCCTGAGCCGCGGTTGAACATTCCAGAAATAACAATAAAAGGTGCAGCCATGCCCGCTATCCGAATTGGCATCAACCCGATTTCCTGGAGCAACGACGACCTGCCGTCCCTCGGCGGTGAAACGCCGCTGAGCACCGCCCTCAGCGAAGGCAAGTCCATCGGTTATGAAGGCTTCGAACTCAACGGCAAGTTTCCCAAGGACGCCAAAGGCGTTGGTGATGTACTGCGCCCGTATGACCTGGCGCTGGTGTCCGGTTGGTATTCCAGTCGTCTGGCGCGGCGTTCGGTGGCCGAGGAAATCGACGCAATTGCCAGCCATGTCGAGTTGCTGGCGAAGAACGGCGCGAATGTGCTGGTTTACGGTGAAGTGGCCGATTCCATTCAGGGCCAGAGAATTCCGCTGGTCGAGCGCCCGCGTTTTCACACTGAGCAGGCGTGGCAGCAATACGCCGACAAGCTGACCGAGCTGGCGCGCTTCACGCTGTCACAAGGCGTGCGTCTGGCGTACCACCACCATATGGGCGCCTACGTCGAATCGCCGTCGGACATCGACACCCTGATGGCGTTGACCGGCAATGAAGTCGGGCTGCTGTTCGATTCGGGCCATTGCTACATGGGCGGCGGCGAGCCTTTGCAGGTGCTGCGCAAACACCTGTCGCGCATTTGCCACGTGCACTTCAAGGACGTGCGCAAGCCGGTGGTGCAACTGGCACGCAACAATCTGTGGAGCTTCCCCGATTGCATCATCAACGGCACGTTCACCGTGCCGGGGGATGGCGACATCGACTTCGCCGAGTTGCTGGACATGCTGCTGGCGGCCGATTACCACGGCTGGCTGGTGGTCGAGGCCGAGCAGGATCCGGCAGTGGCGCCGAGTTATGTCTACGCGAAAAAAGGCTTCGACACCTTGCGTGCGTTGCTCGATGAGAGGGCTGCACGATGAGCCTGCTGGTCAAAAGCAATGCCCGTGGCCGGACCATGGTCGAGCTGGCTGAAGGTGAGCTGCAATACGTGGGCTTCGCCGCCTATCGCTTGAGCCTGGGTGAAACCTTGCCTGTCGCAGCGGGCGACAAGGAACTGTGCCTTGTGCTGCTCAGCGGTCGGGTCGACATCCACGGCGAAGCGCCGGGGCAGGGGGCCTTCAACTGGGACAACCTCGGTGATCGCCAGTCGGTGTTCGAAGACAAATCCCCGTTCGCCGCGTACCTGCCACCCGGCAGTCAGGCGCAGGTGGTGGCATTGAGTGATGCGCAAGTGGCGGTTTGCGCCGCTCCCGGTTCGACCACCACGGACCTCGGTCCGCGCCTGATCAGGCCTGAAACCATGAAGCGCAGCGTGCGCGGCAAGGGTGCCAATACCCGCTATGTCTGCGACATTCTGCCGGACAGCGAACCGGCCCATTCGCTGCTGGTGGTGGAAGTGCGCACGCCGTCGGGGCACTCCTCAAGCTACCCGCCGCACAAGCACGACACCGACGACCTGCCGCACCAGAGCTTTCTCGAAGAAACCTACTACCACCAGATCAACCCGTCCCAGGGCTTCGTGTTCCAGCGGGTCTACACCGACGACCGCAGCATCGATCAGGCCATGGCCGTGGAAAACAGTGACCTCGTCGTGGTGCCCAAGGGCTATCACCCGGTCAGCGTGCCATATGGCTACGAGTCTTATTACCTGAATGTGATGGCAGGGCCCAAGCGCGTCTGGCAGTTCCATAACGACCCGCAGCATAGCTGGCTGCTGGATCTCTGAATTCCAACTTTCGCACGGAGAACAAGAACAATGAGCGACGCCCCGGTCATAGGCCACTACATCGACGGTCAGGTGCAGGACAGCGGTAGCGAACGATTCAGCGATGTCTTCAATCCGGCCACCGGCGGCGTTCAGGCGCGAGTCGGGTTGGCCAGCCAGAAGACCGTGGACGCAGCCGTCGCATCGGCGCTGAAAGCATTTCCGGCCTGGTCCGAGCAATCGTCCCTGCGCCGTTCGCGGGTAATGTTCAAGTTCAAGGAGTTGCTTGATCGTCATCACGACGAACTGGCCGAAATCATCAGCCGCGAACATGGCAAAGTCTTTTCCGACGCCAAGGGCGAAGTCACCCGAGGCATCGAAATTGTCGAATTCGCCTGCGGTGCACCGAACCTGTTGAAGACCGAGTTCAGCGACAACATCGGCGGCGGCATCGACAACTGGAACCTGCGTCAGCCGCTCGGCGTTTGTGCCGGGGTCACGCCGTTCAACTTCCCGGTGATGGTGCCGCTGTGGATGATTCCGCTGGCGCTGGTCACCGGCAACTGCTTCATCCTCAAACCGTCCGAACGCGATCCGTCCGCCAGTTTGCTGATGGCTCGCCTGTTGACCGAAGCCGGTTTGCCGGACGGCGTATTCAACGTGGTTCAGGGCGACAAGGCGGCGGTCGACGCCTTGCTGCAGCACCCGGACATCGAGGCGATTTCGTTTGTCGGTTCGACGCCGATTGCCGAATACATCCACCAGCAGGCCACCGCACGCGGCAAGCGAGTGCAGGCGCTGGGCGGCGCGAAAAACCACATGATCGTCATGCCCGACGCGGATCTGGATCAAGCGGCGGACGCGTTGATCGGCGCCGCTTACGGTTCGGCCGGTGAGCGCTGCATGGCGATTTCGATTGCAGTCGCGGTCGGCGAAGTCGGCGACCGATTGATCGCCAAACTGCTGCCGCGCATCGATCAGTTGAAAGTCGGCAACGGTCTGCAAGGCGACAACGACATGGGGCCGCTGGTCACTGCTGAACACAAGGCCAGGGTGGAGGGCTTTATCGACCAGGGCGTGGCCCAGGGCGCACAGCTGATTGTCGACGGCCGCCACTTCAAGGTGCCGGGGGCCGAGGCGGGCTTTTTCGTTGGCGCGACGCTGTTCGATAAGGTCACCACCGACATGAGCATCTATCAGCGGGAAATCTTCGGCCCTGTACTGGGCATCGTGCGTGTGCCGGATTTCGCCAGTGCCGTAGCACTGATCAACGCCCATGAATTCGGCAATGGCGTGTCGTGCTTTACCAGCGATGGCGGGATCGCCCGCGCCTTCGCCCGCAGCATCAAGGTCGGCATGGTCGGCATCAACGTGCCCATTCCGGTACCCATGGCCTGGCATTCGTTCGGTGGCTGGAAGCGCTCGCTATTCGGCGATCACCATGCCTATGGGGAAGAAGGCATTCGTTTCTACAGCCGCTACAAGAGCGTGATGCAACGCTGGCCCGACAGCATTGCCAAGGGCCCGGAGTTCAGCATGCCGACCGCCAAATAAATCATCTGCGCGGAGAACAACAAGAATGAGTACTCCCCTGCGTTTTGCCCTGAATCGAATGGTCGCTCCACGTTTGTCCCTGCCGGCGTTCATCGAGTTGGCGGTGGCCCTCAAGGCCGACGCCATCGAGATCCGCAACGACCTCAAAGGCGTCGAGATCAATGACGGCACCGCGCCCGAACACGTGCGTGAGTTGTGCGCGGCCCACGGCATCAGCGTGCTGTCGATCAACGCGTTGTATCCGTTTGACGTGTGGAGTGACGAACGCCGCGCGCAGACCTTGAAGCTGGCTGCCTATGCCCGCGATTGTGGTGCGCGGGGGCTGGTGATGTGCCCGTTGAACGATCGCGCCGATCCGCGCAGCGTCGCCGAACGTGCGTCGGGCCTGCGCACCGCGTTGAGTGAGCTGGCGCCGATCCTGCGTGATCACAGCCTTCTCGGATTCATCGAGCCGCTGGGTTTCAAGGCCTGCTCGCTGCGCCGCAAACACACGGCGGTAGAGGCGATCAAGGCAGTCGGCGGGCTGGATGTGTTCCGTCTGGTGCATGACACCTTTCATCACCACCTGGCCGGTGAACAAGAGTTTTTCCCCGAGCTGACCGGGCTGGTGCACATCTCCGGTGTCGAGGAGACCGAGGCGCCGCTGGCGACCCTTGGCGATGGCCACCGGGTGCTGGTGGGCGCGGACGACATTCTCGGCAATGCGGCACAAATCAACAGCCTGCTCGCTGGCGGCTATAGCGGCTACCTGTCGTTTGAGCCGTTCGCCGACAGTGTCCATGGCCTGGCGGATATCCAGACAGCGATCGGCGCGAGCATGGACCACCTGAGCAAATCCCTGAGTTGACAGTGCCCCTCGCAGGGATTGGATCTGAATTTGAAAGGTGAGGTTATGACTACAACAAGACTGACCATGGCCCAGGCCCTGGTGAAATTCCTCGACAACCAGTACATCGAGGTCGATGGCGTTCAGAGCAAGTTCGTCGCCGGTATCTTTACCATTTTCGGCCACGGCAACGTGCTGGGTCTGGGGCAGGCGCTGGAGCAGGACAGCGGTGACCTGATCGTCCATCAGGGCCGCAACGAACAAGGCATGGCCCATGCGGCGATCGGTTTTGCCAAGCAGCATCTGCGACGCAAGATCTACGCCTGCACCTCGTCTGTGGGGCCGGGCGCGGCGAACATGCTGACCGCTGCTGCCACCGCGACCGCCAACCGGATTCCCTTGCTGTTGTTGCCGGGTGACGTCTATGCCTGCCGTCAACCGGACCCGGTGTTGCAGCAGATCGAGCAGTTCCACGACCTGAGCATCAGCACCAACGATGCGTTCAAGGCCGTGAGTAAATACTGGGATCGCATCAACCGCCCCGAGCAATTGATGACCGCCGCGATCCACGCCATGCGCGTGCTCACGGATCCTGCCGAAACCGGCGCAGTGACCCTGGCCCTGCCGCAGGACGTGCAGGCCGAAGCCTACGACTATCCCGATTATTTCCTGCAAAAACGCGTGCACCGCATCGAGCGTCGTCTGGCCACTGACGCGATGCTTGACGATGCCGTGGCGCTGTTCAAAGGCAAGCGCAAACCGCTGATCATCTGTGGCGGCGGCGTCAAATACTCGGGTGCCAACGCAGCGTTGCAGACGTTCGCCGAGCGCTTCGATATTCCCTTCGCCGAAACCCAGGCCGGCAAGAGCGCGCTGGTGTCCAACCATCCGCTGAACGTCGGCGGCATTGGCGAAACCGGTTGCCTGGCGGCAAACCTGCTGGCCAAGGACGCGGATCTGATCATCGGGGTCGGCACCCGCTACAGTGATTTCACCACCGGGTCGAAATCCTTGTTCCAGCACCCTGACGTGCAATTTCTCAACCTCAACATCAGCCCGTGCGATGCCCTGAAACTCGATGGCGTGCAACTGCTGGCGGATGCCCGGACAGGTCTGTCGGCGCTGGCCGAAGCGCTGGGCGGCTACCGTTCCGGTTGGGGCGATCAACCCCGTCAGGCCAGGGTGCAACTGGATGAGGAAGTGGATCGCCTGTATCGGATCGACTACCAGTCCCGGGATTTCGTCCCGGAAATCAACGACCACCTCGATCCGGCGGTGTTGCGCGAATTCATCGAGCTGACCGGTTCCTGCCTGACCCAGAGCCGCGTGCTCGGCGTGCTCAATGAAACCCTCGCCGATGACGCGGTGATCGTTGCTGCCGCCGGCAGTCTGCCCGGCGATTTGCAGCGCAGTTGGCGCAGCAAGGGGGTGAATACCTATCACGTCGAGTACGGATACTCGTGCATGGGCTATGAGGTGAACGCCGCACTCGGCGTGAAGCTCGCCGAGCCGGAGCGCGAGGTCTATGCGCTGGTGGGTGACGGCTCTTACATGATGCTGCACTCGGAACTGGCCACCTCGATCCAGGAGCGGCGCAAGATCAACGTAGTTTTGTTCGACAACATGACCTTCGGTTGCATCAACAACCTGCAGATGGGCAACGGCATGGACAGCTTTGCCACCGAGTTCCGTTTCCGTAACCCGCAGAGCGGCAAGCTCGACGGCGCTTTCGTGCCGGTGGACTTCGCCATGAGCGCGGCAGCCTACGGCTGCAAGACCTACAAGGTGAACACCGTTGACGACCTGCAGGCGGCACTGGCCGATGCGCGCCTGCAGACGGTCTCGACCCTGATCGACATCAAGGTTCTGCCCAAGACCATGATTCACGGTTACCTGTCGTGGTGGCGGGTCGGCGTGGCGCAGGTCTCCACCAGCGCCCGCACCGACGCGGTGGCCAAAACCCTGAACGAACGACTGGCCAAGGCCCGTCAGTACTGATTGCCCTGAATCGAACAACCACAAGGAATCCTTTCATGTCATTGCTATCCCAGGTGTTGCGGCTAGGCGTCATCGGCACCGGAGCCATCGGCCAGGATCACATCCGTCGTTGCAGCCAGACCCTGCTCAACAGCCAGGTCGTCGCGGTTACCGACATCAATCTGCAGCAGGCGGCCAAGGTCGTCGCTGACCTGAAACTGACCGCCGAGGTCTATCCCGACGGCCACGCGCTGATCCAGGCGCCGGATGTCGAGGCGATCCTCGTCACCTCGTGGGGTCCGAGCCACGAAGAGTTCGTGCTGGCTGCCATTGCGGCGGGCAAACCGGTGTTCTGCGAAAAACCGCTGGCCGTCACCGCCGAAGGCTGCCGCAAAATCGTCGAGGCCGAAGTGGCCCACGGCAAGCGGCTGGTGCAGGTGGGGTTCATGCGTCCATACGATGAAGGTTATCGCGCATTGAAATCGGTGATCGACAGTGGCCAGATCGGCGAGCCGTTGATGCTGCACTGCGCCCACCGCAACCCGAGCGTGGGTGAAAACTACAAGACCGACATGGCGATCACCGACACGTTGATCCATGAACTGGACGTGCTGCGCTGGTTGCTCGACGACGATTATGTCTCGGTGCAGGTGGTGTTCCCGCGCAAGAGCAGCAAAGCCCTCGCGCATTTGAAAGATCCGCAGATCGTGCTGCTGGAAACCGCCAGGGGCACGCGGATCGACGTGGAGGTTTTCGTCAATTGCCAGTACGGCTACGACATCCAGTGCGAAGTGGTGGGGGAGACCGGCATCGCCAGACTGCCGGAACCGTCCCAGGTTCAATTGCGCAGCGGGGCCAAGCTGTCCAACGCGATTCTGATGGACTGGAAGGATCGCTTCATCGCGGCCTATGACGTCGAGTTGCAGGCGTTCATCGATGGCGTGCGGGCGGGGCAGGTCGGTGGACCGTCGGCGTGGGACGGCTTCGCCGCAGCGGTTGCCGCCGATGCGTGCATCGAAGCGCAGAACAGCGGGGCGATCGTCAATGTCGTACTGCCTGATCGTCCACATTTTTACAGCTGACGCAGGTCCCCTGTGGGAGCGCGCTTGCTCGCGATAGCGGTCTATCGGGACACATCAATGTGGAATGTGCCGCCGCCATCGCGGGTAAGCCCGCTCCTGCAGGGGCCGCGTTTTATTCAGGGAAATACTTGTATGCGCATCGGACTTGTCGGTTACGGTCACGGCGGCCGGTTTTTTCATGCTCCACTGATCAGCAGCCTGCCGGCGGCGACGTTCGTCGGCGTGGTCACCCGTTCGGCGGAGCGCCGACAGTTGCTGGCGGCGGAGCATCCGGGTGTGCCGGCCTTTGACAGCATCGGCCAGTTGGTGGACGCCGGGATCGATGTGCTGGTGGTATCGACACCGCTCAAGGGACGGCCGGCACTGGTGCTGGACGGCATCGAACATGGGGTGGCGGTGGTCAGCGACAAGCCGTTCGCCGCCGACTGGCAGCAGGCGCAAACCCTGATCACCATGGCCGAGCGCCAGAATGTGCGGCTCAGCGTCTATCAGAACCGGCGCTGGGATTCGGACTTTTTAACCGTGCGCAAACTCATCGAATCCGGCGTGCTGGGCCAAGTCAGTCGTTTCGAATCGCGGATCGAGCGTTACTCGCCGTCGTCGGTCAACAACGGCAGCGGCGGTGGCTTCCTGCGCGATCTGGGCAGTCATCTGGTCGACCAGGCGCTGTTGCTGTTCGGCCCGGTGACACGGGTCTACGCCGAACTGGATTACCTGGAAAAGGACCAGACCTTCGATCACGGCTTCTTCATGTCCCTGACCCACGCCAGCGGCGTGACTTCGCACCTGGGCGGCAGTTGCCTGCAAAACAGCCCCGGCCCGCGCTTTCGGGTGAGCGGTACGCTGGGTTGTTACAGCGTCGAGGGGCTGGACGGGCAGGAGGCCCAGGCGCTGGCCGGGCTCTCGCCGAAAACCGAAGGCGAGCGCTGGGGCGTCGAGGAGCACCGACGTTGGGGCTGGTTCGAACACGGAGAAGAGCGTGAGCGGGTTCCTTCCGAACGGGGCTGCTGGAGTCAGTTCTATTTGCAGCTACAAATGGCGTTGCAAAACGGTGGCCCACTGCCCGTGGACGCCCGTGATGCACTGGCGACAACCCGCGTGCTAGACGCTGCGCGACTGAGTTTCAAACGTCATCAGGTGGTGGAGCTGAGCGAGTTTACAAGCCATGGAACAAAATCATAATAAAAATTCTAAAACTGGTTGATGTGGAAAATATTTTCCAATAAAGTCGATTCCAGATTCACTGTCTCGCGATACGATCCAACGCCTCGACTGCTTGTCCGCTTACTGAAATCGTCATGCCTCATCCATAAAACCAACAAGAATGTGGAGAAAGACTTTTCATGAAGACCAAGACCCGTTTTGCCTCACTGGCCTTGTCCCTGATGTTTGCCAGCGGCGCTGTGCTGGCCGATATGAAGATCGGCGTCAGCATGTCCCAGTTCGATGACACCTGGCTGACCTACCTGCGTGAGTCCATGGACAAGAAAGCCAAATCCTATCCCGACGGCGTCCAGCTGCAGTTCGAAGACGCCCGCAGCGACGTGGTCAAGCAACTGAGCCAGGTCGAAAGCTTCATCAGCCAGAAAGTCGACGCCATCGTGGTCAATCCGGTGGATACCGCCGCCACCAAGAAAATCACCGAGGCGGCGGTGAAGTCTGGGATTCCGCTGGTCTACGTCAACCGCCGTCCCGACGACCTTAACCTGCCCAAAGGCGTGGTGACCGTTGCTTCCAACGACCTGGAGGCCGGCGAGATGCAGATGCAGTACCTGGCCGACAAGATGGGTGGCAAGGGCGATATCGTGATTCTGCTGGGCGACCTGGCGAACAACTCCACCACCAACCGCACCAAGGGCGTCAAAGAGGTGCTGGCCAAATACCCGGACATCAAGGTCGAGCAGGAGCAAAGCGGCGTCTGGCTGCGGGATAAAGGCATGACTCTGGTCAACGATTGGCTGACCCAGGGCCGCAAGTTCGACGCGGTCGTTTCCAACAACGACGAAATGGCCATCGGTGCCGCCATGGCCCTGCAGCAAGCTGGTGTCGCCAAAGGCAGCGTATTGATTGCGGGTGTCGACGGTACGCCGGACGGCTTGGATGCCGTGAAGAAGGGCTCGCTGGCCGCTTCCGTGTTCCAGGACGCCAAGGGTCAGGCCGACGGTTCCATCGATACGGCAGTAAGAATGGCGAAGAACGAGCCGGTCGAATCGGCGGTCTGGGTGCCGTTCCGCCTGATCACGCCGCAAAACGTTGACCAGTTCAAATAGTCCGTCCGTTCAATAACAACAATAAGCCCGCAAGGTGGCGATCGCGACCTTGCTGATGGAGTACCTGATCATGTTCGCTTCAGCGACTGCTTCGAGCACCCCTTTGACGGGGAGCCCGCCCACTGCAATACCTGTCGAAGAGCCGTACCTGCTGGAGATCTTCAACGTCAGCAAGGGTTTCCCCGGTGTGGTGGCGTTGTCCGATGTGCAGCTGCGGGTGCGCCCCGGTTCCGTGCTGGCGCTCATGGGCGAAAATGGCGCGGGCAAATCCACCCTGATGAAAATCATTGCCGGCATTTATCAGCCAGATGCCGGCGAGCTGCGCCTTCGGGGCAAACCGGTGGTCTTCGAAACGCCGCTGGCAGCGCTTCAGGCCGGGGTTGCGATGATCCACCAGGAACTCAACCTGATGCCGCACATGAGCATCGCCGAAAACATCTGGATCGGCCGCGAGCAGCTCAACGGCTTTCACATGATCGACCACCGGGAAATGCGCCGCTGCACGGCAAAACTGCTGGCGCGCCTGCGGATCAACCTCGACCCCGAAGAGCTGGTCGGCAACCTGAGTATCGCCGAGCGGCAGATGGTCGAGATTGCCAAAGCCGTGTCCTATGACTCTGACATCCTGATCATGGACGAACCGACGTCGGCCATCACCGACAAGGAAGTCGCCCACCTGTTCTCGATCATTGCCGACCTGAAAAGCCAGGGTAAAGGCATCATCTACATCACCCACAAAATGAATGAAGTGTTCGCGATCGCCGATGAAGTGGCGGTGTTTCGCGACGGCGCCTACATCGGCCTGCAGCGGGCCGATTCCATGGACAGCGACAGTCTGATTTCGATGATGGTCGGTCGCGAGTTGAGCCAGTTGTTTCCGGTTCGTGAAAAACCGATCGGGGATCTGCTGCTGTCGGTGCGCGACCTCAAGCTCGATGGCATCTTCAAGGGTGTCTCCTTCGACCTGCATGCCGGGGAAATCCTGGGCATCGCCGGGTTGATGGGCTCCGGCCGGACCAACGTCGCCGAAGCGATCTTCGGCATCACGCCCAGCGACGGTGGCGAGATCCGTCTCGATGGCGAGGTGCTGCGCATCAGCGATCCGCACATGGCGATCGAGAAGGGCTTCGCGTTGTTGACCGAGGATCGCAAGCTCAGTGGTCTGTTTCCGTGCCTCTCGGTGCTGGAAAACATGGAGATGGCCGTCCTGCCGCATTACGCCGGCCACGGATTCATCCAGCAAAAAGCCTTGCGTGCCTTGTGCGAAGACATGTGCAAGAAGCTGCGAGTGAAAACCCCGTCGCTGGAGCAGTGCATCGACACCCTGTCGGGTGGCAATCAGCAGAAAGCCTTGCTGGCTCGCTGGCTGATGACCAACCCGCGAATCCTGATTCTCGACGAGCCGACCCGCGGCATTGATGTCGGCGCCAAAGCCGAGATTTACCGGCTCATCGCCTATCTCGCCAGCGAAGGCATGGCGGTGATCATGATTTCCTCGGAACTGCCGGAAGTGCTCGGCATGAGTGACCGGGTGATGGTCATGCACGAGGGCGACCTGATGGGCACCCTCGACCGCAGCGAGGCGACTCAGGAGCGGGTGATGCAACTGGCTTCGGGCCTGTCCTCGGTTCATTAATGGATGCCGGTGGTGGCCGAGGCCGCCGTCGATGATGCGATAGAAAGGTGAGTGGTTATGAACGCGATACTGGAAAACAAACCGGCCACGGCACCGGCCAAGAGTCGCCGGCGCTTTCCGACGGAATTGAGCATTTTCCTGGTGCTGATCGGCATTGGCCTGGTGTTCGAACTGTTCGGCTGGATCGTGCGCGACCAGAGCTTTCTGCTGAACTCCCAGCGGTTGGTGTTGATGATCCTGCAGGTGTCGATCATCGGCCTGCTGGCGATTGGCGTGACTCAGGTGATCATCACCACCGGTATCGACCTGTCGTCGGGCTCGGTGCTCGCCTTGTCGGCGATGATCGCGGCCAGTCTGGCGCAGACCTCGGATTTCGCCCGGGCGGTGTTCCCGTCACTGACCGATTTGCCGGTCTGGATTCCCGTGATTGCCGGGCTCGGTGTCGGGCTGCTGGCGGGGGCGATCAACGGCAGCATCATCGCCATCACCGGGATTCCGCCGTTTATTGCCACGCTGGGCATGATGGTTTCAGCCCGTGGTCTGGCGCGTTACTACACCGAAGGCCAGCCGGTGAGCATGCTCTCCGACTCCTACACGGCGATCGGCCATGGCGCGATGCCGGTGATCATTTTTCTGGTGGTGGCGGTGATCTTTCATATCGCGCTGCGCTACACCAAATACGGGAAATACACCTACGCCATCGGCGGCAACATGCAGGCGGCGCGCACATCCGGCATCAACGTCAAGCGTCACTTGGTCATCGTCTACAGCATCGCCGGGTTGCTCGCGGGGCTGGCGGGCGTAGTGGCCTCGGCCCGCGCCGCCACCGGGCAGGCCGGGATGGGCATGTCCTATGAACTGGATGCGATTGCCGCCGCGGTCATCGGTGGTACCAGTCTGGCGGGCGGGGTGGGGCGCATTACCGGCACGGTGATCGGCGCTCTGATCCTGGGGGTGATGGCCAGCGGTTTCACGTTTGTCGGGGTTGATGCCTATATTCAAGACATCATCAAGGGGCTGATCATCGTGGTCGCAGTGGTGATCGACCAGTACCGCAACAAGCGCAAGCTCAAGCGCTGAAATTCATCTTCCCGGCCTGCTCAAGCGGGATGAACGTCACAGCGTAAAGCCGATCGGAGGGATCGGCTTTTGTGCGTGCCATATCGGCTGATGCAGTAAAGGCGTTCAAGGTTTCTTTTCTTCAATCCCGCTCTTTGACCCACTGGACGTTTGCGCGTCCTTCTCGGTTTCATGGGCCTCTGCACCGGAGTTCGAGCCCGAGGCCTCTTCACCCTTTTTGTCGGCCTTTTCCTCCTTGGACTCGGTGCCTCCCTGGTTGACCCCGGGAATGCCGGTGGGCGGAACGGTGCTTCCCGCCATCGCGAGAGGGGCAGCAGCGGATAAAAGACTTCCAAGCATGAGGGCTGCAATGGTTCTGTTCATCGTCGGGCTTCCGCGTCAGGTGGATAGACGTTGGAAGTTCTGACGCGGGGTAAAGTGCCGGTCAGCTGACGGGTGGAAGCTTGGGAGTTACCAGCACGGGCTCCGACGGCATCCATGCGTTCACGGACGCTTCACTGCTCGCGCAACTGGCTCCAGTCAATGCCGAACCTTCCAAGATACTTCCTCAATCGGTCCGCATCGTTGGGCTGCGCCTTCGCCTGTCGCGACACGCCGAACAGGCGCCTGCCGGCATCCGACAGGCTGTCTGCCTGTCTGCAGACCTCCAGCACCGCCTTCAATTGCAATCGATCGAACAGATCCAGCGTCTCGGCATCGCCCGGCAAGTCATTCGTCATCCCGGCCGGTTGCGCCAGGCCCCACGCATACCGCAGCCGATCAATTTCCTCCTCGACCTGCGCTTCATCGATTCGCCCGCTGTCGGCCAGCGTAGCCATGCGCGTGATCGAGGCCGAAAGTTCGCGAAAATTGCCCAGCCACGCAGCTTCCCGTGAGCTGGCGAAACTCAGGTAGCGCCGTCGGGCTTCAAGGTTGAAGCGCACCAGTTGGCCGTGTTCGCGCGCATGACGTTCAAGCTCGAAATCGATGTTGGGTTCGATGTCTTCGCGGCGACCCGCCAGGCCCGGCAGGTCGAACGTCCAGAGGTTGATTCGTGCGTAGAGGTCTTCCCGGAACAGACCTTCGGCGACGCGACTGCGCAGGTCGCGGTGGGTGCCGGCGATGATCAGGAAGTCGCTGTCGACCTCCTTGTCCGAGCCCAGCGGGAAGAAGCGCTTCTCCTCGATGGCCTTGAGCAGCATTGCTTGTTCATCTGCCCCCAGTTCGCCGATCTCGTCGAGAAACAACATGCCGCCGTCAGCGGCCCGCAGCAGACCATCGCGGGCATTTTGCGCGCCGGTAAAGGCGCCTTTGACGTGGCCGAACAGCGCGGACATTGCCCCGTCGCCACGCAGTGTGGCGCAGTTGACTTCAACGAAGCGTCCCTGCATTTGATGGCGACTGCGTTTGAGCTCGTAGATGCGTCGGGCGAGAAAAGACTTGCCGGCGCCGGTTGGGCCGATCAGCAGCATCGGCGCTTTCGAGCGCACGGCTACGCGTTCGATTTGCTCGATCGAGCGGTTGAACGCGGTGTTGCGGGTGGCGATGCCGGACTTGAGAAATTCCAGGCCTTCCAGACGTTTGTGGGTGAAGCGTGAGGCAATGCGGTCGTAGCGCGACAGATCCAGGTCGATCAGGGCGTGGGTGCCGGTGGCCGGCTCGTCTTCACTCTTGCGGCGGGCGGGGGAGGTCTGGATCAGGCGTGCCGGCAGATAGCGCGCCTCGGTCAGCAAGAACCAGCAAATCTGTGCGACGTGGGTGCCCGTGGTGATGTGTACCAGATAGTCCTCACGCTCGGTATCGAATGTGTATTCGCAGGTGAAGTCGTGGAGTGCGCCGTAGACCTCTTCGAAATCCCAGGGGTTGCGCAACGCCATCGGGTGCAGGCGCACTTCTGTGCCCGGCGAGACTTGCTGAATGTCCTCACGAATGCGTCCGGCCAGGCTCGCGTCCCGGGCGTCCGTGCCGTGTATCAGCTCCAGGCGATGGATCAATACGTCCGGTTGCTGACACAGGCCCACGCTAGGTCGCCAATGGTTCCAGCGATTGGCGCCTTTGCCGACGCGATCGAGGGTGGCGCCGATGAAGCCGATGGCGACGGTGCGTTTGCTGGGCATTGGTTATCCTGAAAGATAAATGACGATATCGAATGATAGTGTTCGAGGGCGTTATTTGTCGCGACGAAAATTCGAGAACGTGCGCTAGAAAACAAAAAAAGTTAAAAATCAAATAGATAGAAATAATTCACCATGGTCATCAAAAACTGGCACAGCGGCTGCACTATCTGTCACAACGAACAGGACAACACAGCGAGACGCCACGATGGCCAACTTCAACTTCTTCAATACGCAATCGAAAAGCCTGCTGGCGTGCGACACCTTGAATGCTTCCGGAGCCGCGGCTTATGCCTACACCCCCAAGCCTCAACTGGCCCAGTTGGCAGTCACCGGTTGCTTGAACCCGACCTTTTACGCACGGCCCAACGTCAGTTGGATCAGGTGTTGAAGCTGGTGGCGGAGCTGGACGGCCGCTTCGTGGCGAATGCCGCGCGTTACGCCCGTCAAAAGGGCCACCTGAAAGACATGCCCGGCGGCGGATCGGATGACATTTTGAATGTCGGCGGCTTCAGTGACGCGGTGTTTGATGTGATCGAGCCGTTCACTGCCGGTCGGTACGGACCCCGGCACTGGGTCGAAGCGAGTGAAAACATGGGCTGAAGCGATGAGCCGCCCAACGAACTGATTTGTCACGGGCACTGAATGCCGGTGGAACTACCTGAAGAATCGAGATGATGAAAGAACACACTTACCAACTGCTGGAAGTCGCCAACGGCAAACCGATCAAGCTCTGGACCGAAGGCGTCCCGGTGGAAAACGAAGCCCGCGAGCAGTTGATGAATACGGCGAAGATGCCTTTTATCTTCAAGCACCTGGCGGTCATGCCGGACGTCCATCTGGGCAAGGGGTCGACCATCGGCAGCGTGATTCCCACGGTCGGCGCGATCATTCCGGCCGCGGTCGGCGTGGATATCGGGTGCGGCATGATTGCCGCACGAACCTCGCTGACGGCGGCTGATCTGCCGGACAACCTGCATGGCCTGCGCAGTGCCATCGAACAAGCGGTGCCCCATGGCCGCAGTTCAACCCGGTCGCGTCGTGACAAAGGCGCCTGGGACGAGATTCCACAACAGGCCGACCAGGCCTGGGCGGCGCTGAATCCACGGTTCAAGGCCATCACTGACAAGTATCCGAAACTGGCCAACACCAATAACCGTGGACATCTCGGAACACTGGGCAGCGGTAACCACTTCATCGAAGTGTGCCTGGATGAGGCCAACCGGGTCTGGTTCATGTTGCACAGCGGCTCGCGCGGTGTCGGCAACGCCATTGGCAACTTGTTCATCCAGATGGCCCAGGCGGATATGCGGCAGCACATCGCCAACCTGCCGGATCGTGATCTGGCGTACTTCGAAGAAGGCAGCCGGCACTTTGACGATTACGTGGAAGCAGTGGGCTGGGCCCAGGATTTCGCCAAACAGAACCGTGCGTTGATGATGCACGCGGTGATTCAGGCCACACGGCAAATTATCCGCAAGCCGTTCGACGTCGCGCTGGAAGCGGTGAACTGCCATCACAACTACGTGCAGAAGGAGCGACATTTCGGCGAGGACATCCTGGTCACCCGCAAAGGCGCGGTATCGGCGAAAAAGGGCGAGCTGGGAATCATCCCCGGTTCGATGGGTGCCAAGAGTTTCATTGTGCGCGGTCTGGGCAACGAAGAAGCGTTTTGCTCCTGCAGCCACGGTGCCGGTCGGACCATGAGCCGTACCAAGGCCAAGAACACCTTCACCGTCGAAGACCAGATCCGTGCCACCGCGCACGTTGAATGCCGCAAGGACGCTGCGGTGATCGATGAAATTCCGATGGCCTACAAGGACATCGACAACGTCATGCACGCCCAGCGTGAGCTGGTTGAGGTGCTGCATACCCTGCGTCAGGTGGTGTGCGTCAAGGGATAACGCGTGCCGCAAGGCACGCCGGAACAAGGATTAAAGGACATGAAACTCGAAGAACGTCACCCGCTGTGCAGCGCCATGCGCGCCCGGGTGCTGGAAGAACTGGCGCGCATAGAGCGCGAACGCAATGTCACGGTGTTGTATGCCTGTGAATCGGGCAGCCGGGCGTGGGGTTTTGCCTCGCCGGACAGTGATTACGATGTGCGCTTCATTTATGTGGAGAAACCGGAGTGGTTCGTCCAGGTCGATGCGCCAAGGGATGTGATCGAGCGACCGCTGGATGACGAGCTGGATGTCAGTGGCTGGGAACTGCGCAAGACCCTTGGGTTGTTGCGCAAATCCAACCCGACCTTGCTCGAATGGCTCGACTCGCCGCTGGTTTATCGCAGCGAGGGCGCAGCGGTTTCGCAGCTGCGGGCATTGGCCGAGGCGTTCTACAGCCCGCCAGCCGCGCGAAATCACTACCTGTCGATGGCGAAGAAAAACTTCCGTGGTTATCTGCAGGGCGAAAGCGTGCGGTTCAAGAAGTACTTTTATGTACTGCGGCCGCTGCTGGCGGTGCGCTGGATTGATCAGGGTCGCGGCCGGCCACCGATGACGTTCAGCGATCTGCTGAGCACCGTCGATGACCGGGCATTGCTCGATGAGGTCGACGAACTGCTCGCGCTCAAACGCAATGCCGACGAGAGCGCTTACGGTCCGCGTCGTCCGGCGCTGCATGAATTCATTGAGGCGGAACTCGAGCGTGCGGTGCCGACATTGCCCAGAACCCGGGAGGATTCGCGTCAGCTCGATCAATACCTGCGGGAAACCGTGGGTCTGTACGCATAAGGAAAAAAATGAAACAGGACGTTATTGAGCTGGACGGCGCCATCGGCGGCGGTCAGGTGTTGCGCAGTGCGTTGAGTCTGTCGATGGTGACGGGCCAGGCATTTCGCATTGAGCGGATTCGGGCCAGGCGCAGTCGTCCGGGCCTGTTGCGCCAGCACCTGACCGCCGTGATGGCGGCGGCGCAGGTTTGCGGTGCGAAGATCCAGGGGGCTGAGCTGGGCTCACAGACATTGAGCTTCGAGCCGGGGCCGATTCGTGGCGGCGATTATCGCTTTGCCATTGGCACCGCCGGCAGTTGCACCCTGGTGTTGCAGACCTTGCTGCCCGCCTTGTTACTGGCACCGCAAGCCAGTCGGGTACGAATCAGTGGCGGTACTCACAATCCGCTGGCGCCACCGACCGATTTTCTCAGCCGCAGCTGGTTGCCGTTGCTGCGACGCATGGGCGCGAAGGTTGAACTGACGTTGCTGCGCCACGGTTTCGTACCAGCGGGTGGCGGTGAAATCGACGTCAGGGTGCAACCCTCGCAATTGTCAGCATTGCACTTGTGTGAGCGCGGCGTGCCGCTTTCGCAACAGGCGTTTGCGCTGACGGCGGGACTGGCGCCGAGTGTCGGTGTCCGCGAGCTCGAAAGGGTGGCCCAGCGATTGAACATGGCGTCAGCGGCGTTGAACGCGGTCATTCTTGATCCGGCCTGTGGCCCGGGCAACGTGTTGCTGCTGGAGTACACGTTTGAACACGTCACCGAGGTTTTCAGCGCTTTCGGTCAAGCCCCACTGCGTTCGGAGAAGGTGGCGGACACCGCGATCGATCAGGCGACCGATTGGTTGCACAGCGGTGCGGCAGTCGGGGAGCATCTGGCCGATCAATTGCTGTTGCCGATGGTGCTGGCCGCAGGTGGATCGTTTACCACGCCCAGGATGACCGAGCATTTGCACAGCAACATTTCGGTGATCGAGCGATTTGTACCGATCACCATCCAGTGCCAGGAAGAAGGCGCAGACCGCTTGAAGGTTGAAGTTCACGCCAAGGCGTAACAGGCGGCAAACTGCTGGCCCCCGAATGTTTCAAGTCACGGCAAACTCGCCTTTTTTCAAAAGGTTAGGTGGGCTATATGCGGACGATTGTCATCACCGTAGCAACGCTTTCCCTCGCTCTGTTCGCGGTAGAGGCCCAGGCCAGGGAACTGAGCAAGAGCCATCGTTTTGCGTGCACCTGGGGCTCGGACATCGCCGCCGGCGCGCAACAATCGAAGTTGTCGGGAATTTCCCTGTATGGCGCGCGCAAGCGCTTGCAGGCACGCAAGTTTCAGCAACCGTGGATGCGCATGACCGCCATGGGCATCACCGAGCAGACCTACGACAGCGCGTCGCGGCTCAAACCGGCGGCCGTCAAGCAGACCTACTACGAACAGTGCGTGCGGCATGAGCTGGCCCAGCGTTGAACATCAAAGCCCGACCTGAAGAGGCCGGGCTTTTTCATGTCCGGTGAACTGACAGCATCACTTGTCACTTTCGCAATTGACCATCCACGACACGCCAAAACGATCCACCAGCATGCCGAATCGCTTCGAGCTTGCCTTGCAGGCACTGCTCGTAAAACGTGAAGGCAGCGCGGCAGTCGCCGTTAAAGATCAGGTACGGGTTGATTTTCATGGTGGTGCTCCCGAATAGGCAGTGGAACGCCGCGTGGCCGGGTGTGCCGAAGCAGCGTCATGGATTGACTCCCTCCAGCAAAGCGTTAGAACGCCGGATTGCCAGCCGATGCTGCAAGAATTTCCCTTCGGGGTGACCGATGGTCGGCGGGGAGTGGGTCAGGAATCGCGTGGGTTCTTCTGCACTGCAGCGCCCGCCACACGAGCGGCAGGCCGGGTCTGCATCAGCGCATCGATCGCCTTGCGATAGTTCTGCCCACCCAGCGCCATGCTGTTGTTGTGGGTTGCGCCGGGCACCAGCAGCAGGCGTTTCGGTTGCCGGGCGGCGGCGAACAGTTGCTCGCTGAAGCGTGACGGCACGAAGGCGTCGGCCAGACCGTGCACCACCAGCAACGGCATGTGGATCTCGGCGATCTTGTCGATGGAGTCGAATTTTTGCGACAGCAACCAACGGACTGGCAGGGAGGTGTTGGCCACCGCCGCCGCGACATCTGCCAGGGACGTGAATGTGGATTCGATGACCAGCCCGCGAACAGGCAGTGGGGTGTGATGGCTGGCGGCATCGCGGCCGAGTTCGGCAGCCAGGTCGATGGCCACCGCGCCGCCCAGCGAATGTCCGTAAATCAGGCGCTTGTCCGGGTCGGGCTGCAACAGCTGGAAGCGTTCCCACGCCACCCGCGCATCCTCGTACACCGTGCGCTCCGACGGCAGGTCGCCACGGCTCTGGCCGAAGCCGCGATAGTCGATGGCCAGTACCGAATAACCTGCCGCGCGCAGTTGTTCGATACGAAACAGCTGCCCGGTGAGGTTCCAGCGCACGCCGTGCAGATAGAGGATGGCCGGTGCATCGGCGCGCTCCGCCGGCCACCACCAGGCGTGAATGTTTTGCCCGGCCTTGAAGCTTTTCGGTTGCAGGTCGAGTTCCTGCACGCTGCCCGGCAATCCGTGATACCAGCCGGCCGTGCCAGGTTCGATGCGAAACAGCAGCTTGCGTTCGGTGTGTTCCAGCACGGCACAACTCGCCGGCACGCCGATGATCAGGGCGGCCATGCAGGCGAATGCCAGACGGCGGCGTCGAAGTCGGGTCATGAAGGCAAGGAACATTAAACGTTTCACCACGGCGCGGACAAAGAACGCTTTTTACCAGATGCCTTGACCCGCGCGTGACATTTTCGACCACCGCACGCCTGCAACGATTACAAAAAGCTGCAACGACTCAGTCGATCTTCAGCACGATCTTGCCGATGTGATCACCCGCTTCCATGTGCGCATGAGCCTTGGCAGCGTCGGCGAGCGGATAGACCTGGTCGATGATCGGCAGGCAGCGCCCGGCGGCCAGCACCGGCCAGACGTGTTCGCGCAACTGGCTGGCGATGGCGGCCTTTTCCGACGAGGTGCGAGCGCGCAGGAGGGAGCCGGTGACCACCGCACGCTTGCCGAGGATGGCCAGCAGATCAATGTCATTGGCCCGCGCGCCGCCGAGGAAGCCGATCATCACCAATCGCCCATCCATTGCCAGGGCGCTGATGTTCCCGTTGAGGTACGACCCGCCCATGATGTCGAGGATCACATTGACGCCCTGGCCGGCAGTTTGCTCGGCGATGACAGTGGTGAATTCCTGTTCCCGGTAGTTGATCGCTTCACCGCCAAGGTTACGGATTGCCGCGCATTTGTCGGCGCTGCCGGCGGTCGCGAAAGCTTCAATACCAAACTCGCGGCACAGCATCAACGCGGTGGTGCCGATGCCGCTCGTGCCGCCGTGGATCAACGCGCGCTGACCACGGCTGGCGCCGCCAAGGCCGAACAGGTTGGCCCATACGGTGAAAAAGGTTTCCGGAATGGCTGCTGCCTGGATCCAGTCCAGCCCTTCGGGGATTGGCAGGACCTGGCCCGCCGGAACCGCGCAATATTGCGCGTAACCGCCGCCATTGGTCAGCGCGCAGACCCGGTCACCCACCGCGAATGTGCTGACGCCATTGCCGACCGCCACGACTTCACCCGCCACTTCAAGGCCCGGGATCGGGTTCATGCCGGGTTTCATCGGGTACTTGCCGGCGCGTTGCAGGGCGTCCGGGCGATTGATGCCGGCGGCGTGCACGCGAATCAGTACTTCGCCTTCGGCGGCGACCGGCAGCGGGACGCGTCGGGATTGCAGAACCTCGGGGCCACCCGGTTCGGTGATTTCGATCCGGGTCATTTCAGTGGGCAACGTCATTTTCGATTCCTCTAAAAACAAATGATCAGGAGATGGGAGCACTGTGAGGGCGCAATGATTCCCGTCAATGGGCGCAGCAGTGTTGTGCGGCGGGAGACGGCAGCAGTTTCAGGGCGAACTCAAGTATCAGAGCGATCAAGATGGCACCGCCGGCAATCACGAAGAGCAGCACATGCTGTCCGCCCGTGGCGTTGAACAGCGCCGAATAGGCGAACCCGGCCAGCGCCTGAAACGTGGCGAACGACACCGTGGCCCGGCTCCACGCCACCTGTTGGCGATGGTGATCCGGCACCAGCTCATGCACCCGGGCCAATGCCAGCGGCACAATGCCCGGCGGAAATGAACCAAGGATCACCGCCAGCAGCGCCAACGCCAGCAACGAATGCGAAACCGCCAGCAAACCCAGGGTGATCGCCTGCACCACCAGCACCAGACGAATGCCGGTTCTTGCGCCGAGATGATCGGCGAGGAAGCCATAACTCACCGGGCCGACGATGGCGCCCAGACCGTACATGACCCAGATCAGCGCGCCGACATGCGACCCGGCGCCCAGCCCTCGGGCGACGTAATCCACCAGAAAGACCATGGCCGGCACCAGCCCGGCGGCCATGAACGCGTACTGGGCAAACAGCAGATAAACAGCAGGCGGTGTCGGCTCGACTCGCTCCACTTGAGCCGTGGTGGTCATTGCGTGGGGCAGTTCCGAGGGCCAGCCGAACCAGCTCAATGCCGTCAGCGCGAGCGACAGAGCGCCCAATCCCAACCAGGTCGCCTGCAGCCCCAGCCCCAACAGCAGCGGAACAATCGTCCCCGAGCCGGCGATGCCCAGACCGATGCCGAGGAAAATCGCCCCACTGGCCAGGCCTTTGCGTGCGGCCGGTACATGGGGCAGTACGGTCGCGGCCACCAGTACCATGATCGCGCCGCCCGCGACTCCCGACAGCAGGCGCCAGCCGAAATACCAGCTCACCGACACGGGGTACGCACAGGCAAAAAACGCCACGGTCACCGCCAGCATCATCAGGCGCAGAGCGTTTTTCTGAGTGAGCCGGCGTGCCATCGGGCGACCGAGGAGGGCGCCGATCAGGTAACCGACCAGGTTGGCCGCGCCGAGATAGACCACATCATGGGCGGAAAACCACTGCGCCTGAATCAGCGAAGGGATCAGCGGCGTGTAGGCGAAACGCGCCAGACCGATGCTGACCAGGCTGGCGCAGAGTCCCGCGAAAATCGCCAGCCAGACACTCGCGTCCGGACGCTCGGGCAAAGCAGTTGAAGTGTGCATGACGGCAATCCTGTGAAAGGTTTATGGCGCCCAGCATATCGGTTATCGTTGCTGCGTTAATGCAGCGAGTTTGCGTGGTTGTGATGCGTTTATGCATCAATGGAGAACGCTATGAACTGGGATGATGCACGGGTGTTTCTTGCGGTCTGCCGCGAGTCGACATTGCGCGGCGCCGCGCGCGTACTGGGCGTGGATCAGGCGACGGTCGGGCGCCGGATCACGGCACTGGAAAAGTCGCTGGGCGCGACCTTGTTCCTGCGCACCTCCGAGGGCTATGCACTGACGGCAGTCGGCGAAGCGGCGCTCAAGTCGGTGGAAAAAATGGAGCATTCAGCACTGGAGCTGGAACGGCGTATTCAGGGGCTGGACGATCGTCTGACCGGTAGCGTGCGGGTCAGCACCACTGATTCGCTGGCCATCGATTTCCTGATTCCGGCCATCGCCCAATTGCACGAACAGCATCCGGACGTGCGCGTGCAGTTGGACGCTTCCACGCAGATCCTCAGCCTCGCCAAACGTGAAGCGGACATCGCCGTGCGCAACACCCGTCCGGACAACCCGGACCTGATCGCCCGACGCATTGCGCGTTGGCCGGTGGGGCTGTTTGCCTCGCAAGCCTATGTCGACAGGCATGGCGTGCCGGCGCCGGGCAGTGCGTTCGAGGGCCATGACCTGGTGGTGTACCAGCCGTATCTGCAGGGCAACAAGGATCTGACCCTCGTGTCCGAGCCCATGACTCGCGGGCGGATCGTCGCCGGTCTGAGCTCCAGCCTATTGGTTCGACGCTCGATCGCCGCCGGGCTGGGGGTAGGAGAAATTCCGGTCTACATGGGCGAACGTGATGGACTGGTCAGGCTGTGGCCGGCGCGCACGCGTCCGTTGCCTTATGAAGTGTGGCTGGTGACCCATGCCGATTTGCGCCACACCGCGCGGGTCAGAGCGGTGATCGAGCACATTGTCGAAGCGTTTGTGCTGGAAAACGAATAGTCGTTCTGCCAATGAAAAACGGCCTTCACTGAAGGCCGTTTTTAGTGAGCGCTGAAACCTTTGCCTCATGGCATTTCCGGCAACTCCTGAGGCCGCAGGTCAAACACCAGGACTTCGGCATCCTGGCCATTGCTCAGGGTCAGCGCCTGTTCTTCACGAACCCTTACGCCGTCGCCTTCCTTCAACTGCATGCCGTTCAGTTCAACGCTGCCGCGAGCAACGTGCACATAGGCGTAACGGTTGGCAGGCAGCTTGAGGGTGGCACTTTCCTCGCCATCGAACAGCCCGGCATACACCCGCGCATCCTGGCGCACTTTCAGCGAGCCGTGGCTGCCTTCGGGCGAAATGATCAGTTGCAGGCGACCGCGTTTTTTCTGTTCGCTGAAGTGCTCTTGCTGGTAGCGCGGTTTCGCGCCGCTGACGTCCGGCACGATCCAGATCTGCAGGAAGTGCACAGGCTTGCTCGCCGAGTGGTTGAACTCGCTGTGGGCCACACCGCTGCCGGCGCTCATCAGTTGCACATCGCCGGGGCGGATCACCGAACCGGTGCCGAGGGTGTCCTTGTGTTCCAGCGCACCTTCGAGCACATACGAGAAAATCTCCATGTCGCGGTGCGGGTGCTGGCCGAAGCCTTTGCCGGCGGCGACGCGGTCATCGTTGATCACCAGCAGATCGGAGAAACCCTGTTCACGCGGGTCACGGTAGCTGGCAAAGGAAAAGGTGTGGAACGACTTCAACCAGCCATGATTGGCCAGACCACGGTCGGAAGCTTTACGAAGGGTCAGCATGATGAAATCTCCTTTCAGGACGTTGATTCGTCCGAGTGAAGAGAAGGTTACTGGTTACCCTGCGGTGCAATAAGTAGATGAAAATTGAAATACTGTCTCTACTGAGTTGACAGTTGTGTACGCTGGCTCACGCATTCTTTTTCAACGGATCGCCGTATCCGGCCATAATGCGCAGACTTATGATTCCACATGGATTTTGGTGATGCCCCCATGAAGACCGTGGCAATGGTGCTGTTTCCGGATTTTCTGCTGCTCGACATGGCCGGGCCGCTGGAAGTCTTTTCGGTCGCCAACCGCTACCTGAAACCGCAAGACCACTATCATCTGACCACCTTGGGCACCGAGCGCGAGCCGGTGCGTGCATCCAATGGCGTCCTTGTGCACACCGATCGGCATATCGACGAAGCCGATGAGCGCTACGACTTGCTGCTGGTGCCGGGCGGCCCTGGCGCCTACAACGAAAAACATCCGCCGTTGCTCGCCTGGCTGCGAGGCGCGGTGGCGCGTGCCGGGCAATACGGCTCGATCTGTACCGGCGCCTTCGTGCTGGGGCACGCCGGTTTGCTCGACGGCTATCGTGTGACTACCCACTGGAATTACACCGAACGTTTGATCAAGGGCTTTCCGAAGGCAAACGTCGCGACCGATCAGATTTTTATCGAAGATCGCAACCTGATCACCTCCGGAGGCGTCACGGCCGGTATCGATATGGCGTTGGCGGTGGTGGCCCGCGATCATGGCAAAAAGATTGCCCAGGACGTGGCCAAGGTGCTGCTGGTGGTCATGAAGCGTCAGGGCGGGCAGGCGCAGTTCAGCCCGTTGATGGCAGCGGTCGCGCCCCAGGAAACGCCGATTACCCGGGTGCAGAACCATGTGCTGGAGCATCTTGAAGAAGCGTTTACCGTGGAGCGCATGGCAGGGCTTGCGAACATGAGTGCACGGCATTTTGCCCGGGTTTTCGCTCGCGAGGTCAACATGACGCCCATGGAATTTTTGCAAAGTGCGCGCATTGATTGCGCGCGCAACCTGCTGGAAACCAGCGATCTGCCGCTCAAGACCGTGGCCTACAAAAGCGGTTTCGGCAGCGTGCGGCACATGCGGTTTCTGTTCGGCGAAAAACTCGGGCTGACCCCCACGCAGTATCGCGAACAGTTCAGCTAGAGCGGTTCTGTCCGTTCCGGGCATCCGGATGTCCGTGCTGGACCCCGCGTGGTGGTTGTACCGTCATCGAGGCCTGCGAAGATAACGGACATGACCAGCCTCAACGAATTGAACGCGGCGTCGGTCCTGCGTTTCGGGCCGTACGCCTTCCATTTGCGCCAGCGGCTGATCCTCGAAGGGGATCGGCAATTGCGCATGGGCGGTCGTGCGTTGGACATTCTGCAAGTGCTGGTCGAACGTGCCGGCCAGGTCGTCAGCAAAGAGCAGTTGATCGCGCTGGTGTGGCCGACGTCGGTGGTCGAGGACATCAACCTGCGGGTGCACATTGCCGCATTGCGCCGGGCCCTCGGCGACGGCGAAAACGGTCAGCGCTACATCGTCAATGTGCCGCAGTGCGGGTACAGCTTCGTGGCGCCGGTGCAGGGCGACAGCGTCGCCCAGGTGGTATTCGAAAACCTGCAAGCCCCCCAACACAATTTGCCTGCACGACTGACGCCGGTCACCGGGCGCGATTCACTGGTCGGCGGTCTGGTGCGGCAACTTCCTCTGTCTCGGCTCCTGACGGTGACGGGGCCCGCCGGTGTCGGCAAGAGCACCGTGGCCCTGCGCGCAGCGGAACTGCTGCTGCAACATTTTCGTGACGGCGTGTGGCAGGTGGATCTGTCGCTGGTCGGCGAAGACATCCCGCTCCTCGATCACCTGCTCAAAACCCTCGACACTGATTTCCCCACATTGGCCGCGCGCCACGCCTTGCTGGTGCTGGACAATTGCGAACACCTGCATCAAGCCTGCCGGGGGCTGCTGCAAACGCTGCTCGACGCAGCGCCGCGTCTGTCCATTCTTGCCACCAGCCGCGAACCGTTGAACCTCGGTCTGGAAGTCCTCCAGCCACTGCCGCCCCTGACCCTGCCCAAAACCTCGGCGCTCAACAGTGTCGACGAAGTCATGGGCTATTCGGCGGTGCAGCTGTTTGTCAGTCGCGCCCGCGCGCGTCAACACGGTTTCTGTCTGCGTGAGCAGGATCTGGAAACGGTGCGCGATATCTGTCGGCGGCTCGACGGTCTGCCGCTGGCGATCGAACTGGCGGCAGCGCAGATCGATGCGCTGGCGCTGGTCGGCTTGCAGGCGCAACTGCACAACGGGTTGCAAGTCTTGAGTCATGGGCGGCGCACCGCCGTGCCACGCCATCAGTCGATGAAGGCCGCGCTGGACTGGAGCTACCAGCGCTTGAGCGAGCAGGAACAACGCGTGCTGCAACGCTTGTCGGTATTCAAGATGGCATTCACCCTCGACGCCGCCATCGGTGTGATCAGTTGCGTGCAACTGCCACCCTCGACCCTGGTGGCAGTCGTTGAGCAGTTGGCGGTCAAATCGTTACTGACAACGGACCGATCCAGCGGAACGCTGCGCTATCGAATGCTCAACATTACGCGCCGCTATGCCCGCGAACAGCTGGAGCAGGGCGGCGAACTCACTGATGTCGAGCGTCGGCACGCGCGTTACCTGGGCCGTACAGGGCCAGCCTCAAGCGGCCGACTGATCTCGCAGTTCGTCGAGCAATAAACGCACCTTGCGCAAGTCCGGGGTGGCATGACCTTCGGTGAAGCGCTGGTAGATCGGTGTCAGCAATTCGAGTGCCTGGCGATAACGCGACTGGCGCTGCCACAACCGAGCCAGCGACGTCGCACTGCGCAGTTCCCAGGCCAAAGCGCCTTGAGTCCGCGCAATCTCAAGGGACTGCTGCAGGGCGCGTTCGGCCGTGTCATGGCAGGGCGACTCAGACGCGAGCAAACACTCGGCCCGGGCCCGCAGAATTTCCGCGGAACTCCATCCGGCCGCGCCACTTTGTGCGCGCTCCAGCAAAACATCATCAACGAACCCCGGATCCAGCGTGACCATGATTTCCCTGACCAGACCGCTGTCGGCAGGCGGGATGGCGGAGGCTTTGTCGGCGTCGATCACCTGCGCATAGTGCCGTGCCCATGTATAGAACAGCAGCACCGAGTGCTTCTGCGCCTGTTCAAGCAACAGTTGCAGCAGCGCGCGGGCATTCTGGACGTCGCCGTTGTAATGGGCGATCAGGCATGACGCGAGTGCCAGGGTGTAGCAGATCGAGGTGCCGTGGTTGATCTGCACCGCTATATCCAGCGCCTGTCGCGCGGTACGCCAGGCTTGCTCGGGAAAACCTTGCAACCACAACACCCGGGCGAGGACGGTCAGCGAGGCAACGCTCTGGTCGTATTGCACGCCGAAACCGTGAGTGAAGCGATTGAGGTGGCCGCTGTGAGCCATGCGCTGAAGGACTTCTTCGGCATGGATCCGTGCCTGATGCTGGTCGCCGGCGTAATGCAGCGCGAGTACTCGCAAGCGGTGGGTACTCAGGGACAACTGCGCATCGCCGTGTACACCCAGGCTCTCGAATTGCTCGCTCTGCTCCAGCGCCATTTGGTAATGCCCGCAACTGAGGTTGACCGCCATGTGCCCCGACACGGCGCGCAACTGGCCGGCCCTGTCGTCGTGCCGTTGCGCCAGCTGGCGAGCGCTGACGAAGGCTTCGATGGTTTCCGGCGTGCCGCCCCAGGTGTGGTAGCAGGCGCTGCCGAGGGCCAGTTTCAAGGCGATTTCCAGTCGCGGGCAAGGCTCGTCGGATGACGCCAGCAACGCCAGTGCCCGGCGCACATGCACGCCGTACTCCTTGAGCAGGGACAGTTCCTGCCACAACGGTGCCGAGGTCGCCGTCAGGCTGACGCCGAGCGCGCGCGAGCCTTCGTCATTCAGCGTCCACTCAAGCGCCGCGCGCAAGTCTTCGAGGCCGCGGGCGTAGCGCTCGATCCAGACTTCGGTCGGCGTGTTTTCCCAATCGGCCTGGGCCTGATGCATCAGCGCCAGGCTGCGTTCGGCATGGCGTTCGCGGGTTTCACCGAGTTCGGCGGCCTGGTCGAGTTTTTCCAGTGCATAGCGGCGGGTAGTGTCGAGCAGGTGATAGAACACCTCTTCATCGCCGATCTCGACGTTGAGCAGCGACTTGGCGACCAGTTGCGTGATCGAGGCGAAGACTTCGTTGGGCTCGATGTGCTGGCCGACGATAACCGCTGCCGCAGATTCCAGCGTGAATGCGCCACGGAACACACCCAGTCGGCGCAGACCGGTCTGTTCGCAGGCGTTGAGCAGGTTGAAGCTCCAGTCCAGTGTTGCGCGCAAGGTTTCATGCCGGCCAAGGCGAGTCTGATTGCCCGTCGGCAAATGTCCTTGAAGCTGCTTCAGCAAACCTTCCAGTCCAAGGCCTGCCACTTGCGCGGCCGCCAGTTCCAGTGCCAGCGGGATGCCATCCAGCCGCCGACAGATTTCAATGATCGAGGGCAGGTCAGCATTGCCTGGCTCAAAGTGTTCATGAGCTGCCATCGCCCGTTCGACGAACAGTTGCAGCGCCGAAAATCCCATCGCCTGATCGCGGTCCAGCACCGCAATCGGTGGTGGGCAATCGAGGGACTCCAGACGCTGCACATACTCGCCCTCGGCGCGCAGGCTTTCGCGGCTGGTGGCCAGAATGTGCACCTGCGGCGCGCCACGCAGGATACATTCGCTGAGCAATGCCACGGCGTCGATCAAGTGCTCGCAGTTATCGATCACCAGCAGCATCTGCCGCTCGTGCAGGCTGTTGATCAGACAGGCCATCGGCTCGCTGTCATGCAGCGAAAGATCCAGCAGGGTGGCCAGGTGCGAGCAGATCGAACCCGGATCGTTGAGCGGTGCCAGATCCAGCAGCCGAATACCGTCGCGATAGCGGCCGATCAATTGTTCGGCGACCCGCAGGGCCACGGTGGTCTTGCCGATGCCGCCGGGGCCGACCAGGGTGATGCAGCGCTGGCGCGGCAGTTGCGTCATCAGGCTGTCGACCACCGACTGGCGACCGATCATCCGCGTGCGCCGCAATGGCAGGTTATGTCGGCCGAGGTGGGTGGCGGCGGGGCGTTGTTCGATGGATTGCAGCACGACCGGCGCGACGAAACTGTAACCACGCTGCGCCACCGTGACGATGTAGCGCTGACCGGCCTGACCATCGCCGAGGGCCTTGCGCAGGGCGGCCATGTGCACCCGCAGATTGATGTCTTCCACCACGCTGTCCGGCCAGACCCCGGCGATCAATTGCTGCTTGCTCACGACCTCGCCGGCGTTGGCCAGCAGGATCAGTAGAATGTCCATGGCGCGCCGGCCCAGGCGCAAAGGCTGGTCGCCTTCAAGCACCAGCCGCTGGCCGGGGTGGATCCGATAGGGGCCGAAACCGATGGCCTGATTCGGGGAAAGACTCAACCGCTCACTCCTGCAACGTTTTTTAGGGTCCTGATCCGTCGGGGTGAAGCGTTCGTGACGGGCAGGGCGCAGAGCGGCTTGAGGGGCAGGCAAGCCGTCTGATCCGCAGTATCCGGACATATTCCTCAGGATTTGTCGCCAGCGCAACTTGCGCGCCACGCCCAGGCCCTTGCATCGCTCGGCATTCAGTACCGTCACCACTGTATTCAAGGGCCAGAACCCGTGGCGGTTTGCCCGACAGTCGGAAAAAATTAACAACGATTAACTCGTCCGCGCCGGCTCCAGAGCCAAAACTCCGAGTCAACGGAATGCATACGTCCGGAGGACGCTGCAATGAGCAAGGTGGTGGTGGTCTATCACAGTGGCTACGGGCACACCCGCGTCATTGCCCAGGCGGTGGCCCAAGGTGTGGAGCGCCACGTGGGCAGCACCTGCCTGTTGCTGGCGGTGGAGGAGGTGGACGCCCACTGGAACGACCTGCACCGCGCCGACGCCATCATCTTCGGCGCGCCGACCTACATGGGCAGCGCCTCGGCGGCGTTCAAGCAATTCATGGAGGCCACGGCCTCGTTCTACCTCGCCCGGCCATGGCGCGACAAACTCGCGGCGGGCTTCACCAATTCCGGCAGCCTGTGTGGCGACAAGCTCAATACCTTGCTGCAAATGGCCGTGTTCGCCGCTCAGCATTCGATGATCTGGGTCGGGCTCGATCTGTTGCCGGCGCGCGCGCGCGCTGGTGTTTTCGACGGCCAGTTGAATCGCCTCGGCAGCTCCCTCGGCGCCATGTCCCAATCCTGTGTCGAGCAACCGCCCGAGCAGGCACCGCCGCTGGAAGACCAGTTGACCGCCACGCATTTGGGCGAGCGGGTGGCGCGACTGGCTCAGCGGATGGCTGGAGGATGAAACTGCCTCAGCGGTTTTTCATGACCTGACAACGCCACGCAAACGGATTGATCCCTTCGCTGCGGGTGAAGATGTGGCAGAAGTGCGCCTGATCGCAGAAGCCGCATTCCAGGCTGATCTGCGTGAGGCTGTGATTGGTGTGCTGGATCAACAGCTTGGCTCGGGCAATGCGCTGGGTGCGGATCCAGTCTTGCGGCGAATACCCGGTACTGCATTTGAACGCCCGGGAAAAATGACTGCGTGACAGTGAGCAGGCGTTGGCCAGTTCGGTGACTTCAAGGCTGTCGCCGAGGCGTTCGAGGATCAGCTGTTTCACCAGGCGTTCCCGTTGTGGGCTGAGGCCGCCGGTGCTGGTCTTGCGGGGTTCGCTGGCAGGGGCGAGGGCGACGGTTTGCTGTGAGTGAGCCATGGCCTAGGTCCGTGTCGGGGGGGAACGCACGGTCAGCGCTTTCCCTCAGGTCAAAAAAACAACGCTGCGCAGAGGGATTCATTGTTTGGCGAAGGGCGAGAGCTGACGAGTTAAACGTTGTTAATTCCACCGTCGGCGCCAACTCAGCACACCGCTGCAAGTCCCCATGACAGGAACCGGGCAGGATGACGACGATTGGGGGGCGGGCCATAAGGGCCGCAGAATCGGGCGCGGGCGAGGGGATACAGATGAAAGGTTTGTTCAACGGCGTTATCGGCATGGCGTTGGTCGGTGCAATGTCCAGCGCCATGGCGCAGGCACCGCAGGTCGGCACCCAGGCGCCGGGTTATTTCCGATTGGCGCTGGGCGACTACGAGGTGACGGCGCTGTTCGATGGCTACAACGATTTGTCGCCGAAGCTGTTGCAGGGCATGAGTCAGAGCCAGATTCGCGCGCTGTTGGCCCGTCGCTCGATTGAAACGCCGGGCGTGCAGACTGCGTTCAATGCGTTCCTGGTCAACACCGGCAAACAACTGATTCTTGTGGATACCGGCGCGGGCCAGTGCATCGGCGCCACCGCCGGCCAGCTCTCGGCGAACATGCAGGCAGCGGGTTACAAGCCTGAGCAGGTCGACGCGATTCTGCTGACGCACCTGCACCTGGATCACGTCTGTGGGCTGGTCGATGGCCAGCAACGGCCGATCTTTGCCAATGCCACGGTCTACGCCGCCAAGGCTGAAGCCGATTACTGGCTCGATCCGCAGGCCGAGGCGAAGGCGCCAGCCGGTGCCCGGGAATTCTTCAAGATCGCCCAGGAGTCCACTGCGCCTTACGTGGCGGCCGGGCGCTTCAAGACGTTCGCAGAGGGTCAGTCGCCGTTGCCGGGAGTGGTCGAAGCCACGCTGGAAGCCGGGCACACGCCGGGCAGTACCACCTACCGTTTCACTTCGCAGAACCAGAGCATCGTGTTCATGGGAGACCTGGTGCACAACCTGGCGGTGCAGTTCGAGCATCCGGAGGTGTCGATCCGCTTCGACGTCAACGGTCAGCAAGCGATCAAGAGCCGTAACGCCGTGTTCAGCGCAGCGGCGGCCAGCAAGACCTGGGTCACGGCTGCGCACTTGCCGTTCCCTGGGATCGGCCACATCACGGCGGTCGACAAGCACTTCCAGTGGGTGCCGGTCGAATACGGCCCGTACAAACGCGCGGCCAACGTGCCGCTGATCGAGTAAAGTGCCACCCTTTCACGTCAGGCTCAAACAAGGAAAACGTGCCCCATGAACCGTAACGATCTGCGTCGCGTCGACATGAACCTGCTGGTGATTTTCGAAGCGCTGATGTTCGAAAAGAACCTGACCCGCGTCGCCGAAAAACTGTTCATGGGCCAGCCGGCGGTGAGCGCGGCGCTGGGCCGTTTGCGCGATCTGTTCGACGATCCGCTGTTGCTGCGCAATGGCCGGGGCATGGAACCGACGGCGCGGGCGCTGGCGATTCTGCGGGAACTGCAACCGGCGATGGACGTGATTTCCGGCGCAGTCAGCCGGGCCAAGGAGTTCGATCCGGCCACCAGTTGCGACGTGTTTCGCATCGGCTTGTCGGACGATGCCGAATTCGGTCTGTTCCCGCCGCTGCTGCGCCAGTTGCAGGAAGAGGCGCCGGGGATTGTCGTGGTGGTACGTCGCGCCAATTACCTGCTGATGCCGACATTGCTGGCTTCCGGGGAAATCTCCGTCGGCGTGAGTTACACCACCGATCTGCCGGCCAACGCCAAGCGCAAGAAACTGCGCGATATTCCCTGCAAGGTCTTGCGTGGCGATAACCGTCCAGGTCCGCTGACTCTCGACGAATACTGCGAGCGACCTCACGCGATGGTGTCGTTCTCGGGTGATCTGAGCGGCAACATCGATGTGGATCTGGCCAAGGTCGGCCGCAGCCGCCGGGTGGTGCTCGGTGTGCCGCAGTTCAGCGGCTTGCGCGCGCTGCTGGCGGGCACCGAGATGATCGCGACCGTGCCGGATTATGCGGCATGTGCCTTGGTCGAAGGGTGTGCGTTGCGGGCTGAAGATCCGCCGTTTCCGATTGATGCGGCGCAACTGTCGATGGCGTGGAGCGGGGTGCATGACAACGATCCGGCGGAGAAATGGCTGCGGTCGCGGATCAGTCAGTTCATGTCGGTGTCGCTGGATATTCCGGTTGTCTGATCCGGTGATGAGAAAACGGTCTACGGGGCGTTTTTATTCGTGCAGGAAAACGAGTTCGCCAGTCGGACAGGGTCGAAAGCATCACTGTGACCAATCGTCGAGACTGTCAAAGTTGACAGTAGCGCGGTTCAAATCGATGGGCGTTCCATTAAGCAAGCCTCCTGCACTGAAGCAGTCCGGGCTCAACTTGCAATGGAGCGTGGACCATGACCTTGGCATCATTCATCAGCTGCACTACGTTTCCTGGCGGAACCCCGATTCCGTATGGTGGAACCACGCAGTCCAAAGGCATTGAACTTGTCGGCAAAGGTTCGCCGGGCGCTTCTTATGAGATTGTTGAAAACAGTAATGTTCTGGCTCACGGAAATTTCAATCGCAGCGGGGCGTTCGTAGAACAATTGCAAAACCTGCCGCTCGGGGCTCATTTATTCGAGTTGCGCGAACACGCCAGTGCACTGCCTACGTCAGACTGGGCGTTGCGAATCGGGAACCGCAGGCCGATTGGTTCGATTCTGGTCGGGCCTTCCCCTTGGGGACTGACACTCAATGAAGAGGGTTCCCGAGGGTACGTTCCGGTGGGCGGGAAATTGCAGGTAATCGACACCGACACGTCTACGTTGCTGGCGCCGATAAATATTCCGCAATTAATAAACTCGTGGGGTATGGCGCTTACGCAAAATGGAACGCGTGCTTTTGTCCTGAATAATTCAGATACGCTGGTTGTTGATCTCACTACTTCGAAAGTCATTGCGACACTTCCGATACACGGCACCTGGATTGTTCCTTCCAGAGAGGGCTCCAAGGTTTTTATCAGCAATTACTCCCTCCATGCACTTGCTGTGGTCGATAGTCAGAGTTTCTTGTTTTCTAACATTCCCGTCGGTCAACTCCCAAGGCAGCTTGCCACAAGCCTGGATGGCAATCGGGTGTACGTTGCTTATTCTTCCAACGCCGTTGCAGTCGTGGACGCGCGTACGCTGGTTGTCCTCAAGCAGATCCACACTGGTTTTCCCGTCTATGGGTTGGCGGTGAGCCCGGACGGTAATCATGTGTACGCTGCGGGTACTGCTGACGCGCAGCGCATATTGGTGAAGTTTGATACATCGACCGGTTCAACGATCTGGACTTTGAATACCGGAACCGGCACGCGAGGGCTTGCAGTCAATCATTCTGGCACTCGGGTCTACTGCTGTTACCGGGATCAGGAAAGCAAGGTCATCACAATTGATGCCCTTTCGAGTCAGGTCATCGCAACAACGCAGCTGCCGGTGGGCCCTATGTCGCTGGAAATCAGTCCTGATGATCAAAATGCCTACGTCACGTGCCTGGATAGCCACATCGTATCGGTCATTGATCTGGTGCCAGGCGCGTCCGATGCCCAGGCGCAGGCTGTTTCGTCACTTGCAGATGAGGATGTCAAACGAATCCCGAAAGAGTTGTTTCCAGGTGGAGTGGATTGATCACTCCAATGCCGGGCACCTCGTCACTTGCTCGCTCTCACAGGAGATCTGCGTGCTGCAGATGCTCCTGTTGAATCGTGGGCAGGCATGCCCACGCGGACGGTGCAACACCTCGACGTGATAACGATCGACGGGGCCCTCAAGCAGAGCACGCCCATTCGATTTCTCCTCGGTCAATCGTTGCACCCTTGTCTGCAATGATTGATCAAGGGGGCCAATTACCCCGTTGATCACTCGCCGCTACTGTCAAAGTTGACAGTAGCGACATTCTCTCGATTGACGTTCGATGGTGCAGGCACTGTCGCTGTTAACTGAATCCGAAAGGAGCATCTGCGATGCAATTCACCTTCTGTACGACCAGTCCCGGTGGTACTCCCATCTCCAATCCCGGCACGACGAACTCCAGCGATATCCTGTTCGGCGGCAGTGGCACGCCCGGCGCCACGTTCGTGATCATTCATAACGGCGCGCTTCCACCGGTTGCGAGTGGAACGTACAACGTCAGTGGCGCGTTCATTCAACTGATCACGGATCTGGACCCGGGGCCGCATCGCTTCGAGCTGCGCGAAACCCAGGCTTCGGCAACGACCTCCGAGTGGCAATTGAACGTGGGTGCCACTGCACCGCTGACCATCGATCAGAAGGCCATGCGCCTGGAGGGTCTCATGGTCAGGAGTTACGTCCTTGAGGGGCTCAATGGCGTCGACGCCATTGGAAATACCGAAGTACGAGTGGCATCCGGTGGTCAGCCTCCCTATACCTATCGGTCCAACAGCAATATTGCCGAGGTGGATGCATACGGTAAGGTGACGGGGATGAGCAATGGTTCAGCCACCATCACGGTCACCGACGCTCAGGGCGCGCAAGTCCAATACATTGTCCTGATCAGCAATGTCTGGGGCTTGTGGCTCTATCACACCGGATACCCATTTACCTACGCCAAATACCAGGCTCACCAGACCCAGGTAGGAAACAGCGGCCTGACGCCCACGTTGCGTGCAGTCATACAACGTTGCTACAAACAGCCATGGTTCAATTTGCCTGCCACAACCCCAAACATCTGGACCGGCGCTACGCCAGGTGAGGTTTACAATAACCCCACCGGCAATTTTTTCATGGCTGACCTGAACGCAAGCCAGGACTATGGCATGGGTTTCTACCTGCTGCCCGCCGTCATCAACGGCGCGAACGCATTGTCGGACACCATGGACGCCGCCGAGGTCGTTGTTCCAGCGCCCAGCGTCACTGCAGGCCTGTCAAATGCCTCCATACCAGTGCTCCCACTGGCGGATCCCGGTTCAATGTCCGGTGGCGTACTTGCCACTCAGACTCAGGCGCCTTCTTTTATCTATTGCACGACTTTGGGCGGCACCGATATCCCGAATCCAGGTAACGCTCCCGCCGCAGGCTTTGAATTGGGCGCGATGGGGCAAGCCGGAGAACCTTTGGAGATCACTGACACTTTCAATGGCTCCACTACCATCGTGAGTTCGCCCGGCAGCGTCTTCAATCCCAGTGGCCGATTCCTTCAACGGGTGCACGACCCGGCTGCCGGGGTGCACATCATGGGGCTGCGCCCAAATGCCAGTTTGCCGTCAACCTCCAACTGGGTGCTGACCGTGGGCAACAGCAATCCGCTGACGATCGATCTGTCCCCCCTGAGCCTTGATAAATATTCGTTCTTCAATAACAAGGGCTGGCACTACATCCCCCAGAACGAGAGTAGTGCGACCCGTGCTGCCATCGGTGGCGTGCCGCCCTACGTTTACCGATCGGCGAATCAGAATATCGCCACAGTTGATGTCAACGGGAAAGTGATTGCCAGCAGGAACGGTACGACAACCATCACCGTGACAGATGCTGCCGGCAGCAGTCTTTCCTATACCGTTCGGGTATCCAACGTTTATGAAACGATTACGAACGAAGGGTTGTTGACACCCGATGAGGCGAGGGACTGGGTGATCAGGGTAGGTGGCAATGTCGATTCCCACGTCGAGTATCTGCAGATTAGTTATTTGACCAATTGGCCTCGTGATGTCTTCGATAATCGGATCTATCCCGATCCACTGTGTGAGCGATGGACTCAGATACAGTCGCTGGGCATGGCATTCCGGCAGTGGAGTGGCACGGCGCTGGGAGGGGCTTATTGGTTTTGGGGCAGTTCCAAACGCATGAGAGCCATCACCTCGGTTCCTTCCTAGCGGTCTCGCTTGAAAAGAGCACACTCATCCAATTTCCCCTCGATCAATCATTGCACTATTCCCTGCAATGATTGATCAAGGGTGGACTCATGAACGCTGCACAACGCAATGACCAGGCGCAAAACCTCGGCCTGCTGTTCCTGCGGGTCGCCGGCGGACTGTTTCTGCTGTTCGTCCACGGCTTGCCCAAGCTGCTGGACTTCACCGCGCAGCTGCAACAAATCGAAGACCCGTTCCACCTCGGTGCCCACCTCACTTTGATGCTGGCGATCTTCGCCGAAGTCCTCTGCCCACTACTGATCGTCGCCGGGGTGCTGGCGCGTCTGGCGTGCTTGCCTATTCTTTTTGTGCTGCTGGTGGCGCTGCTGCTCGTGCATCCGCAATGGAGTGTGGCCGAGGGACAGTTCGGCTGGTTGCTGTTGATCCTGTTTACCACTGTTCTGATCGCCGGGCCCGGACGGCTGGCGCTCAATGTTCGTTTGCCCGGAGTGCTCCGTTATGCCTGATGCCCAGACCCTGAATAAACCGGGACCCGAAGAAACCGTGACGCTGATCATCAAGCACCGGGTCAAGGCCGGTTTTGAAGCGCCTTACGAAGCCTGGCTGCGCAATATCGTCAGCGTGGCGGGGCGCGAAGAAGGGCACTTGGGTGTGGATGTGATGCGCAGCCAGCAGGGCGGGCTCGCGCTGTTCACCTGCGTGCTGCGTTATTGCTCGACCGACGCGATGCAGCGCTGGCTCGATTCGCCGCAGCGTCAGGCGCTGATCGACGAAGCCGCGCCGATGCTCGCCGACGGCGACCAGACCGAGGTCAATGCGGCCAACGAATTCTGGTTCACGCCGCTGGCCGAGGCCGGCTCACCGCCACCGCGCTGGAAGCAGGCCGTGGTGACGCTGCTGGTGATCCTGCCGCACACCTTGCTGGTACCGCTGATCTGGGGGCCGCTGCTGCAACTCAATGCGTTCCTGTCCAACTACGTGGTCGCCACGTTCCTGATCACCCTGACCATCGTGCTATCGGTGGTCTACGTGTTCATGCCGCCCGTGACCCGTCTGTTTGCGCCGTGGCTGGAAGCCGGTCAGTCACACAAACACCTCGAATCCAACGCCAACCCACCGCGCTGAAGCGCTGGGTCCGGGCTTCGTTTCACTTATCTCGAAGGAACTGCGATGAACGCCGATCTGATTCTGTTCAATGGCCAATTTCATACGGTAGACCGCGAAAAACCCCTCGCCAGCGCCGTGGCAATCAAGGACGGGCGCTTCGTCGCCGTCGGTAACGATGCCCAAGCAATGGCCCTCAAGGGCGCCGGCACTCAAGTGGTCGACCTCAAGGGCCGCTGTGTGATTCCCGGCCTCAACGACTCGCACTTGCACCTGATCCGGGGCGGCTTGAACTACAACCTCGAACTGCGCTGGGAAGGTGTGCCGTCGCTGGCCGATGCGCTGCGCATGCTCAAGGATCAGGCCGACCGCACGCCGACCCCGCAATGGGTGCGCGTGGTCGGTGGCTGGAACGAATTCCAGTTCGCCGAAAAACGCATGCCGACCCTCGAAGAAATCAACCAGGCCGCGCCGGACACCCCGGTGTTCATCCTGCACCTGTATGACCGCGCGCTGCTCAACCGCGCGGCATTGCGTGTGGCCGGCTACACCCGCGACACGCCGAACCCGCCGGGCGGTGAGATCGTGCGCGATGCCAACGGCAACCCGACCGGCATGCTGGTGGCGCGGCCGAACGCGATGATTCTGTACTCGACGCTGGCCAAGGGGCCGAAACTGCCGCTGGAATATCAGGTCAACTCGACCCGCCAGTTCATGCGCGAACTCAATCGCCTCGGCCTGACCAGCGCCATCGATGCCGGCGGCGGTTTCCAGAACTACCCGGACGACTATCAAGTGATCGAACAACTGGCCAAAGACGACCAGTTGACCGTGCGCATCGCCTACAACCTGTTCACCCAGAAACCGAAAGAAGAACTGACCGATTTCCAGAACTGGACCGGCAGCGTCAAGTTGCATCAGGGCGATGACTTCCTGCGCCACAACGGCGCCGGGGAAATGCTGGTGTTCTCGGCAGCGGACTTCGAAGACTTCCTCGAACCGCGCCCGGACCTGCCGCAGACCATGGAACAGGAGCTGGAGCCGGTGGTGCGCCACCTGGTCGAGCAGCGCTGGCCGTTCCGTCTGCACGCCACCTACGACGAATCGATCAGCCGCATGCTCGACGTGTTCGAGAAGGTCAACCGCGACATTCCGTTCAATGGTCTGCCGTGGTTCTTCGACCACGCCGAAACCATCACCCCGCAGAACATCGAGCGGGTGAGGGCGCTGGGCGGTGGCATCGCGATTCAGGATCGCATGGCGTTCCAGGGCGAATACTTCGTTGACCGTTACGGCAAACAAGCCGCCGAAGCCACGCCACCGATCAAGCGCATGCTCGCCGAAGGCGTACCGGTCGGCGCCGGCACCGATGCCACCCGTGTTTCCAGCTATAACCCGTGGACTTCGCTGTACTGGATGGTCAGCGGCCGCACCGTGGGCGGTCTGGCGCTGTACGAAGAAGGACTGCCGCGCAGCACCGCGCTGGAGCTGTTCACCCATGGCAGCGCCTGGTTCTCGTCCGAGCAGGGCAAGAAAGGCCAGATCAAGGTCGGGCAACTGGCGGACCTGGCAGCGCTGAGCGCGGACTTCTTCAGCGTCGAAGAAGAAGCGATCAAGTGGATCGAGTCGGTCATGACCGTGGTTGGCGGCAAGATCGTTTACGCCGCTGGCGACTTCGAAGACCTCGGCCCACGTTCGCTGCCGGTGCTGCCGGACTGGTCGCCGGTGGTCAAGGTTCCGGGCCACTGGCGCCCGAATTCGCCCTTGCAGGCCCAGGTGCACCAGTGCAGCGGCCCGTGCGCGGTGCATACCCACAGCCATGAAAAAGCGCGGATGTCGAATGCGCCGGTCAGCGATTTTGCCGGTTTCTGGGGCGCGTTCGGTTGCTCCTGCTTCGCGTTCTGATCCTTTTGAAAAAGCGCCGCTCTGCGTGAGCGGCGCTCCCCGCAACATCCATCCATCGAGGAGTTTCACATGAGCAACGTTCCTTACAAACGCTTGAACAAAGACGATGCCGTTGTGCTGTTGGTCGACCACCAGACCGGTCTGATCTCGCTGGTACAGGATTTCTCGCCGAACGAGTTCAAGAACAACGTGCTGGCACTGGGCGACATCGCCAAGTTCTTCAACCTGCCGACCATCCTCACCACCAGCTTCGATTCCGGCCCGAACGGCCCGATCGTGCCTGAGCTGAAAGAGCAATTCCCGGACGCGCCGTTCATTGCCCGCCCTGGCCAGATCAACGCCTGGGACAACGAAGACTTCGTCAAGGCCATCAAGGCCACCGGCCGCAAGCAACTGATCATCGCCGGTGTGGTGACGGACGTGTGCGTGGCGTTCCCGACCCTGTCGGCCATCGCCGAAGGCTTCGAAGTGTTCGTGGTCACCGACGCTTCCGGCACCTTCAACACCACCGTGCAACAGGCGGCGTGGGCGCGCATGTCGGCGGCTGGTGCACACCTGCTGAACTGGTTCGCTGTGGCCTGCGAGCTGCAGGGTGACTGGCGCAACGACATGGAAGGCCTGGCGAATCTGCTGTCGCAGCGTCTGCCTAACTACCGTAACCTGATCAACAGCTACACCAAGTTCACTGCCAAGTAAGCTTGTAACGAAGAGGCCCGCCAAAATGGCGGGCCTCTTTTTGCCTTCAGAAAAGGGCTCAGCGCTTTTGCAACCAGCCCAGAAATCCACCTTTTTTCACCGGTGCCGGTTTGGTCATCAACGCCAACCGACTGTTCTGCTGCCGCACTGCCTGCAACTTGTTCAACGCCCGACCCACTTCACTGCGCTGTTCCATGCACTGGCGAGTCAGGTTCTTGTCGAGGCGATAAATGATCGAAGACGTCAGCGCGGTAAACGTCGCTTGCGAAGGCGTGTCCGCGAGGATGCTCTGTTCCCCCATGACCTCGCTCGGCCCCATGCGCCCGGCCTCGGTGAAACCATTGCCGTCCGGCACGCTGGCGCTGACCACGCCGGTGGCGATCACGAACAGGCTGTCCGGGACTTCCTCCAGATTGAGCACCACCTGCCCGGCGCTGTACTGCTGCGCGACCATCGATTCGGCGAGGCGATCGCGTTCTTCATGGCTCAGCGAGCGGAAGATCTTCACCTCATCGAGCAAGGCGCGGGCGCGGGTCGACGGTTCAATCACACCGTCCGGGTGCCGCGAAATACCGGCCGCTTCGAGATGACGATGGGCGAGGTCAAACAGTTGATTGCGCACCTCGCTTTTCTTGCCCAGCTCGGCGATGAAACCGCTGGCCACGTATTCGGACATTTTTTCGCCGGCCTCTTTCAGCACCGCTTTCGGCGCAGGCGTCAGCAACAGGCTGCTGCTGCCTTGCAGCGTGCGGTCGAGGGCGTTGAGCACCCGGCGTGGGCGGATGTGGTTCGGCACCTTGATGCTGATCGACACGCCGTGCAGGTTGTTCGGCCGGCTGAGGTTGACGATCTTGGCCTTGGCCGCCACCGAGTTCGGCACCACGGCCAGAGTGCCGCTGCTGGACAGCAGGTGCGTGGCGCGCCAGTTGATGTCGAGCACCTTGCCTTCGACGCCGTCGATGACCACCAGATCATCCACCTGATACGGCTTGGTGGTGTTGAGCACGATGCCGGAAAACACGTCGGCCAAGGTGCTTTGCAGCGCCAGACCAATGACGATCGCCACCACCCCGGAGGTCGCGAGCAGGCCTTTGACCGGCAGATCCAGCACATAACCGGCTGCCGCGACGATGGCCGCCAGAAACACCAGCGCACCGATGACGTCCTGCAACAGGCGGCCGCTGTGGCCGATGCGGCGCATCAGGATCAGGCCGATGACTTCGGTCAGCACCCGCGCGGCGTACAGCCACCAGAGAATCCCCAGCGCCGTCGCCCCGAGCTGCGCCACCGGGTCATCGGCAAACAGCGGCGCTTGCAACGGGCTGACGCCGGCGTTGATGGCCAGCGCGCTGAATGCCAGAAACAGCACCAGCCGCACTCCGACCCTCAGGGCGCGGTGTTTGAACGGCGCGAGATGCCAGAGCAGGGCGTCCAGCGCCAGCAGCAGGGCGCTCCAGGACAGCAGGTGGGCGGAAAAAAAGCTCATGGGATGAACTCCGGCGGGCACAAAAGAAAACGCCACACCCGAAGGTGTGGCGAGGGGTTGCACTCAGTTCAGATGGGTCTTGAGTTCCGCTGCGGCCTGGCGCACGGCGGCTTTGACTTCAGCAATCCCGTTGAGCGGGTTGAGCAGGCCGAAGTCATGAATCATCCCGTTGTAACGCACCGAGGTCACCGCTACACCGGCCGCGTCGAGGTGGCGGGCGTAGCCTTCGCCTTCGTCACGCAGCACGTCGAACTCGGCGGTCTGCACCAGTGCGGCGGGCAGGCCCTTGAGCTGTTCGGCGCTGGCGTTGAGCGGCGAGGCATGGATCTGCGCACGCTCGGCCGGGTTGGTGGTGTAGTTGTCCCAGAACCACTGCATCATGCCCTTGGTCAGGAAGTGGCCCTCGGCGAATTGCTGGTACGAGCCGTTATCGAAGCCGGCGTTGGTCACCGGCCACATCAGCAACTGGAAGCGCAGGGCCGGGGTTTTCTGTTCCTTGGCCATCAACGCCACGACCGCCGCCATGTTGCCGCCGACGCTGTTGCCGGCCACCGCCAGACGCTTGCCGTCGACGCCAATTTGCTTGCCGTGTTCCGCTACCCATTTCGTCGCGGCGTAAGCCTGGTTGATCGCGGTCGGGTACTGCGCTTCCGGCGACGGCGTGTAATCGACGTACACCGCGACCGCGCCAGAGCCCACCACCAGATCACGAATCAAGCGCTGGTGCGTCGGGAAGTCCCCCAGTACCCAGCCGCCACCGTGGAAGAACATGAACACCGGCAACTCGCCTTTGACCTTGGCCGGGCGCACCACTTTCAGGTTGATCGTCTGGCCATCGACCTTGATCGCCTTGTCGCTGACTTCGACACCGGACAGGTCAACCTTCACCGAAGCCTGGGCGCCGGTCAGCACCGCACGGGCGTCTTTCGGGCTCAGTTGCTCCAGCGGCTTGCCACCGCCGGCGGCGAGAGCGTCGAGGAAGGCCTGGGTGGTGTGTTCAACGCCAGTGCCTTCGGCGGCGAATGCATTGCCGATGGACAGGGCGAGGAGGGACGCGGCGAGGGTTTTCTTGATGTTCATGGGCAAATCCTTTTTAAGTCGTTTGAGTTTTTGAATGCCTTGGGATCGGGCTGCTGTGGCGCTGGGCTTCAGGCCTCAGCAACACCGTGAGCACAGATTAATCAGGTGCCGGAAAGTGAAAAAGCGGCTATAAAGCGTTTAACTGTCAACCAGAGAGTGACAATGAACCCGTTCGAAGACATGCGTATTTTTTGCCAGGTGATGGACTCCGGCAGCTTCACGGCGGCGGCCGATCAGTTGGGCCTGTCCAAGCAGTTCGTCAGCCGTCGCCTGATGCAGCTGGAGGAGCGCCTCGGCGTGCGATTGCTCAATCGATCGACCCGGCGCCTGGACGTGACACCACTGGGCCAGAGCTATTACGAATCGGCGCTGCGCCTGCTCGGTGAAGTCGAATCGGTGGAGCAGGGCATCGCCGGGCAGACTGCCGAGCCGCGCGGGGCGATTCGCGTGAGTGCGCCGCTGTCGTTTGCGCTGGCCCATCTGGGCTGCTTGCTGCCGCCGTTTCTGCAGCGCTATCGCGAGGTCACGGTGGAGGTGGACCTGAGCGACCGGTCGGTGGATCTGCTGGGCGAAGGTTACGACCTGGCGCTGCGCATCGGCGTGCTGGAAGACTCGACCCTGATCGCCCGACGCATCGCGTCAATCGAGCGGGTGTACTGCGCCAGTCCTGCGTACCTGGCCGAACGCGGTACGCCGGTCAAACCGGAAGACCTGCTCGGCCACGACTGCCTGCCTTACGGCCACGGGCGTTCGGTGCAGTGGCGGTTCAATGCGGGGCAGGGCAAGCCGCTGCTGGTCAATGTCACCGGGCGGATGCGCGTTAACAACGGTGAGTTGCTGCGGGATGCGGCGGTGGCGGGGATGGGGATTACCTATCTGCCGACGTTCATTGTCGGTGCGGCGCTGAAAGACGGGCGGCTGGTGCCGGTGCTGGATGAGTTCCGACCGGAGCCGCTGACACTGTCGGCGGTGTATCCGCAGCATCGTCAGGCGTCGCGACCGGTGCAGGCGTTGATCGAGTTTTTGCGGGAGCGGCTGGATCAGACAAAAGGCGTTTTGTAGGCGCTACAAAACCCTGTGGGAGCGGGCAAGCCCGCTCCCACAGGGGTAGGGCGTTTCAAAGTGATTTAGTTGGCGCGCTTGTCATCGCCAGGCTCGCCGCCAACGTGTACGCCACGGTTATCACCGATTTCGCCAGCGCGGTGTACACCGTGGTCATCACCCATTTCACCGGCGCGATGCACACCGTGGTCATCGCCGACCTCTCCGGACCGATGCACACCGTGGTCATCGCCGACCTCTCCGGACCGATGCACACCATGATCGTCGCCGGGCTCTGAATGCGTGCCGCTACGGCCCGATGACGCCGTGTTGCCGGAATGGCCTGATCCGTGGTCACTGCCGCTGTGGCCACTGTTGCCACCACTGCCACTGCCGCCGTGACCACCTCCATTGCCACCACTGCCGCTGCCGCCGTGACCACCCCCATTGCCACCGCCGCCACCGCCTCCATTGCCGCCGCCACCGCCTCCGCTGCCACCCCCGCCGTTACCGCCACCGCCACCGCCGTGTCCACCTCCGCCTCCACCTCCGCCGCTGCCTCCGCCACCCCCACTTCCACCTTCCTTGGCCTGAACACTCGACACCCCGGACAGGCTGTCCGGAATCAATACGGTAGACGCGGACAGGACTGCGCCGATGGCCATGGCGAGCACGAGCTTTTGAATGTGCATATCGTTCTCCGTCTTTGTTGTCTGGGTTGGGAACGTGGAATTGCGTTGTTGCGTGGGATCCGACCCGTTCCCGAGGTCAGTGGATACTGGAAGCCAGTTCGAAGATCGGGATGTACATCAGGATCACGATCACCCCGATCAACAGGCCGATGAAGGTCATGAGCAGCGGTTCGAACAACCGCACGAACCACTCGATCCAGCGGCTGATTTCCTCGTCGTAGAAATCGGCGCTGCGTTCCATCATTTGCCCCAGGTTGCCGGACTGTTCACCGGCGCGCAGCAGGCGCAGGGACACGGGCGTCACCAGATGGTTGAGCTCAAGGGCAGTGGACAGCGACTGCCCCTCGCGCACCCGCTCGCAGGCCTGGTCCAGCCGCGCTCGCGAGGCCACGGTGAGCAGGCCGCGCACCATACCCATGGCCGTCACCAGTGGAATCCCGCCTTGCAGCAGAATCCCCAGTGACCGGTAAAACCGCGCCAGCTCATACATGAAAATCCGCTGGTGCACGGCAGGCAGTTTCTCCACCAGCCGATCCAGCCCACGGCGAAACGCCGGTTGTTTCTGCAGCACGGCGAGGGCGATGACAATCGTCGCCAACAGGCCGAAAAACTCGCCCTGATGCGCGTGCAGAAACATGCCGCTGCTCATCAGGATCTGCGACAGCCACGGCAGGTTCGAGCCCAGCCCTTCGAACACCAGGCTGAAGCGCGGCACCACGTAGCCCATCAGAAACAGCACCACGCCACCGCCGACCACCAGCAACAACAGCGGGTAGATCGAAGCGCTGACGATCTTCTGCCGCACCTCGTCCATGCGCTGGCGATAGCTCACGTAACGGCCCAGCGCATCGCCGACCGCGCCGGTCTTCTCGCTGGACTGTACCAGCGCCACGTACAACGGCGGGAAAACCGCCGACAACTGGCCCAACGCCTGGGAGAAGGACTTGCCTTCGTACAGCAGCCGCACCAGCTCGCTCAGGGTTTTGCGGGCGGCGGGGGCGGTTTCTTTTTCGGCCAGGCTTTCCAGCGCATCGATCAGCGGCAGGCCGGCGTTGAGCAGGGTGGTCAGCTCCTGGCTGAACAGCACCAGATTGAAGGTTTCACGCTTGCTCAGGCGCAACGAACGCCAGTGGCGCTCAACGTGCAGGCTGACCACGCGCAAGCCCTGATCCTCGGCGATGCGCCGCGCTTCACTCTGGCCGGGCGCCTCGACGCTCAGCGACACCACCCCGGCCTTGCCCACTGCTTTGAGTTGAAATCGCATGCCGTGAGCTCCGCTTATTGCCAGTTGGTGACTTCGGCGTTTTCGCCTTCACCACCGGGCTGGCCGTCCTTGCCCATCGAGAGCAGGTCGTACTCGCTGTTTTCGCCGGGATAGCGGTAGGTGTAGTTACGCCCCCACGGATCCTGCGGCAGTTTTTTCTGCAAGTACGGGCCGGTCCATTTGGCTTCGTCGCTCGGTGCGGTCACCAGCGCCTGCAAGCCCTGTTCGGTGGACGGGTAGTGGCCGACCTCCAGCCGGTACAGATCCAGCGCCTTGCTCAGGCCTTCGATCTGCGCCTTGGCGACCTTCACTTCGGAGCGCCCCAGCTGGGCGAAATATTTGGGCGCGACGATCCCGGCCAACAGGCCGAGCACCACCAGCACCACGAGCAATTCGAGCAGGGTGAAACCGCGCTGGGCACGCGGACGAACATGCAGCTTCATGATGACCTCCCGTGAATGGCAGTCGTGTCGCCGAAAGGGCTTATGCAATTGCCATGCTCAGCCCCCGATAAATTCGGCTGTCGGGCTGGAACCCTTGTATTACGGGCTTTTCCAGAGTCGGCACAGTGCTTGCGTACGGCTGGATGACGACGGGTCAGTGGGGCATTTCCCCCAATTTTTCGGGGCCTGTCAGGGGAGGCCCAATGATCCATTCATTCACTGCAGGACTGCTCGGCTGCTTGATGCTGAGTGGCGTCGCACAAGCCGATGTCTTCGTATCCGTCGACGCCAAGGGCAGCTATGTGCTGTCCAACGTCCACCGTCCCGGACGCACTTACGAGCGGGTGATTCGCGAGTCCGATGCGCCACTGGTCAGCCTTGACCGGCAACCGCAATTGATCGCCAACCAGCCCTATGCCGAGCTGGTGTCAGCTGCCGCTACCGCCAATCAACTGCCCGAAGCCTTGCTGCATGCGGTGATCAAGTCCGAATCCAACTACAACCCCGGCGCCACCTCGCCCAAGGGCGCCGGCGGACTGATGCAACTGATGCCCGGCACCGCGCGGGACATGGGCGTGACCGACGTCTACGACCCCAAGGCCAACATTCAGGGCGGGGCCAAATACCTCAAGCGCCTGATGAACCTGTTCGACAACGACATCGCCCTGGCCGTGGCGGCCTACAACGCCGGGCCGGACGCGGTGCTCAGCCGGGGCCGGGTGATCCCGCCGTTCGCCGAAACCCAGCGTTACGTGCCGAGCGTTTTGCGTCAGTACCGGCGCCTGCAGGGGCTGGCGGTGGACGCGCCGTTGTAGGCCCCTCGGGTTTTCCCCACTTTCGGGGCAAACCCGAGGGGCCCGGAAAGTGGGGAATCGGGTGGGGAATACCCCCCGGATTCTCAAGTGACCTGTGTAACCGATTGAGTTGTAAAGATATTTTTTGTGGCATGCGGATTGCTCCAAGGGGTTTATCGAGAATCGTTCCCTGTGAGCACCCACTGCGAGGTTTCCGATCATGGTTGGCATTCACCACGCACCGCCCCTTTTGAACTGGCTGCTGTTGCTGGCCTCGATGCTCAGTGTCGAACTGGCCAGCGCCACTGTGCGCTGTGAGCGCAATCTGGTGGCCAATGTGGTCGCCTTCGATCAACCGCTGATGTTCAACCGCCTCGGTGCGCAGAATGCCAACGGCATGATGTACGCCCTGCGCCGCGATGTGGTGGATGAGCATGAGGTTTCGCTGGCCAATGGTGGCAGCGCGGTGCCGGGCAAGGTGTCGCTGCGGCCGGACAAGCGCCCGCGGCCGTTGGTGCTGCGGGTGGCCGCCGGTGATTGCCTGACGATCAACCTGCAGAACCTGCTCGATTACCAGGCCAACCCGAACAAGCATTTCGAAGCACCTGAAGGTGAGGAGGGCACCGAGAACGCCAACGGCGCCGATGCTTTCAAAGTCGACGAGCAGGTCGCCGACCGCCACGTCGGTTTTCAGGTCAACGGCCTGCAAGCGGTGAACAGCATCGACGACATTTCCTCCTACACCGGGCGCAACGCCAACACCCTGGTGCCACCGGGGGCGAGCCGTTCGTATGTCCTGTACGCCGAGCGCGAAGGGGCGTTTGCCGTCAGCAGCCGTGGCGCGACATTCGGTGGGGAGGGCGCGGCCGGCAATACTGCCAATGGCCTGTTCGGCCAGGTCGTGGTGGTGCCGAAATCAGGACGCACCTATCGCAACACCCTCACTGAAGAAGAAATGCGTCTGGCCACCACCGGCCGCACACCGGCCGGCCACCCCATCGTCGATTACCAGGCCCGCTACCCGCAGCGCGAACCGTGGTTGAGTGAAGGCAAGGCAGGCACGCCGATCATCAGCATGGTCGACGGCAACGAAATCATCTCCAGCGAAAGCGATGCGATCGTCATGGGCAGTAATGCCGATGGCAGTTTTGCGCCCAGCACCTATCCGCTGGAATCGATGGGCAAACGCAACCCGGCGATCCCCAACCGCCTCGAGCCGTTTCGCGATTTCGCCTCGCAGTTCCAGGACGAAACCGCCGCTACCCAGGCATTCCCCGCCTACTGGGCCGACCCGGTCATGGCCCATGTGCTGGAGCCGACCCGCGACTCGTTCATGATCAACTACGGTTCCGGCGGCATGGGCGCTGAAGTGGTCGCCAACCGCCTCGGCGTGGGCCCGATGCACGATTGCCTGTCGTGTGCCTACGAAGAATTCTTCCTCAGCTCGCACACCGTCGGTGACGTGGCGATGCTGGTGGACGTGCCGGCCAACACCGGGCTCGAGAACATCGCCCCTGGCCAGACCCCAAGCGCCGATCAGGTCGGCGTCAAGGCCACCATGGCCCTGTATCCGTCGGAGCCGTCGAACGTCAACCACAGCTACATCGGTGACTTCGTCAAATTCCGCAACACCCACAACGGCCATGAGCAGCACATCTTCCACCTGCACGGCCATCAGTGGCTGTTCAACCCCAACGACGACAACTCCGATTACGTCGATGCCCAAGGCATCGGTCCGGGCGCCGGCTATACCTACGAAATCGCCAACGGCGGTTCCGGCAACCGCAACCGGGTGGCCGGCGATGCGATCTATCACTGCCACTTCTACCCGCATTTCGCCCAGGGCATGTGGTCCATGTGGCGGGTGCACGATGTGTTCGAAGAAGGCACCCGGCTGGAAGTCTCGCAACAGGGCGCCGATGGTTATCACAGCGAACCTTACGCCCTGCGCAGCGGTAAACCGGCCGCCGGTGCCCGCGCGCTGCCGGATGGCGAGATCATCGCCGGCACGCCGATTCCTGCCGTTGTGCCGCTGCCCGGCAAAGCCATGGCCCCGATGCCGGGCAAAGTGGTGGTGGTGCCGAAAATCGGTGAAGCCCTGGTCGCCGGCCACGATGACGACGATGACGAAGAAGAGGGCGATGACGACGGCGAACACCACGGCGGTAACAGTGGATCGCAGGCCATTGGTTCCCTGGCACTGGTTGATCGCAGCGAAGCCAACCGCAACGCCGACGGCAGCCTGAAAAACCCTGGCTATCCATTCTGGATCGGCGGCATGGAAAGTTCGGTGGGTCAGCGTCCGCCAACCCCACCGCTGGACATGCTCGACGCCGCCACTGCGCAATCGTTGAAAGCCAGCGGCAAAGCGTTGTGGGCCAACCTCGAGCCGAATCAGTCCGGCGGCTGGGATGGCGGCTTGCAGCGGCACGCCCTCGACGGGGTGTCGGCCGGCGGTGAGGCGTACACTGTGACCACCTCGCTGGACTTCTCCAAGCAAGTCACCCGCGCCAAACCGATTTACCTGCCGGAAGAGGGCACCGAAGTGGAACAGGCCGCGATGGCGTTCCACGCGAAGAAGGATCACCCAAGCTTCGCCTTGCTGCCCGGCAATCAGATCGTGGCCAAGGCCTTCCGCACCAACGGCGCCTTGCCGATGGCCGGCGCGCCTTACTACGAACCGTGCATGGACGACCGGCAAAAACGCCTGACCAGCAGCGCCGGCACCGGTGAATTTGCCAGCGGCGATCGGCTGGACGGCATGTCCTTCGTCGGCGCCTCGACCTTCACCGCCGACCGGCCGCGGATCTACAAGGCCGCCAACATCCAGTTCGACGCGGTGTACAACAAAGTCGGCTACCACTTCCCGCAAGCCCGCATTCTGGCGCTGTGGGAAGACGCCTGGCCAGTGATCACCAAGCAGCGGCCGCCAGAGCCGCTGGTGATGCGCATGAACACCTTCGACTGCGTGCAATACCAGCAAACCAACCTGGTGCCTGCCACCTACGAGATGGACGACTATCAGGTGCGCACCCCGACCGACGTGATCGGCCAGCACATTCACCTGCCGAAGTGGGATCTGACCTCCGCCGACGGTTCCTCCAACGGCTGGAACTATGAGGACGGCGTGCTCTCGCCCGGTGCCGTTCAGGAACGCATTCATGCGATCCGCGAATTCAACCAGTGCGAGGGCACCGACCCGCGCGACGGCACCCAGGCGTGCCCGAAAGCCAAGGCACATCCGTTCTTCGGCCAATTCGGACGCAGTGACTGGATGGGCGCGCGCACGGCCATGCAGCGCTGGTTCGTCGACCCGGTGGTCAATGCCAAGGGCGTGGATCGGGGGCTGGGCACCATCTTCACCCACGACCACCTCGGCCCATCGACCCATCAGCAGATCGGCCTGTACGCCACGGTGCTGGCGGAACCGGCCGGTTCCACCTGGTTCCACGCCGAAACCGGCGAGCCTCTGTACAGCGGCGCGCGGCAGGACGGCGGGCCGACTTCATGGCAGGCGGTGATCAACACCGGCGACCTCGACGGCGACGGCAAGAACGACAGCTTCCGTGAGTTCTTCCTCGAATACAGCGACTTCCAGCATGCCTACGAAGCCGGTGTGTACGTGGGCGCCGGCCCCAACGGTGTGCCGAATCCGCAAGCGTTCCCGGCCACGGCCGACAGCTTCCGCTACGCGATCAACCCGCCAGTGCGCAACAGCGCCGGCAACCTGCTCGAAGGCATCGTGGAAGTGCAGGGTGGTCAGGTGCCGGGCTGCCCGAGCCGGCCTTGCCCGCAAGCGATTTCCGTGGATGACCCGGGCATGTTCGTCGTCAACTATCGTAACGAGCCGCTGGCCCTGCGGGTCTACGATCCGAACAAGGTCGGCCCGGACGGCAAGCGCGGCATGCAGGCTGACGGCCTCGGCGGCGATCTGGCCTACGCCATGCAAAGCCGTACCGACCGGGCGATTCCGGCGATGAACCTGGCGCCGAACCTGGTGACGGCCGCCACTGGCCCGACCGGCGGCACCACCCTGTTCCCGCCGCACATCAACAAGGGCGGCAGCGAGCCGGGCGACCCGTTCACCCCGATGCTGCGTACCTACACCGGCGACAACGTGCGCCTGCGGGTGCATGCCGGCGGCCACGAAGAGGAGCACAACGTCACCCTGCATGGCGTGAAATGGCTGCAGAGCGGTTCCGGTTTCGGCAACAGCTCCAACTCCGGCTGGCGCGCCTCGCAGATGATCGGCATCTCCGAACAGATGGGCTTCATTGCACCGGTGTCGATGCTCTCCAGCTCTGCCGCCACCACAGGCGACTATCTGTACTCGATGGACGCTTCGATTGAAGGCTACTGGAGCGGGATCTGGGGCGTGATGCGTAACTACACGGCCAAGCGCAATGATCTGTTTGCGATCCCCAACAATCCGAGCCCGGCCGGCATGCGCAACACGGTCGCGTTCGAGGGCAGTTGCCCACGCTATGGCGCCAACCCTAACGGCATCGGCACACGGCCGACGGTGCAGCGCAACTATGAAGTGGTCGCGGCGCTGGCCAACGACATCCTCGGCAATTCGCTGGGCTTGAGCATCGGCGATTCTGCCGGGCTGGGGCAGCATGTCGGCGGGCCGCTGAATCCGGCGGGCGGCACCCTGGTGCTGAACTCGCGCACGGTGAGCATCCCGCAGGTCACGGTCACTGATCCGGAGGACGGCGAGACCATCACCATTGGTGGTCAGAGTGGGCCGCTGCATGATCCGACGGCGATCCTGTACGTGCGCAAATCCGACCTCGATCCGGTCAGCGGCAAGCTCAAACCCGGCATTCCGGTCGAACCGCTGGTGCTGCGCGCAGCGGCCGGGGACTGCATCAATATCACCCTGGAAAACCGTCTGCCGAGCGTGATGCCGGACCTGACCCAGACCGCGGTGATGCAAGGCATCGTCAAGCGCGACCGCAACAGTGGCCTGGGCTCGACCACCTTCAGCAACAACCTGATGCGGCCGTCCAGCCACGTGGGGCTGCACGCCCAACTGCTGGCCTACGACATCACCAAATCCGACGGTGCCAACGTCGGCGCCAACCCGATCCAGACCGTGCCGCCACGGGTTGGCAGCAGCGGTGCCTACCCGACCCGTACCTATCAGTACTACGCCGGGCACCTGGAGCGTGAAGGCAAACCGGTCACCCAACTGGGGCGCAGTGTCGACAACATCAACGCCACGGCCGTGGAGTTCGGTGGCCTGAACATCACCCCGGCGGATGTGATCAAGCAACCACAAAAAGGCCTGGGTGGTGCGATGAGCATCCTGCCGATCGGCGCGACCTGGGTCGAGGATGCGCGCAAGGTCAACGCCACGGTCACCGCACCGGGGCAGACGACTTACCGTGACTTCGCGATGGTCTGGCACAAGGCGCTGAATACTCGCTGGGCCAATGGCCGGCCGGTCGAAGGCATCGCTGCCGAGGGCTTCGGTGTGCCGACCGATCCGCAGGACAACTCGAGCATGGCCATCAACTACAAGACTGAACCTTTGTGGTATCGCTTCGGCCTCGCCCCGGATGCGCCGTTTGGCCATGCCGATGGCGCGGGTTACGGCGACATGACCCATGCGCACATGGCCTACAGCAATGCGCTGGTGGGCGGCGATCCGCAGACGCCGGTGCTGTATGCCAAACCCGGTCAACCGTTGCGTACGCACATCCTGATGCCGAGCGGCGGCAGTCGCGGCACGACGTTCCAGCTCGACGGGCACGTCTGGTCGCTCAACCCGTTCCAGGCCGAGAAGAGCGACACCGGCGGCTACCCGATGGGCACGCCGGGCGTGGGTTCGGTGCGCTTCGGCTACAACCCGATGTCGATGTACATCGGCGCTCACGAGAGCATCCTGCCGGCAGCGCACTTCAGCTTCATGATCCCGAGCGCCGGGGGTAGCAACGCGATACCGGGTGACTACCTGTTCCGCGATTACGGCGCCTATGGCAACACCTCGGGACTGTGGGGATTGCTGCGGGTGACCAATGAGCCGGAGCCGGCGCCGCCTGCTCAGTAGGTGCCAATGCGCGACCTGTGGGAGCCGGTGAACCCGCTCCCACAGGTGGGGAAAGGTGTGTAGGGGAGGGATGTATGAACAGGATCATCAACATCATCGGCGTCTGCCTGCTGGCGATGGCCGGCGCGCTGCTCACGCTGAGCGAGATTGCCCTGGCGCAGACCGATGCCGGGCAGGTGCTGACCCGCGACGGCGTGTCGATCACCTTCAACCTGAAGCCGCTGGCCAGCGACGGCCAGTTGCGCGAGGGCGAGTTCGCTGACGTGCAGTTCCGGGTCACCGACGGCGCGTCAGGCCAGCCGTTGTCCGGTGTGGCGCCGGGGGCCTGGATCGATCCGCAAACCCTGGCCGCCGATCAGGCCCAGGGCCGCGACCAGAGCTGCAAGTCGCGGGTCGGCACGTTCCTCAAATCCAGCATCGGCGCGCGGCCGCTGCTCGACCTCAACAGCTATTTCCTGCTGGTGATGAACCGCGATGCCAGCGTTTCGGTGGTCGATCCGTCAGTCTCGGTCGGCGGCATCACCAGCACGCTGGCGCGGATCGAACTCAAGCAGTCGCCGATGGACTGGGTCACGCCCAAGGACAACAAAAAGGTCTTCGTGTCGATGCCGACGGCGGGGGAAGTGGCGGTGATCGACAGCGAGCAATTCAAGGTCATCGACTCGGTGGCTACCGGCAGCCAACCGGTGCGGGTCGCCCTGCAACCGGACGAGCGCCTGCTGTGGGTCGGCAACAACGCGAGCAAGGTTGAAGAGTCCGGGGTCACGGTGATCGACACCCAGAGCCTCAAACCGCTGAAGCACCTGGCGACCGGTCGCGGCCACCACGAAATCAGTTTCAGCAAGGACAGCCGTTTCGCCTTCGTCAGCAACCGCGACGACGGCACCCTCAGCGTGATCGACATCGCCAGCCTGAGCCTGCTGCAACAGGTCAAGACCGGTTCCAGCCCGTTGTCGGTGGCGTACTCGCCGCTGTCCGGCGCGGTGTACGTGGCCGATGGCAAGGACGGCACTGTCACCGTGATCGACAGCAACAGCCGCGCCGTACGCCGAGTGATCAAGCTGCAACAGGGCCTCGGCCCGATGGGCTTCAGCGCCGACGGTCGTTTTGGCGTGGTGCTGAACACGGTGGAAAACCGCGCCACGGTGATCGACGCGGCCAACGATTCGGCGATCCATGACCTGGAGGTTTCAGCCGAACCCTATCAAGTGGTGTTCACTCAGGCTTACGCCTACGTGCGCGGGCTGGCCTCGCCGAAAGTCACCATGATCAACCTGTCTTCGCTGGGCGAAGGGCGCCAGCCGATTACCCAGGGTTTTGAAGCCGGGCCGCAGCCGCCACGGCTGGCCGGGGATCTGCCGCTGGCATCGAGCCTTGCCGTTTCACGCGATGACAACGCGGTGTTCGTGGTCAACCCGGTGGACAACACCACCTATTTCTACGCCGAAGGCATGAACGCGCCGATGTCCGGTTACCCCAACCGGGGGCAGATCGCACGCGCCGCGCTGGTGATCGACCGCAGCCTGCGCGAGGTCTCGCCGGGCCTCTACAGCGCACGGGTGAAACTGCCGGCGGCGGGGCGTTTCGACGTGGCGTTCCTGCTCAACCAGCCGAACATCATTCATTGCTTCACCGCCCAGGTGGCGTCCGACGGCGCGCCTGAAAAACACCTGGGCGCGGCGAAAGTCGAGTTCCTGCTGGACAAGACTGCCGTGGCCCTCAACGACCCGTACGTGGTGCGCTTTCGCATCGTCCAGGGCAAACAGAAGATCCAGCGCAGCGGCGTGAAAGACGTGCAGTTGCGCTACTTCCTCGCGCCGACTTCCCGGCCCCGTGAAGTGGCCGCGCTGGAAGTCGCCGACGGCGTGTACGAAGCGCCGGTGACCCTCGACCGCAGCGGCGCCTGGTACCTGCATGTGCGCGCGGCCTCGCTGGGCGCCGCTTTCGACGACAAGACCTTTGCCAGTGTCCGGGTGCTGCCCGGCCAGACCCAGTGACGAGGAAACGACCATGAACCGATTTGCATCCCGTGGCCTGCTGACCCTGTGCCTGTTGGCCGTCGGCATTCAGCAGGCCAGCGCTCACTCGGCGGACGAGCATGCCGGGCACACCCCACCGGCCACCAACAGCCAGGAGCACGCCCAGGTTAAGTTCGCCAACGTGCCGCTGCTCGACCAGAACGGCAAGACCGTGCACCTGGAGCAGGATCTGGTGCACAACAAGATCGTCGTCATGAGCTTCATCTACACCAGTTGCACCACGGTCTGTCCGGTGGTTTCGTCGATCATGGGCAAGGTGCAGAAACAGCTCGGAGCCAGGGTCGGCACCGAAGTGCAGCTGGTGTCGATCAGCATCGACCCGCAGCGCGACGACCCCAAACGTCTGCAGGATTACGCCCACACCTTCCAGAAAGGCCCCGGCTGGAGCTGGCTCACCGGTTCACCGCAATCGATCACCGCCACCCTCAAGGGCCTCGGCAGTTTCAGCGGCGACTTCAAGAATCATCAGCCGCTGATCCTCGTCGGTGACGGCAACAGTCGCCACTGGACGCGCTACTACGGCTTCACCGACCCGGCAATGCTGGCCAAGGAAGTCGAGAAACTCAGCGGCCTGCGCACCCACGCCAAACACACCGCGATTGCCATGGAGCAACAACCATGAGAACCCTGGACTGGATCACCCTGACGGTGTGTTTCTGGATTTTCAGCGCGATGGCGTGGGCCCATGAAGATCATGCCCAGGCCGCACCGGCAACGGCCAGCGCTGCTGCGGCGCCGGCGAAAGGCACCCACGACGCGAAAACCTGGTTCACCGACACGCCGCTGCTGGATCAGAACGGCGACGTCCAGCGTTTCTACAGCGATGCACTGCACAACCGCGTGGTGCTGCTCAACGTGATCTTCACCAGCTGCAATGACGCCTGCCCGCTGATCACCCGCAAGCTTAAGGAAGTCCGTGAGCTGCTGGGCGACAAGGCCGACGGCATCACCTTCATTTCCCTTACCAGTGATCCGCTGCGCGACACGCCGGCGGTGCTCAAGGCTTACACCTTGAAGCAGGGCGCCGATGACCCTCACTGGCTTTTCCTTACCGGCGACAAGGCGCAGATGGATCTGGTGCTGGGCCGCATCGGCCAGATCGTGCCGACGCCCGAGCAGCACTCGACCCAGTTGATCGTCGGCGACGTGGCCAACAAACGCTGGAGCAAAATCCGTCCCGACGCCCCGGCCGCCGCCATTGCCCAGCGCTTGCAGCTGCTGACAATGCCCGTGGCCGGCCGCTGAGTCCGCGCCATGAACCTTGGCCGCGTCCTCACCCTGATCCTGCTCGCTGGCGTCAGCCTTGGCGCGGCCGCGTTGCCGCTGACCGATGAAGAAAGCGCTGGCAGGCGCCTGTACCGCGAAGGCCTGTCCGCCAGCGGCGAGCCGATCATGGCGCGGGTCGGCGCGGCGGATGTGTTGCTGCCGGCCACCAGCCTGCCGTGCGCCAACTGCCACGGCGCCGACGGCCTTGGCCGGCCCGAAGGCGGGGTGCGTCCGCCGGAGCTCAACTGGTCGCGGCTGACCAGCACTCACGGTCAGCAACAGGTCAACGGCCGCAACTACCCGGCCTACACCGACAGCAGCCTGGCGCGGGTCATCCAGCAGGGCCGCGATCCCGGCAACAATCGCCTCGACCCGAGCATGCCGCGCTTCCTGCTGTCGATGAAGGATCAGCGCAACCTCACCGCGTACCTCAAACGCCTGGCCGATGACCGCGATCCGGGGCTCGATGACCAGACCTTGCACCTGGGCACCTTGCTGCCCAGCCAGGGGCCGTTGGCCGAGGAGGGCGCCACCATCGCGGCGGTGCTCAACGGCAGTGTGGCGCGGATCAATCAGGCCGGTGGCATTCACGGCCGGCAGTTGCGCTTGACCGTGGCCGACCCCGGCCCGGATCGCGCCAGCGCCGAACAGGCCCTGCAACGGCTGATCGAGGAAGAGCAAGTCTTCGCCCTGATCGCACCGCTGGCCCCGGCACTGGACAGCGAACTGGCGCCGCGTCTGGAGCAGTCGGGCGTGCCGCTGATCGGGGCCCTGTCGCTGCTCGGCCCGGTACAGGCCAGCCCGCAGATTTTCGAACCCTTGCCGGGCCTGCGCGAGCAACTGATCGCGCTGGCCGACTACGCCACCGCCAGTCTGCGGGTGCTGCAAGGGCCGACGCTGATTGCCTATCCCGATGACCCGGCCCAGGCGCTGGCGGCGCAGACCCTTGGCCGCTATCTGCAGGAGCATGGTTGGCAAAAGGTCCAAGTACAGGCCTACGACCCGGCGGCGGACAGCTTGCCGCTGGGCTCACGCTCGGTGTTCTACCTGGGCAGCGGCGTTGGTTTCAGCCGGCTGGCAGCCGGATTGCAGAATGCCGGGCAGGTGCCGTACCTGTTTGCGGCGTCCAGCCAAGTGGGGGGGGATCTGCTGCAAATGCCGGAAGGGTTTTCCCGGCGGGTGTTTCTGGCGTATCCGTTCGTGCCCAGCGACTGGACCCAGGCCGGGCGCATGGCGCTGACGCTGTTGCGCGAGCATCAAGGTCTCGGCGCCCAGCATGCGGTGCTGCAAGTCGGCGCCTACGCCTCGATGCAGTTGTTCAGCGAAGGCATGAAGCAGGCCGGTCGCGACGCCAGCCGCGAAAAACTGGTGGCGGCCCTCGAAGGCCTGCACGACTTCGACACCGGCCTGACCCCGCGCCTGAGCTTCGGCCCCGGGCGACGATTGGGCCTGAGCGGGGCGCATGTGGTGACCATTGATTTGCCTGACCAGCGTTTTTATCTGGTCGCTCCCTACAAACCGATTCTTGCCACGCCATGACCGGAGGCCCTGATCATGAAGCTCAAAACCCTGTGTTGGCTGCTGACAGGCTGGTTGTCGGTGGCGCTGGCGAACAATGAACCGGTGGCCGCCCGGGTCAATGGCGAGGCGATTTCCGAGTTTCGCCTGGAACGCTATTTCGCCGAGTACCTGGAGGATCAGGGGCGCGCCGTGGCGAGCATCCGCAACCCCACGGCCTATAAACAACTGCGTCAGGCCGCACTGGATACGCTGATCGACAAGGAATTGCTCTGGCAGGAATCGCGCAAGCGCGGGGTAACGATCGATGAGCAAACGGTGCGCGAACAGGTCGAACGGACCCGCACCGCCATTGGCGGCACCGATAAATTCCTCCAGCGTTTGCAGGACGCCGGTTTCGACGAGGCTTCATTCACCGAGTACACCCACCGCGAATTGGCGGCGCAGCGGATGTTTGCCGAACTGACCCAGGTCCAGGCCCCGGACGAGCAAACGGTGCGGGCGTTTTTCGAGCAACACCGCGCTGAAATGGGCGCGCCGGAGCAGGTGCAGGCCCGGCACATTCTGATCAAGGTCGCCGGCGATGCCGATGCCGCCACGGTTGAAGCAGCGCGGCTACGCTTGGAGGAGTTGCGTGCGACTATCGCAGGGGGGCAAACCTTTGCTAGCGTCGCCCAATCGGGTTCGCAAGATGTCACCGCCAGCCAGGGCGGGGACCTGGGGTATTTCGCCCGTGGGCAAATGGTGCCGGCCTTCGAAGCGGCGGCGTTTGCCCTCAAGCCTGGTGAAGTCAGCGAAGCGGTGCGTACGCCGTTCGGCTGGCATTTGATTTTTGTCGAGAACCACAAGGAGGCGGCCGATGTCCCAGAGGAGCAAGGGCTGGAAACAGTCAGGGCGTACCTCGCCCGACAGCAACAGACCCAGGCTCGTCGTCAGGTGCTCGCGCAGTTGCGGGCGCAGAACAGGATCGAACGAATTGACGACGACTGAAGGTTCCCCCCCAATAGTGGGGAATGGCTTCGATGCCCATTCAGGTGCTTCCCCGTTTCTGGGGAACGGGGTACCGGGACGAGCGGGCATTTCCATTCAATTCAAGGACATGAAGACAAGAAAATACCGGCACTCAGCCTGGCATGAAGTGTGCGTTACCTCCTGTGAGGCGCACTCCAGCAGGTTCAGTTTTCGGACTTGCGGGTTTCAAGGAGTCCACCTTGGTTAACAAAGTACTGGTTGTCGAAGACGAACAGCTGCTTGCACAGAACCTTCAGGATTATCTGTCGGCGCAAGGGCTGGACGTCCGGATTGCACATGACGGCGCAGAGGGAATCGGCCTGGCCGAGACTTTCGCTCCCGACGTGCTGGTGTTCGATTACCGCTTGCCCGATATGGAAGGGTTCGAGGTGCTCGACGCGGTCCGCCAGAACAGGACGTGTCATTTCGTGCTGATAACGGGTCACCCGACCGCTGAAGTCTGTGAGCGGGCGCGGCAACTGGGGGTCAGTCACATCCTGTTCAAACCGTTTCCTTTGGCGGAACTGGCCCGAGCTGTCTGCGACCTTCTGGGGATCCAGCGCGAAGCGAAACCCGGTGCGAGCCCATCCGAAGGCTTCGTCGAACGACGCCAGAGCAGGACCGAGAGCTTCCCGTTGCAGTTGTACGATGGCAGTTGGGTGCTGGCGGACCGCCGACGAAACCGGTCGGAGGCCATGGCACCGGACGACGATCAAATGCTCACCGGGGAGTAATGGCGCGATAGACGTTCCGGCACTCGCCGAACTCGCCTCCCGCGCCGTCAGGGCCTCAAGCCCCGGGTGTTGGAGAGCAAGCCATGGATCGTCTGTCCGTTGTCGTCGAACCGCTGTCGGTCACCCCTCCCCAGGAGGCACAGACCCCGCCGCGCTTTTCCAGTGAGCAACTGGCCCAGGCCCGGGCACGGGCCAGCACTTCCGGGGAGCGGGTGCTCGATGCGCTGGCCGTGCTCTGTGAGCTGGCGCCGATGCCGTTCATTGCCAGCCTCGGCGCCACCCTGCATTACCCGGTGCTCGACACCGACACGCTGTTTCTGGCGGCGCCGGTGTTCGACCGGGTCACCCTCGCGCAATGCCTCAAGCGCGAATTCATCCTGCTGCGCCACAACGACGAAGTCATCGGCGTGTTCGCCGACCCCTTCGACACCGCGCGCCTGGCCTGGATCGACGAATGCCTGCACGGCGCGCCGTTGTACCTGGTGCACGCCGATGACCTGAAGGCCTATCTGGCCCGCCACGAAGAAAGCTTCCACGCGGTGGAGTCGCTCAACGCCCAGGCCGATGCCGGCAGCGAGACCGACACCCTGCAAAGCCTGTCCCTGACCAGCATCAGCGAAGATTCGAGCGTGGTGGTGAAACTGGTCAACTCGACCCTGTACGACGCGCTGAAAATGCACGCCAGCGACATCCACCTCGGCACCACCGGCCAGGGCCTGGTGATCAAGTACCGGATCGACGGCGTGCTGAACAACATCGGCAAGATCCAGGGCAGCGAGTTCGCCGAGCAGGTGATTTCGCGGGTGAAGGTCATGGCCGAACTGGACATCGGCGAAAAACGCGTGCCCCAGGACGGTCGCTTCAAGATCGGCATCAGCGGCCGGCAGATCGACTTCCGGGTGTCGATCATGCCGAGCATCTTCGGCGAAGACGCGGTGCTGCGGGTGCTGGACAAACAGGACCTGGCCGACAAGGTCTGCGGCGTGCAACTGCAAGCACTGGGCTTTGAAGACGAAACCCTGCGCCAGTTGCGTCGCCTCGCCGCCGAACCCTATGGCATGGTGCTGGTGACCGGCCCCACCGGCAGCGGCAAGACCACCACGCTGTACGCGATGATCACCGAGATCAACCACGGCGTGGACAAGATCATCACCATCGAAGACCCGGTGGAATATCAGCTGCCGGGCGTGCTGCAAATCCCGGTCAACGAGAAAAAAGGCCTGACCTTCGCCCGGGGCCTGCGTTCGATCCTGCGCCACGACCCGGACAAGATCATGGTCGGCGAGATCCGCGACCCGGACACCGCGCAGATCGCCGTGCAATCGGCGCTCACCGGTCACCTCGTATTCACCACCATCCACGCCAACAACGTGTTCGACGTGATCGGCCGCTTCACCCAGATGGAAATCGACCCTTACAGCCTGGTCTCGGCGCTCAACGCGATCCTCGCCCAGCGCCTGATCCGGCTGGTGTGCAGCAGCTGCAGCACGCCGGTCAACCCGAGCGATGAAGAACTGCGCGCCTCGGGCCTCGACCCACTGAAAGTCGATCACTACCACTTCGTCCACGGCAAGGGCTGCGGCCACTGCCGGGGCAGCGGCTATCGCGGACGCACGGCGATTGCCGAACTGCTGCACCTGGACGACGAACTGCGGCAAATGATCGTCGAGCGCCAACCCATCACCCAGATCAAAGCCCTGGCCTGCGCCCGTGGTTTGCGCCTGTTGCGCGAATCGGCGCTGGAGCTGGTGGAGCACGGTCGGACCACGCTGGAGGAGATCAATCGTGTCACTTTTATCGCGTGATCACTTTATCGCCGTGCTCGGCGCCAGCGGTGTCGGCCTCGGCCAGCGCCGGGGCAACGATACCCTGTGGCTGGGCAGCGTCGGCTACATCGACGAAGGCTTCCAGAGCTACGCGGTGGCGCTGGACACCCTCGACCGTCTGCTTGGCGAACACACCCGCGCCGGTGCCGAGCTGAGCGTGGTCATCTCCGGTCACTTCAGCCGTTTCTGCCTGGTGCCCTGGAGCGAGCAGATCAGCAGTCCTGACGAACTGCGCGGTTTCGCCCAACTGTGCTTCGAGGACCTGTTCGGCGCCCCGACCCAACCGTGGAGCCTGGTGCTGTCGGCCGAGCCCGCCGGGCATGACCGGATCGCCAGCGCCTTGCCGCAGGATTTGCTGGAACGCCTGCGCACACTGGTCACGGAGCGCGGCCTGCGCCTGCGTTCGGTGCAGCCGTACCTGATGACCGCGTTCAACCGTTTCGACAAAAGCCTCGACGCCGGCGACTTCCTGTTCATCGTTGCCGAACCGCAACGCAGCGTGTTGCTGCTGGCAAGGGAAGGGCGCTGGTCGTCGGTGCGTTCGGTGGGCGGCAGCGACAGCGACGCGGCGCTCAGCGCCTTGATCGGTCGCGAGCGGCAACTGCAAGCCTCCACCAGCGAACGCGCCTTCAACGTTTATCTGCACGCCCCGGCGCGCCTTGATGCGCAACCGGAGGTGGCGGGAGTGCACCTGCGCACCCTCGAAGACAACTCGATGACCGTGCATGACGCCTTGTACGTCATGTCCCGGGCGGTGGCCTGACATGCGCGCCTTGAACCTCGACTTCCAGCCTCGTCCGCGTTCCGGCCCGTTGGGCTGGAGCCTGCTCGGCGGTGGCGTGATCCTCGCGCTGGTGTGCTTCAGCGTGCAGCAGCACCTCGGCGATCAGGCCGAACAACAGCAAGGTCACTTGCAGCACACCCAGCGCCAGCTCACTGGCGACAGCGGCAGCAAGACAACGCTGAGCCCGGCGGAAACCCGCGAGCAGGCGCAAAACCTCGCCGAAATGCGCAAGGTCTCGCAGCAACTGCGCCGCCCCTGGGAACGCCTGTTCGCCATGCTCGAAGCCATGCCGCGCGACGACATCGCCTTGCTGACCCTGACCCCGGATGCTCGCAAGGGCCAGGTACGGATCAGCGCCGAAGCGCGGGATCTGCAAGCGATGCTGGATTTCCACAAACGGCTGGAGGCCAGTGACGAGCTGTCCGACGTGTCGCTGCTGAGCCACGAAATCGTCGTCAAATCGCCGGAGCAACCGGTGCAATTCAACCTGTCGGCGACCTGGGAGATGGGCGATGCGAATCCCTAGACTGATCGTTCACGAATACCTGCAAGGCCTCGGCGTTCCGGGCTTGGCCGGTCTGGCGCTGCTGCTGGTCACGATTGCCTGGGCACTCGGCGGTTTGCTGCCGGGCTGGCAGTCGCTGCAACAGCTCAGCCAGCAAACCCAGGAAGCCACCGAATACCTGGCCAGGGTCGAGGACGGCAGCATCGCGCCGCCGGTGGTGCCGCAGCGTCAGCTCGATGATTTTCGCAACAAGCTGCCGGCCCAGCCGCAAGCCACTGTCGCCATCGACCGCATCTATGCGTTGGCTGCGCAGGAGCACATCACCCTGGCGCGCGGCGAATACGCCCTCGGCGTCGATCCCAAGACCCATCTGGCGCGCTACCAGATCCTGTTGCCGGTGCGCGGCAGCTACCCGCAACTGCGCCGCTTCCTGCACGCCTTGCTCGGCCAATTGCCGGCAGTGGTGGTGGAAGACGTCGAGTTTCAACGCAAGAAGATTGCCGACACCGACCTCAGCGGCCGGATCCGTATGACCCTCTACCTGTCGAGGTCGTGATGGACAGCAAACGCATAAGCGGCTGGGTGGCGTTCTTCGGCGTGGCGGCGGCGCTGGCCTGGTTGCCGGACTATTTCTCGCCGAGCGACGAGGCGGATTCGATCGAAGTCGCCGTGGCCAGCCCGGCAAAAGCCACCGCCCGTGGCGCCTTGCCCGCCAGCAGTGCCAAGGCCAATGCGGCGCCGATCAAGGACCTGAGCCCGGCCGGCGACCTGTTTGCGAGCAAATCCTGGAAGGCCGCGCCGATCCTGGCGACGGTCACCGAACAAGCGATCAACCCGACCCCGGTGGTGCAAGCCCCGAGCCTGCCACCGGTGCCGTTTCAGTTCGTCGGCAGGCTGCATGACCGCAGCGACCTGCAGGTGTTCTTGCAGGACGGCGAGAAAATTTACGTCGTGCGCAGCGGGGATGTGATCGACGACACCTGGAAGATTGCGGCGATTTCCGATGTGGAACTGAGCCTGGTCTACCTGCCTTTGCATTTGTCGCAGACCTTGTCTGTGGGGAGTACGCAATGAACAGATCCCGTTTGCTGATGAGCCTCGGCCTGTGTGCCGGGCTGGCCGCGTGCAGTTCCGCGCAGGTCGCCAACAAGGAAGCCGCCGACCTGATCGATCAGGGGCAGTACGAGGCGGGCCTGGCCCGGATCGAGGAAGGCTTGCGGGAAAATCCGCGCGACACCGAGCTGCACCTGCTGCTCAACAGCGGCCGCGCCAAGGCGATCACCGCGCTGCTGACCTCCGGTGACACCGACCGCGCCCGTCGCGATTTCGCTTCGGCCCGCACCGCCTATAGCCGGGTGCTGACCATCGAGCCGAACAACCGCCGCGCCCAGGATGCCCTGCGTCAGCTCGACTACCTGCGCAGCATGGACGAGAAACTCGAACTGGCCCGTGGCGACCTGCGCCGTGGCGACATCTACGGCGCCGACCGCCAGGTCAAACAGATCCTCGAACTTGACCCGAAAAACGACGGCGCGCTGGAACTGCAAGGCAACATCCGTCTGGTGCAGAGCCGCAACGTGATCCAGTACCCGCAACTGCGCACCCGGCTCGATCGCCCGGTGACTCTGGAGTTTCGCGACGCCAACCTCAAGACCATTTTCGAAGTGCTGTCGCAGGTCGCCGGCCTCAATTTCATCTTCGACAAGGACCTGCGCCCGGACATGAAAGCCACGATCTTCGTGCGTGACGTGCGCATCGAAGACGCCGTGCAACTGCTGCTGCAACAGAACCAGCTGCACCAGAAAGTGGTGAATGAAAACACCTTGCTGATCTACCCGGACTCGCCGCAGAAGCTGAAGGATTACCAGGAGCTGGTGATGCGCACCTTCTACCTGACCAGCATCGACGCCAACACTGCGCTGAACATGATCAAGACCATGCTCAAGACCCGCGACGTGTTCGTCGACGAACGCCTGAACACCCTGACCATGCGCGACACCGAAGACGCCGTGCGCATGGCCGAGAAACTGCTGCAATCGCAAGACCAGTCCAATCCGGAAGTGGTGCTGGAAGTGGAGGTGATGGAAGTCGCTACCCAGCGCATTCTCGACCTCGGCCTGCAATGGCCAAACACCTTCGGTGTGGTCAACAGCGACGGTTCGGCGGTGACCATTCTCGATCAACTCAAAGGCATCAACTCCAGCCGGATTTCCATCTCGCCGTCGCCACAGGCCAAGATCAATGCCCAGGACAACGACATCAACACCCTGGCCAGCCCGGTGATCCGCGTCAGCAACCGCGAACAGGCGCGCATCCACATCGGTCAGCGAGTGCCGATCATCAGCGCCACGTCGGTGCCTTCCACTCAAGGTCCGGTGATCACGGAAAGCGTGACTTACCTCGACGTCGGTCTGAAGCTCGAAGTGCAGCCGACCGTGCACCTGAACAACGAAGTGGCGATCAAGGTCGCGCTGGAAGTGAGTAACGCCACGCCACTGGAGCCGACCCGCCAGGGGACGATTCCGGTGCAGGTCGACACCCGCAACGCCCAGACCTCGCTGCGCCTGCATGACGGTGAGACCCAGATCCTCGCCGGCCTGATGCGCAACGACCACGGCGCCACCGGCAACAAGATTCCGGGCCTCGGCGACATTCCGGGTCTGGGCCGGCTGTTCGGCAGCAACAAGGACACCATCGGCAAATCGGAACTGGTGCTCTCGATCACGCCACGGATCGTGCGCAACCTGCCGTACCAGAGCCCGTCGGACATGGAGTTTTCCACCGGCACTGAAACCAGCATGCACATCCAGGCGCCGGACCGTTCGCAAAGCTACTCGATGCCGGCGCCTGCCGCGCAGCCTCGTGCAGTCGGTGACGCGGCCGTGGCCACCACCCGTGTCACTGTCGAGAAGCCTTGATCATGAACGCCTCCCAGCGCGGTTTTACCTTGATCGAAGTCGTGGTGACGCTGGCCCTGATCGGCCTGCTGGCCGGCATGGCCGCGCCGCTGACCGAGACCCTGGTACGGCGTGGCAAGGAGCAGGAACTGCGCACCGCGCTGTATCAGATTCGCGATGGCATCGACGCCTACAAGCGTGCCTTCGATGCCGGCTACATCGAGAAATCCCTGAACAGCAGCGGCTATCCGCCGAACCTGAAAGTGCTGGTCGAAGGCGTGCGCGACGTGCGCAGTGCCAAGGGTGCGAAGTTCTACTTTCTGCGCCGGATACCGCGGGATCCGCTGGTGCCGGCCAAACGTGACGACAACGGCGGTTGGGGCCTGCGGGCCTACAACAGTTCGGCCCAGAACCCGCGCGATGGCGAGGACGTGTTCGACGTCTACTCCCTCGCCAGGGGCCGTGGCCTCAACGGCATCGCGTACCGCGAGTGGTGATTCTCATGCGCCGGGAAAAGGGGTTTACCTTGCTCGAGCTGATGGTGGTGATGGCGATCATCGCGACCCTGATGACCATCGCCCTGCCGCGCTACTTCAACAGCCTTGAGGCCTCGAAAGAGACCACGTTGCACCAGAGCCTGTCGGCCATGCGCGAGGCGCTGGATCACTACTACGGCGACACCGGGCGCTATCCCGACTCCATCGAACAACTGGTGGAAATGCGTTACCTGCGCAACGCGCCGGTAGACCCGATCACCGAACGCAATGACCAATGGGTGCTGATCGCGCCCCCGGACGGTGTGGCGGGCGGCGTTGCCGATATCAAGAGCGGAGCGACCGGGAGGGCGCGTGATGGCAGCCAGTATTCCGAGTGGTAAGCACGCGGAGCAGGGTGGGTTCACCTACCTGGGCGTGCTGTTCCTGATCGTGATCATGGGCATGGGCCTGGCCAGTGCCGGCGAGTTGTGGTCGACCGTGTCGCGCCGCGACCGCGAGAAGCAACTGCTGTGGGTCGGTACCCAGTATGCCCAGGCGCTGCGCAGCTACTACCGCAGTTCGCCGGGGCTGGCGCAGTACCCGAAAGAACTGGCCGACCTGCTGCAGGACGAACGTTTTCCGCAAGCTCGGCACCATCTGCGCCAGCTCTATCCGGACCCGATCGGTGGCGGCGAATGGGCGCTGCAACGGGGTTTCGACGGACGCATCACCGGCATCAACAGCCCGTCTACCGAGGTGCCGTTGAAGCAGGCGGACTTCCCGGCGCAATGGTCGGACTTTGAAGGTATGCAGCGGTATTCGGACTGGCAGTTCGTGGCCGAGAAAGCCTTCCTCGATGGCACCAACGGCCCGGCCAAAGGCCAGTCAGCGCTGCCGCAGGCGTTGCAGCCATGAGCCGGCAAGGGTGGTGCGCGTTGATCCTCGCGGTCGTGGCGTCTTTCGCCAGCGCCGGCGAGGAAGACGAAATGATGGGCTTCATCGTCGACGACACGATCTCGCACATCGGCCACGACTTTTACTACTCGTTCAGCGAGCGCCTGCGCGACACCAGCCGCATGGATTTCAACCTGGTGGTGCGCGAGCGTCCCGACGCGCGCTGGGGGAGCCTTGTGACCGTCGAATATCAACAACGCCTGGTGTATCGGCGCTTCCTGCCGCCGAACATCGTGGAACTGAAGGACGAGGCCTACGCGGCCGCCGATTCGGTTCGACTGGAGGTCGTCCGGCGCAAGCTGGAAGCCTTGTTGCAGGACACCACCGACCTTGAGAAGGACGAACTATGAACACGACAACGTTCTCACGGCGCAGCGGATTCTGGATCTCGGGGTTGTTGATCGGGCTTGCCAGCGCCGCGGCTGTCCAGGCCACCGAACTGGTCTACACACCGGTCAATCCGTCGTTCGGCGGCAACCCGCTCAACGGCACCTGGCTGCTCAACAATGCCCAGGCGCAAAACGACCACGACGATCCGGACCTGAAAAGCCGCACGGCGGTGGCCGGCACTTCGGCGCTGGAGCGCTTCACCAGTCAATTGCAGTCACGGTTGCTGGGGCAACTGCTGGACAACATCTCCACCGGCAACACGGGGAGCCTGTCCACCGACGCTTTTATCGTCAACGTCGTTGATGACTCGGGGGCACTGACGATTGAAGTGACCGACCGTGCGAGCGGCGAAGTTTCCGAAATTCAGGTGAACGGCCTCAACCCATGACGGGATGACGGTTCCGGGGAGCGATGGACATGAAAAAAATAATTGCGCTAGGGCTGATGTTGGCAGCATTACAAGGGTGCAGTCTGCGCGAGCCGATGCCGGCCGAGCAGGACACCGACACCCCGACCCTGACCCCCAGGGCCTCGACCTACTATGACTTGCTGAAAATGCCGCGACCCAAGGGTCGGTTGATGGCGGTGGTGTACGGCTTCCGTGACCAGACCGGGCAGTACAAACCGACGCCGGCCAGTTCCTTTTCCACCAGCGTCACCCAGGGCGCGGCGTCGATGTTGATGGACGCGATGCAGGCCAGCGGCTGGTTTGTGGTGCTTGAACGCGAGGGGCTGCAGAACCTGCTGACGGAACGCAAGATCATTCGGGCGTCGCAGAAGAAGCCGAATACGCCGGTGAATATTCAGGGTGAGCTGCCACCGTTGCAGGCGGCGAACATGATGCTCGAGGGCGGGATCATCGCCTATGACACCAACGTGCGCAGCGGTGGGGAAGGGGCGCGGTATCTGGGGATCGATCTGTCCCGTGAGTATCGGGTCGATCAGGTCACCGTCAACTTGCGCGCGGTGGATGTGCGCAGCGGGCAGGTGTTGGCGAATGTGATGACCAGCAAGACGATTTATTCGGTGGCGCGCAGTGCGGGGATTTTCAAGTTTATCGAGTTCAAGAAGTTGCTTGAGGCTGAGGTCGGGTATACGACCAATGAGCCGGCGCAGTTGTGTGTGTTGTCGGCGATTGAGGCGGCGGTGGGGCATATGGTGGCGCAGGGGATTGAGCGGCGGTTGTGGCAGGTGGCGGGGGATGCTTCTACGCCTTCGCAGGATGATGTTTTGAATCGGTACTTGACTCAGAACAAGGTGGATCCGGAGGCCGAGTGAACTTGGCGGCCTTTGGGCCGACCAGGTTCTCTGGGTGGTTTGGGTGAATATCCGTTTTTTTGGGTGTTGCTGCTGGCGGTTCCGCTCTTACAGCGGGTCACTTTGGCAAACGCCCCAAAGTAACCAAAGGTCTGGGCCCCGGCGTTCGGCCCCTCGCTGGGGCTCGGGGTTTCTTCGCTCCGGGATTCATCCGGGGGCATCGCCTACGGTTTGCTTCGCTGCACCTCCTCTCGATGCATGCGGCTTCGCCGCACGGTCGCTGCGCTCCCACCCCCGGATGAATCCCTCCACTCAGCCTTCCGATGGGGCCGGCACGTCAAAAGCTTTACTCGAGCTAACGCTCATTGTGTTGAGTGGTGAGAAGCGAAGCGAAAAGCGAAAAGCGAAAAGCGAAAAGCGAAAAGCGAAAAGCGAAAAGCGAAAAGCGAAAAGCGAAAAGCGAAAAGCGAA
>NZ_JBJXHJ010000024.1:0-114059 GCF_046487845.1 Pseudomonas sp. PHC1
TTGAAATACAAAACGCCCGATGCGATGCATCGGGCGTTGGGGTGAAACAGGTGTAAACCTATTTCAGGACTAGACAGAGTTGTTATCGGCGTTGAGACCATTTCTCTGCCTTTAAATCAAACTCGAGAGTGAGCTCGTGTGTCTTGGCCTGTTCAAGACCATCAGATACTGTTGCACTGATGTTGCCTTTGATAGAAGCGTTTTCTGAATCGAACGTGAAAGCTGTGGTGGGAGTGTTCGTAAAATATTCTGATGGCGGATCTTCAGCCGTGTCACTGTAAGTAACCAACACATCTGCATTTGCTAATTTAGCTTTGGAGTCGACTGGGTCTTTCAAAAGTATTACCCGGATAGTCTTAATCTGATTGTCTATTGGATTGCGACTGGCAGCATCGATTGTCCAGCGAGGTGGTTCTCCCACTTGCGGGTAGCTGATTCGACTGAAGGTAGCTTTGAAACTCAACGGTTCACCTTTGTCGATAGACGCATTGAATTCGGCGGCACGGGTGAGCCTGCCTTTTTGAAGTGTATTGACTTTCTGTGCAGCACTCATGAGCAGAATCTCCATCATTATTTGGGCGAGAGTCAGCCGTGGTTCGGTATTATGCTAACCACGGAAGTTGCATCTGATCCCAACTACTTCTGCTTGTAAACTGTCAGACTTGTCAGTTTACATATCAGTTTTTTTATGATTCTTCTGCAGCAGTTTCTCGCGTAGCTTGTGATCGAACACATTTTTCTTATTAGCCAAACAATCCCGCCGCAATATTGATCGAGAAACCCAGTATCGCCGTATTGAACACAAACCCGATCAACGACTGTGCCAGCACGATCTTGCGTATCTCCCGAGTGGCGACGCCAACATCCGCCGTCTGCACGGCCACGCCGATGGTGAACGAGAAGTACAGAAAGTCCCAATAGTTGGGCGTTGTCAGGCCTTCGGCAAAGCGCAGCGCCGGCTCCTTGCCGTCCCAGGTATAAAACAGCCTGGCGTAGTGGACGCTGAAAATGACCCCGATCAGCAACCATGAGCCAATCACCGTCAACGCGGTAAAGCCGTAGTGCAGGAGCCTGTGGGAAGTTTGCAGATCCTTGCTGCCGACCAGTTCCAGGGTAATGGCTGCCAGACTGGCCAGCGCCGCGATACACACCACGAACAATACCAGGCCGGCGTTCTCGTCCTCGACTTCGGCGATGCGCCTGACGTCCGGCGCTTTTGCCCGGGCTGTCAGCCAGAACATCAGGATCAGATAGGTCCAGACGCCGGTGTTCCAGCCGATGAGGATTTTGCTGATGACGGAGTCGGCCGGGGCCAGCAGGCCGACGGCGAGTCCGAATAACGCGGCAGCGGAGAGGCGAGGGTGGGTGCGGGCGAGGAAGCGCATGGGAACTCGATGGGCCAGGGTGTGCAGACACCTTAGCCCAGCGCTGGCAGATGCGGCCACAACGCCGGATGTTTGCAAAACCCTGAGGGAGCGAGCCCGCTCCCTCAGTTGGGATCACTGGGGTTTGGCAAACCTGCGCACAAGTTTGATCACGACAACGAAGAACACCGGCACAAAAATCACCGCCAATGTGGCCGTAATCATCCCGCCAATCACCCCGGTTCCGATCGCCTGCTGACTCGCGGAACTGGCGCCCGTGGCGATCGCCAGCGGCACCACGCCCAGAATGAACGCCAGCGAGGTCATGACAATCGGCCGCAAACGCAGACGTGCCGCTTGCAGCGTGGCGTCAATCAAATCATGACCTTCGTCATACAGGCTCTTGGCAAACTCGATGATCAGAATCGCGTTCTTCGCCGACAGACCGATGATGGTGATCAGTCCGACCTTGAAGAACACATCGTTGGGCATCCCGCGCAAGGTCACTGCCAGCACTGCGCCGAGTACGCCCAGCGGTACAACCAACAACACCGATGTTGGAATCGACCAGCTCTCGTACAGCGCCGCCAGACACAGGAACACGATCAGCAGCGACAACCCGAGCAGGATCGGCGCCTGGCTGCCGGACAAACGTTCCTGCAACGACAGACCAGTCCATTCCTGACCCAGACCTTTCGGCCCCTGGGCCACCAGCCTTTCAATCTCCGCCATGGCTTCGCCGGTGCTGTGGCCGGGCTTCGGCTCGCCGGAAATCGAGATCGCCGGGTAGCCGTTGTAGCGGGTCAACTGCGCCGGGCCCTGGGTCCATGTGGCTCTGACGAACGCCGACAGCGGCACCATCTGCCCGGCATCGTTGCGTACGTGCATCTTCAACAAGTCATCGACCTGACTGCGACGGTCACCTTCAGCCTGCACAACAACCCGTTGCATCCGCCCCTGATTGGGGAAGTCGTTGACGTACGCAGAGCCGATGGCAGTGGACAGCACGTTGCCGACATCGGCAAAGGCAACACCCAGGGCATTGGCCTGTTTACGATCCACTTCCAACTGCACTTGCGGCGCTTCGGCCAGTGCGCTTTCACGGACGTTCATCAGGATCGGGCTTTTCTCGGCAGCGGCCAGCAGTTGGGTACGGGCTTCCATCAAGGTCGCATGGCCGAGGCCGCCGCGATCCTGCAGGCGGAACTCGAAGCCGCTGGACGTGCCGAGACCATCCACCGGCGGCGGCAGCACGGCGAAGGCCACGGCGTCCTTGATCTGGCTGAGGGCGATGTTGGCGCGGTCGGCAATCGAGCTGGCCGAGTCGTCGCTGCCACGCTGCGACCAGTCCTTGAGTGTGGTGAACGCCAACGCAGCGTTCTGCCCGCTACCGGAGAAGCTGAAACCGAGAATCACGGTGCTGTCGCCCACGCCTGGTTCGCCGGCGTTGTGCGCTTCGATCTGCTCGACCACCTGCACCGTGCGGTTCTTGCTCGCACCGGGTGGCAGTTGAATGTCGGTAATGGTGTAACCCTGGTCCTCGACCGGCAGGAACGAGGAGGGCAGGCGCGCGAAGCACAGGCCCAGTCCGACCAGCAACACAACGTAGATCAGCAGATAACGACCGGTGCGTTTCAGCGCATGACCAACCCAGCCCTGATAACGATCGCTCAGTTGCTCGAAGCGACGGTTGAACCAGCCGAAGAACCCGGATTTCTCGTGGTGTTCACCCTTGGCGATCGGCTTGAGCAAGGTGGCGCACAGCGCCGGGGTCAGGGTCAGGGCGAGGAACGCCGAGAACAGGATCGAGGTGGCCATCGACAGTGAGAACTGGCGGTAGATGACACCGACCGAACCCTGCATGAACGCCATCGGAATGAACACCGCGACCAGCACCAGCGTGATGCCGATGATCGCTCCGGTGATCTGGCTCATTGCTTTGCGCGTCGCTTCTTTGGGCGACAGGCCTTCGGTGGCCATGATCCGCTCGACGTTTTCCACCACCACGATGGCGTCGTCCACCAGAATGCCGATGGCCAGCACCATGCCGAACATGGTCAGCACGTTGATCGAGAATCCCAGTGCCAACATGGTGGCGAAGGTGCCCATCAGCGCCACTGGCACCACCAGCGTCGGGATCAGCGTGTAGCGGATGTTCTGCAGGAACAGGAACATCACCGCAAACACCAGCAACATCGCCTCGCCGAGGGTGTAGATCACTTTGGTGATCGAGACCTTCACGAACGGCGAAGTGTCGTAGGGGATCTTGTATTCCACGCCCGCCGGGAAATAGCGCGACAGTTCATCCATCTTCGCCCGGATCAAGGTTGCGGTGCTGAGCGCGTTGGCGCCGGGCGACAGTTGCACGCCGACGGCGGTGGACGGCTTGCCGTTCAGACGGGTGCCGAACTGGTATTCCTGACTGCCGATCTCGACCCGCGCCACATCCTTGATGCGCACGGTGGAGCCGTCCGGATTGGCCTTGAGTACGATGTCGGCGAATTCTTCCGGCGTCGAAAGCTGACCTTTGACCAGAATCGTCGCGGTGATTTCCTGGGTGCTCGGGTTCGGCAGATCGCCGATGCTGCCCGCCGAGACCTGGGCGTTCTGCGCGACGATGGCGGCGTTGACGTCGGCCGGCGTCAGGTTGAAACCGATCAGCTTCTGCGGATCGACCCAGATCCGCATCGCCCGCTCCGCGCCGTACAGCTGGGCCTTGCCGACGCCGTCGATGCGCTTGATCTCGTTCATCACGTTGCGCGCCAGGTAGTCGCTGAGCGCCACGTCGTCGAGCTTGCCGTCGCTGGAGGTCAGGGTGATCAGCAGCAGGAAACCGGCGGAGACTTTTTCCACCTGCAAACCTTGCTGATTGACCGCTTGCGGCAAGCGCGACTCAACCACCTTGAGGCGGTTCTGCACATCGACTTGTGCCAGTTCCGGGTTGGTGCCCGGCTGGAACGTCGCCTTGATCGTGGCGCTGCCCAAGCTGCTTTGCGATTCGAAATACAGCAGGTGATCGGCGCCGTTGAGCTCTTCCTCGATCAGGCTGACCACGCTTTCGTCGACGGTCTGCGCCGAGGCGCCCGGGTACACGGCATAGATTTCGATCTGCGGCGGCGCGACGTCGGGGTATTGCGCCACCGGCAATTGCGGGATGGCCAGCGCACCGGCCAACAGGATGAACAACGCGACGACCCAGGCGAACACCGGGCGGTCGATAAAGAACTGCGGCATAGAAGAGCGTCCTGCTTACTGACCAGAGGTCTGGGCAAGTGGAAGAGGGGTGTCGTCGATCTGCACCACTTCGCCCGGCCGGGCGTGTTGCAGGCCTTCGATGACAATGCGGTCGCCGGCCTTGAGGCCACCGGTGACGATCCAGCGGTCGTTCTGCACCGCACCCAGTTGCACCGGCTGTTGGGCGACGCGCATCTGATCGTCGAGGGTCAGGACCTGCGCCACGCCGGCGCTGTCACGTTGCACCGCACGCTGGGGAACGGTGAGGCCATGTTGAATCACGCCTTGTTCCAGACGCACACGCACGTAGCTGCCAGGCAGCAGATCGAGATCCGGGTTGGGGAACTCGCTGCGCAGAATGATCTGACCGGTGCCCGGATCGACCGTGATGTCGCTGAACAGCAATTTGCCCGGCAGCGGATAAAGGCTGCCGTCGTCCTGGATCAGCGTGGCCTTGACTTCATCCTGGCCAACCTGCTGCAACTGCCCGGAACGGAAGGCCCGGCGTAGCTCATTCAATTCACGGGTCGACTGGGTGAGGTCGGCGTGGATCGGGTTCAGTTGCTGGATCAGCGCCAGCGGTGTGGTTTCGTTCTGACCGACCAGCGCGCCCTCTGTCACCAGAGCACGACCGATGCGCCCGGAGATCGGCGCAGTGACGGTGGCGTAACCGAGGTTCAGTTTGGCGCGCTCGACGGCAGCCTTGTTGGCGGCAACGTCGGCGGCGGTCTGCCGGGCGTTGGCGCGGGCATTGTCGTAGTCCTGAGCGCTGATGGCCTTGTCGTCGATCAACTGGGCGTAGCGCTGCTCCTGCAGTTTTGCCTGGAACGCGTTGGCCTCGGCCTTGCGCAGGGCGGCTTCGGCGCTGTCGAGGTCAGCCTTGAACGGAGCCGGGTCGATGCGGAACAGCACGTCGCCCTTTTTCACGTCGCTGCCTTCGCGGTAGGTGCGTTGCAGCACCACGCCGGCCACTCGGGCACGGACTTCGGCGATCCGCGGTGCGGCAATGCGCCCGCTCAGTTCGCTGCTGATCGACAGGGGGTGTGCCTCAAGGGTTTCGATTCGCACGGTGGCCGGCGGTGCCTGTTCCTCGGCGTTCGAGGATTTATCACAGGCACTCAGCGTCAGCGCCAATGCGATCAGGCCGAGCCCGGCCAGCAGATTCTTCGACATGTACAACCCCCAATATTGATCTGCGCATCCTACGGACAGTCGCCGAGGTTAGCGGTGAAGCTTTGTAGGCGCTGTGTGAAATTGTGTAAGGGTTTTGCTCAGGGACGAGTGAGGGCGTATATCCTTTACGCCTTGAAATTTATTGCGACAGATATGCCGCCTTCGCGGGCAAGCCAGTCGCCACAGCACTTTCTGGATCATCAATGCCCAACATCCTCCTGGTCGAAGACGACACCGCCCTCGCCGAACTGATCTCCAGTTACCTCGAACGCAACGGTTATTCCGTCAGCGTGATCGGCCGAGGCGACCATGTGCGTGAGCGGGCGAGGCTCAATCCGCCGGATCTGGTGATTCTCGACCTGATGCTGCCGGGTCTTGACGGCTTGCAAGTCTGCCGCCTGTTGCGCGCCGACTCGGCAACGCTGCCAATCCTGATGCTCACCGCCCGCGACGACAGCCACGATCAAGTACTGGGCCTGGAAATGGGCGCCGACGACTACGTCACCAAACCCTGTGAGCCACGAGTTCTGCTGGCGCGGGTCCGGACCTTGCTACGGCGCAGCAGCCTCGCTGAACCGATGACTGCCAACGACCGGATCCTGATGGGCAATCTGTGCATCGATCTGTCCGAACGCACGGTGACCTGGCGTGAACAGCCGGTCGAACTGTCCAGCGGCGAATACAACCTGCTGGTGGTGCTGGCCCGTCATGCTGGAGAAGTGCTGAGCCGCGATCAGATCCTGCAGCGCCTGCGCGGCATCGAGTTCAACGGCACCGACCGCTCGGTGGACGTGGCGATTTCCAAGCTGCGGCGCAAGTTCGACGACCACGCGGGCGAGGCGCGCAAGATCAAGACCGTGTGGGGCAAGGGCTACTTGTTCAGCCGCTCCGAGTGGGAATGCTGATTCGATGTTCAGAATCCTGTTTCGCCTCTATCTGGTGACGATCGTTTCCTACAGCGCGGCGATCTATCTGGTGCCGGATCTGGTGGTGATGGCGTTCAGGGAGCGATTCGTTACCTACAACCTCGACTATTCCCGTGGCCTGCAATCGCTGATCACCAAGCAGTTTCGCGCGGTGCCGCAGGATCAGTGGCCGGCGCTCGCGGCATCGATGGACAAGGATTTCCAGCCGCTGCACATCGTTCTGGCCCGTATCGATGACCCTGGCTTCACCGCCATCGAGCAAGAGCGTCTGCGGCGCGGCGAGAATATGGTGCGGGTGGGCGACTGGGGCTGGCGCACGCTGGCGGTCACGCCGTTGAACGACGAGATGGCGGTGCAGATGGTGGTGCCGCCGGATCCGATGGACGTGAGTCTGTTGTACTGGAGCATCAACGTGCTGATCGGCGCGAGTCTGCTGGCGTGTCTGTTGCTCTGGTTTCGTCCGCACTGGCGTGATCTGGAACGCCTCAAGGGTACCGCCGAACGTTTCGGCAAGGGCCATTTGAGCGAGCGCACGCAAATCGGCCCGAGTTCCAATATCGGCAGCCTGGCCCACGTGTTCGACACCATGGCCGGTGACATCGAAAACCTGCTCAATCAGCAACGGGATCTGCTCAATGCCGTGTCCCACGAATTGCGCACGCCGCTGACACGCCTGGACTTCGGCCTGGCGCTGGCACTGTCCGACGACTTGCCGCAAGCCAGCCGCGAACGCCTGCAAGGGCTGGTCGCGCACATCCGCGAACTCGATGAGTTGGTGCTGGAGTTGCTGTCCTACAGTCGCCTGCAGAATCCGGCGAAGTTGCCGGAGCAGGTCGAAGTATCGCTGGACGAGTTCATCGACAGCATTCTGGGCAGCGTCGACGAAGAGCTGGAATCTCCGGAAATTGTCATCGATGTGCTGTTGCACAATCAGCTGGAACGCTTCTCCCTCGACCCGCGCCTGACTGCGCGCGCGATTCAGAACCTGCTGCGCAATGCCATGCGCTACTGCGAAAAACGCATTCAGATCGGCGTGCAGGTCTGCCCGAAGGGCTGTGAGATCTGGGTGGATGACGACGGGATCGGCATCCCGGAAGAGGAGCGGGAGCGGATTTTCGAACCATTCTATCGACTGGATCGCAGCCGCGACCGGGCGACTGGTGGGTTTGGCCTGGGGCTGGCGATCAGCCGTCGTGCGCTGGAGGCACAGGGCGGAACCTTGACGGTGGAAGGTTCGCCATTGGGTGGGGCGCGGTTCAGGCTTTGGCTGCCAACCCCCGTTTAGCGCTCGTTCCCACGCGGAGCGCGGGAACGATCAGAGCGTTGGGTGGGAGCGAGCGCCAGTCAAAGCAGTTCAGTGGACTGGATCAGGCCAACGCCGGCCACTTGCATCCGCTCGATCGCCGCCGCCAGCGATCCATTCAGATCAATCGCCCGACACGCATCCAGCACCACAAACGTGTTGAACCCCGCCGCCCGTGCATCCAGTGCGGAAAACATCACACAGAAATCCAGCGCCAGGCCGACCATGTACACCGTGTCGATGCCGCGCTCCTTCAGATAACCCGCCAGACCTGTGGTCGTGACGCGGTCCGCTTCCAGAAACGCCGAATAGCTGTCGATGTCCGGGTTGCAGCCCTTGCGGATGATCAATTGCGCATGGGGCAGATCGAGTTTCGAGTGAAATTCGGCCCCCTGTGAACCCTGAATGCAGTGATCCGGCCACACAGTCTGCTCGCCATACGGCAGTTGAATCACGTCATACGGCTGGCGGCCGGGATGGCTGGAGGCAAACGAGGCATGTCCGGCCGGGTGCCAGTCCTGGGTGATGACCACTTGCTTGAACCGCCCGGCGAGACGGTTGATCAGCGCAACGATCAGGTCACCCTCGGGCACGGCCAGTTGGCCGCCGGGAGTGAAGTCGTTCTGTACATCGATGACCAGCAGAGCCGAGCGTGGCGAAATCGGCATAAATCCATCCTTCTTGGAAAATAACCCGAGCAGCATAGTGACAAAATTCTTTACATGTTCAGCCGGGTCTTAAACATTTGCGCCATGTCTTCCAGCTCGGAAGCCGGGTGATGGCCGATCAGCATCCAGGCGTGTTCGCGTTCGGACCAGTACACCACGTTCATCCCGTGCCGGCGTTCATGGGCCAAGGGCCGGCTGCCGCTGTTGGTGCGGGTGACGCACAGCGCCAGCGGGCCGTGGGTGGCGTCGAGCCAGGTCATCTGGGCGATGGGCACACCGTCGTATTCGAGCAGTTGCGCGCGTTTGAACAGCGCGCCGGGCACTTTCAGTTTCGCTGGCGACAGGCTCAGGCCCAGCCGCGCATCGACGGTTCGCAACTGCGCCAGTTGCGAGGCCTCGTCGGTGGGCAAGTGTTCGAGGGTCTGCGGCACATACAGCGCCATGTAATCGCCCACCCGCGCGCGCCAGTTGTGCGCTTGCTGTGCTTGCCAGGTCAGGAACAAACGGTCTGCCGCCACCCCCGCGAGCGCCGCACCGGCTGCGGCCGCACCGAGGAACCAGCGTCGGCTGACGCCGGGCTTCTGCGGTGAGGGCGCAGCATCAAGCCGAGCCTGCAAGCGATCGAGCGGCGCCTGTTGCACCAGTTCGTCATAAGCAGCCTTGAACGGCAGACTGCTGCGGTCAAGCCATTGCACCCGCAGATTCAGTAGCGGATCGTCGGCGATGAGGCTGTCGAGCTGGCTGCGTTGGTCACGGTCCAGTTCATCGTCCAGATACGCCACCAGTTGCTCGTCGGAAGGCGTATTCATTGCCGGTCTCCTGCGGGGCTGTTCGGGACCGCTTGCAGCGGCGGGTATTCGGCCAGTTTCAGGCGCGCGGTGGCCAGGCGGCTCATGACTGTGCCGATCGGCACTTGCAGGATCTCGGCGACTTCGCGGTAGGACAGGCCCTCGACGTACGCGAGATACACCGTTTCGCGCTGGGTTTCCGGCAATGCATCGACCCGGCGGATCACCTGCGAGGCCATCACATGAGTCTGCGCGGCGTATTCGCCATCGAATGTCAGCTGACCGTCGGCGTCCGTCACACCCTGGCCCTGGCGCACCCGGCGGGCGCGCACTTCGTTGAGCCAGATCGAATGCAGGATGCTCAGCAGCCAGCGATCCATGCGCGTGCCGGCCACGTACTGGCCCGAACGTTCCAGCGCCCGCACGCAGGTGGCTTGCACCAGATCCTCGGCCACGTGCCGGTTGCGCGACAGCAGCAAGCCGTAGCGCCACAGGCGCGCCAGGTGTTGCCCGAGTTCGGCTCTGAAGGCCTGATCGCTGAAAATGTTCGCCTCCGCGTGTCGTGTCAGGTTTTCGATGAATCGTTGATGGCTTCGGCCAGGTCCCGGTATTCCTCGCAGGTCGTGCCACAGATCTTCTGGATGTGCTGCAACTGTTCCTGCGCCAGATCGACGCGGCCCTTGATGACGTAAGCCTCGCCCAGGTATTCACGGACCTGCGCGTACTGCGGATCAAGCTTCACCGATTGCAGGTAATAGCCGATGCCTTCGTCGGTGCGCCCCAGTTTGCGCGTGGCGTAACCGCGATAGTTGAGAGCCTTGGCGGTGTTCGGTTGTTCCAGCGTATCGAGCAGGGCCAGGGCCTCTTCGTAACGGCCGGCCTTGGCCAGACGGTAGGCGTAATCGGTCCGGTCGGCGTCGGGCACGAGTTGGCTGGTCTGCATCACGCACTTCTGCGTTTTGGTGTCGAACACCTGGCCTTTGGGGCAGTTGGGTTTCTGCACCGGCGCCTCTTCATCACCATTGGCGAAGGCAAGCGGACTCGCAAAAGCGGCGGCCACCAGCAACGGGGCCGCGAACATAACGGAACGGATAGTCATGGGCAAGGCTCCACAAGGGGTCGTGTTTCACTTTGAACACCGCAGGGTGAACATTTATTCATTGGTTTGTCAGGCTTTGTTAAAGGAAAGCGTTTTTTCCAGCGCTATGCTGGTCAGCGTTCGTCGTCGATCTGCAGTTCTACCCTGGGAGTTTGGCCATGAAAGATCAGGTTCACCACTCGGCCGCCAGCGGCTACAAAACCGCCGCCGACACCTACGTCAAAGGCCGGCCTGACTACCCGCCGGCCGTCGCCGAATGGCTGACGGGCACCGTGGGCCTCGATGCCCACAAGACGGTTATCGACCTCGGTGCCGGCACCGGCAAGTTCACCGGACGGCTGGTGGCGACCGGCGCCCAGGTGATTGCCGTGGAACCGGTGGCGCCGATGCTGGAAAAACTGTCGCTGGCCTGGCCGCAGGTGTTGGCCGTCAGCGGCACGGCAACGGATTTGCCGCTGCCCGATGCGTCGGTGGATGCCGTGGTGTGCGCGCAGGCCTTTCACTGGTTTGCCCGTACCGAAGCCCTGGATGAAATCGCCCGGGTCCTCAAACCGGGCGGCAAGCTGGGCCTGATCTGGAACCTGCGCGACACCCGGATCGACTGGGTGCCCAGACTGGACGCCATCGTCAACGCACTGGAGGGCGACACGCCGCGTTTCTACACCGGCGAATGGCGCAAGGCTTTTCCCCATCCGGCGTTCGGCCCGTTACAGGCGCAGCATTTCCAGCACGGGCATACCGGCGCGCCGGAAGATGTGATTTTCAACCGGGTGCGATCCACCAGTTTCATTGCCGCGTTGAGCGATCAGCAGCGCGCGAAGATCGATGCGCAAATTGCTGAACTGATTGCCGGCGAGCCGCAGTTGCGGGGCAGGGAGGTGGTGACCGTGCCTTACGAGACCGCTGCCTTCGTTGCGCTGAAGAACGGCTAGAGTCCCGCATTTGGCCGAACCGCCGTGCTGATGCCTTGTTATAGTTCGGGCCTCATCTTCAGCCCGGTAAAGGATTTCTGCCATGACTCAATACACCGCCTTCAGCGTCGAACTGGCCGACAACATCGCCCATGTGCAGATCAACCGGCAGGAAAAGATCAACTCGATGAACGCCGCGTTCTGGAGCGAAATCGTCGAGGTGTTCCAGTGGATCGACGACACCGACGAAGTGCGGGTGGTGGTGCTCAGTGGTGCCGGCAAACACTTTTCCTCGGGCATCGACCTGATGATGCTGGCCGGTGTGGCCAATGAGCTGGGCAAGGACGTGGGCCGCAACGCGCGCCTGTTGCGCAAAAAGATCCTGACCCTGCAAGCCTCGTTCAATGCTGTCGACAATTGCCGCAAACCGGTACTGGCGGCGATCCAGGGTTACTGCCTGGGCGGCGCCATCGACCTGATCGCGGCCTGCGACATGCGCTACGCCGCCGAAGACGCGCAGTTCTCGATCAAGGAAATCGACATCGGCATGGCGGCTGACGTCGGCACCCTGCAACGGTTGCCACGGATCATCGGTGACGGCATGCTGCGTGAGCTGGCTTATACCGGTCGCACCTTTGGCGCCGAAGAAGCGCGCAGCATCGGTCTGGTCAATCGCGTCTACAGCGACAAGGACAGCCTGATCGAAGGCGTGATGGACATTGCCCGGGACATCGCCGGCAAGTCGCCGATCGCGGTCACCGGCACCAAGGAAATGATCAGCTACATGCGCGACCATCGCATCGACGACGGTCTTGAGTACGTTGCCACCTGGAACGCCGCCATGCTGCAATCCAACGACTTGCGCGTGGCCATGGCCGCCCATATGAGCAAACAGAAACCCGAATTTCTGGATTGAGAAACCATGACATCTCGCTGGACCACTGCAGTACTGGACACCGATCAACCCGGCGGCTGGGCCGTGGCGCGCAGCCCCGAGGGTTTCCTGTTCGATGACAACGGCGCGCTGTTCCCCCGGGAATGGCTCAAGCGTCAGGACTTGTCGATTCTTGCCGAGCACGGCATTGGTCACCTCGATGGCGAACCGGTGTATCTGCTGGAACTGCACAGCACCAGCGAGGTGCCGGGCTGCAACTGGAAAGGCCTGCGGGCGTTCATGCTCGACGGCGATCACACGATCTACAAGGTCCTGGGATACGCGGCGCAAATCGGGACCTGGGCCCGTGAGCACCGTTTCTGCGGCAATTGCGGTCAGGCCATGACCCAGGTGCCAAGGGAGCGGGCGATGTATTGCCAGCCTTGCGATCTGCGCAGTTATCCGCGCATTTCGCCGAGCATGATCGTGCTGGTGACCCGTGGCGATGAAGTCCTGCTGGCGCGCTCACCGCGTTTCGTCACCGGGGTCTACAGCACGCTGGCCGGGTTTGCCGAACCGGGGGAGTCGGCCGAGGATTGCCTGATTCGCGAAGTGCGCGAGGAAGTGCAGATAGAGGTGAAGAACATTCAGTACATGGGCAGCCAGTGCTGGCCGTTTCCACACTCGATGATGCTCGGCTTCCATGCCGAATACGCCGGTGGCGAGATTGTCTGCCAGGAAGACGAGATCGAAGACGCCCAGTGGTTCAACGTGCACGATTTGCCGCCGTTGCCGGCGTCAAAATCGATTGCCCGGTACCTGATCGATGTCTACGTGGCGCGGCGCTTAGGCCACGCTGAACCAGTGCTGCCAGGCTAGACGCACGGTCAACCCCAACACCACGGTGATGAACACCGGACGAATGAACTTGGCGCCGCCGCTGATCGCGGTGCGCGCCCCGAAGAATGCGCCGACCATCACCGACAGGCCCATGCTCAGGCCGATGATCCAGTCCACCTGCCCGGAAAACACGAACACCGACAGCGCCGCAATGTTGCTGACGAAGTTCATGCTGCGCGCCACGCCGCTGGCCTTGACCAGATCGATGGGGTACAGCAACAGGCTGCTGACCGTCCAGAACGCACCAGTGCCGGGGCCGGCCACGCCGTCGTAGAAACCGAGGCTGAAGCCCTGGGTCGATTGCCATTTCTTCTTGATCGGTGCGTCGCTGTCCAGCGGCGCTTTCGGCGTGCCACCAAACAACAGGTACAGGCCGCAAGCGAAGACGATCACCGGCAGCATCTTGTTCAGCCATTCCGCCGGCAGATAGTGGGCGACGATGGCGCCGGTCAGCGCGCCGACCAGGGTGCCGACGATGGCGTGCATCCACTGCCTGGGATGAAACAGCTTGCGCCGATAGAAGGTGAAACTGGCGGTGGCCGAACCGAAGGTCGAACTCAACTTGTTGGTGCCCAGCACCAGATGCGGCGGCAGACCGGCGGTGAGCAACGCCGGTGTGGTCAACAGACCGCCACCGCCAGCAATGGCGTCGATGAATCCGGCAATGAAAGCGACAAGGGCCAGAACGGCCAGGGTGGTGAGGTCAACGCTGAGTTCGAAAGGCATGGAATCGGCTTATTCGGCAGGTTGCAGAGCTGGGCTGCGGGGAGGGCCGTCATGTTACTCATTTCCAGGTGTTGCGGCGACCTGCCTCGGCTCTGTCAGCGAGCCTTTGCCAATCCAAGGGTTATCTACGATCTTCGTCAATCAGACATGATCAGCTGAAAACTGCAGGGGCTGCTGAGTGCAGCCCCTGCAGATACATTTTTACAGACCCAGTTCGGACAACCCCGGATGATCATCCGGGCGTCGGCCCAGCGGCCAGTGGAACTTGCGTTCGCTTTCCTTGATCGGCATGTCGTTGATGCAGGCATAACGCTGGAACATCAGGCCGTGCTCGTCGAATTCCCAGTTCTCGTTGCCGTAGGAACGGAACCAGTTGCCCGAATCGTCGTGCCATTCGTAGGCGTAGCGCACGGCGATGCGGGTGTCGGAGTAGGCCCAGAGTTCCTTGATCAGGCGGTAATCCAGTTCCTTGGCCCATTTGCGGGTCAGGAAGCCCTTGGCTTCTTCGCGGTTGTTGGCGAACTCGGCGCGGTTACGCCATTGGGTGTCCAGGGTGTAGGCCAGCGACACGCGCTCCGGGTCGCGGGAGTTCCAGCCATCCTCGGCCAGGCGAACTTTTTCAATGGCTGATTCACGGTTGAACGGTGGCAATGGCGGACGAACTTCGGCTGCAGTAGACATGTTTGTCTCCCGATCTATTAACAGTTAAACAACGTGTCAGGCTTATTAAGGCGTTACAGGTCCAATAACTTTCGCGCCATGCATTGCGCATTATCGGCGGCACTGTGATCACCCATCACAAGCGCTACGGTAATGGCGCCGTCAATCAGGATCAGCAATTGTTTGGCCAGCAACTGCGGGTCCTCGGCACCATGTTCGGTACACAACTCGCACACGTAGTCGAGCAGTTTCTGTTTGTGGTCTTTGGCGACCTGGCGGACCGGATCCTCGGGATCGCCGGTCTCGCCACTGGTATTGATGAAGGCGCAGCCCCGGAAGCCTTCCGAGGCGAACCATCCCTTGAGCACGGTGAACAGGTTGAGCAGGCGATCGGCCGGGGTCTCGGCCTGATCGACGGCGCTTCTGTACCAGTGCATCCAGCGCACATCGCGGCGTTGCAGGGCGGCGACGGTCAACTCCTCCTTGTTGGTGAAGTAGCGATAGATACTTTTTCTGGAAACACCGGCGGTTTTCACCAGAAGATCCATCCCGGTGGCAGCGATGCCACTCTTGTAGATCAACTTTTCGGTGACATCCAGAATGATGTCTCGGGTTGTGTCGTTGCTAGTGATTTCGTTCATGTGGCGCACAGTAGAACGATCGTTCTCCTTGGTCAAGCAATTATTTTTTGATCGTTCCCACGCTGTGCGTGGGAATGCCTCGAGGGACGTTCTGCGTTCCAGCTCTGGAAGGGAGGCGGAGCGTCCCGGGCTGCATTCCCACGCAGGGCCCGGGAACGATCATTACAGACGCTCACAAGACCCGAAGGAGTTGATGGTGTAAGCTCTCGGGTTCTTCGGATTCGACCCATTGCGAGCCCTATGCCGTTGCTTTTCAAACGCTCTCTGCTGCCCAAACTGCGCAGCTTTCCGCTGACCGCCGAGGCCGTGACGATCCTGCCCGGCGCCGCCGATTTCCGCCGTTGCCTGCTGGAGAAAATCGCCCAGGCGACCCAGCGCATCTACCTCGTCGCGCTCTATCTGCAACACGATGAGGCCGGCCAGGAAATTCTCGATGCCTTGCACGCCGCCAAACTCAAGCGTCCCGAGCTTGAAATCGCGGTGGTCGTCGACTGGCTGCGGGCCCAGCGCGGCTTGATCGGTGCCGGCAAGCAGCCGGGCAACTCGGCGTGGTATCAGGAGATGACCCGTACCCACCCGAGCGTGGTGCCGGTCTACGGCGTGCCGGTACAGACTCGCGAGCTGTTCGGCGTGCTGCACCTGAAGGGCTTCGTGATCGACGATTGCGTGGTCTACAGCGGTGCGAGCCTGAACAACGTCTATCTGCACAAATTCGACAAGTACCGTTTCGACCGTTATCACGTGCTGCAGAGCCGCGAACTGGCGGACTCGATGCACCATCTGGTCAAGCACGGCCTGATCGAATCGAAAGCGGTGCATCGCCTCGACCTGCCGAACCTGCCGACCACCCGCAGCCTGCGCAACGACATCGGCGACCTGCGCAGCCGCCTCAAATATGCGGCGTACGACACCAGCGCCGGCAGCACGGCGCACACGGGTCTGTCGGTCAGTCCGTTGCTCGGCGTGGGCAAGAACAACCCGCTGAACCGGGTGATTCTGGAACTGATCGCCAGTGCGCAGAAGCAACTGACCATCTGCACGCCGTACTTCAACCTGCCGCTTGGCGTGATCCGCGAGATCAACCGGGCGCTGGCGCGCGGCGTGAAGATCGACATCGTGGTCGGCGACAAGACGGCCAACGATTTCTACATCCCGCCGAGCGAGCCGTTCAAGGTCATTGCCGCGCTGCCGTATCTCTACGAGATCAGCCTGCGCCGTTTCGCCAAGCGCCATCAACGCAACATCGACAGCGGCCAGTTGAACCTGCACCTATGGCGCGAGGGCGACAACAGCTATCACCTCAAGGGCATGTGGATCGACCAGCGCTACACGCTGCTGACCGGCAACAACCTGAACCCGCGGGCGTTCCGTCTGGATCTGGAAAACGCCTTGCTGATCGATGATCCGAAAGGCGAGTGGCTGGAGCCGCGCCGCGTGGAGCTGGAGAACATCTTCGTTCACACCACGCGGATCGCACGTTTCCAGGATCTGGAAGCCTTGCCGGATTACCCGGCGGGTGTGGCCAAGTTCCTCAAGCGCGTGAGCCGGGTGCGGGTCGAGCGGTTGCTCTATCGCATTCTCTAATACCGGCCCACAAAAAATCCCCCGAACGCAGGACGCGTCCGGGGGATTTTTTATGCGCAGAACTCAGTTCAGACCGAGCTTGCCACGCAAGGTCGACAGGTCTTCGGCCAGGGTATTGACCGGGCCGACCAGTGCCTTGCGGTCGTTGTCCTTCACTTTGTCATACGTTTCGAAACCGCCATCCTTGGTCTTGTACTTGGCCAGGATCTTGTCCACGGTGGCGAAGTTCTTGTCGACTTTGGCGACGAAGGCCTTGTCCTGTTTCTCGATCTGCGGACGGAACAGGTCGACGATTTTCTTCGCGCCGTCGATGTTGCCTTGGAAGTCGTAGAGGTCGGTGTGGCTGTAACGGTCTTCCTCACCGGAAATCTTGGTCGCGGCGACTTCTTCGAGCAGTGCAGCGGCGCCGCCGACGACCTTTTCCGGCGGGAAGGTCAGGCCGGCGACGCGGGTCTGCAGGTCTTTCACGTCCTTGTTCAGGCCGTCCGCCAGGGCGTCGAGACCCTGGGTGCTCTTTTCCGAGAACAGCGAGTATTCGATGCGGTGGAAACCGGTGAAATCTTCGGCTTTCACGCCTTGCTCGTGGTCGTCGACGCGGGAGTCGATGGACGCGTCGAGGTCACTGAACAGCTCGGCGATCGGTTCGATCGACTCGTAATAGACGCGCGTCGGCGCGTAGAGCTTTTGCGCGGTGGCCAGATCGCCTTTTTTCACGGCGTCGGTGAATTGCCGGGTGTGGCTGGCCAGTTCATCCAGTTGTTCGGTGACGTAGATCTTGTAGTCCGACACTGGCCCCACCAGATCCAGTGGCGCAGTCGCGGCGAACGCCGACAGAGGGGTGTTGAGCAAACCTAAGGTCAGCAATAACGCGAGGGGCGTCTTTTTCATGGGGCGGCTCCTGATGTGACTGTTGTTATGCGGTGGTGTTGGATTGGGTGGCAGCCAGCAGCGAGCGACCGATGAAGTCCTTGTCGCCCGTGACACCCGGCAGGGTGAAGAAGTAACCGCCGCCGACCGGCTTGAGGTATTCCTCCAGCGGTTCGCCGTTGAGGCGGGTCTGCACGCTGATGAAGCCTTTTTCCAGGTCGGCCTGGTAACAGATGAACAGCAGGCCCATGTCGAGCTGGCCGTTCTTGTTCACGCCGTTGGAGTAGTTGAACGGCCGGCGCAGGATCAGGTTGGCCTGGCTCGCGGCGGTGCGCGGGTTGGCCAGGCGGATGTGCGCGTCGAGCTTGGTCAGCTTGCCTTCCGGGTCCTTGCTGTAGTCCGGGACTTCAGTTTCATGGCTGGCGCCCATCGGCGCACCGGTGGTTTTGACCCGGCCGATGATGCTTTCCTGCTCCTGCAACGGCGTGCGGTCCCAGCGTTCGACGAAATTGCGGATGATCCGCACCGCCTGATAACTGCCGTGGGCCGCCCAGGCCGGTTCGTCACTGCCCGGTTGCACCCAGACGATGCGGTCCATGGCTTTGCCATCGTTGGAATCCGGGTTGGCCGAACCGTCACGAAAGCCCAGAAAGTTACGCGCCGATTGCGCCGGTACACCGGGTTTGGCCGGGGCTTGCGGCGGCACGCTGCCTTCTTGTTTCCAGCGCACCAGCAACAGGTCCGGCAGGTTTTTCACGATGTCGCGCAGGGCGTGAATGTTGGTGTCGGCGGTGTTGGAGCAGAACTGCAGGCTCAGATCGCCATGGCAGCTGTCGGCTTCCAGCGCATCGTTGGGGAAACCGACCATGCGCACCAGACGTTTGGGTTTGACGGACGCGAGGCCAAAGCGCTCATCGAACAACGATTCGCCGACGGACACGGTGATGGTCAGGTTGTCCGGCGTCACCACCGGGCCGAGGATGCCGGAGTCCGGCGGCGGCAGCTTCGGATCGATCTGCGCCACCGGGCCGCCCTTCATCAGGAACGCGATGCGCTCGTTGAGGGTGCGGAACAGGCGCTCAAGGTCGTCACGGTCGCTGGCCAGCACATCGAACGACACCAGCATGCCGGCCGCCGGACGCGGGGTGACGATGCCGCTCTGGTGCACGCCATGAAAATCGTGATGGTCCTGGGTCTTGTCGCTGCTCGGCGCTTCGGTGACTTGCGCAGGCGCGGCGGCCATCGCCGGGCAGCTTAACGCCGTGCCGGCCAGGGCGACACCGGCGGCGCCCATGCCCATCAGTACGCGGCGACGTTGCAGGTTGAAGTGTTCGGAATCGTTCATCGGTATTCGTCTTCTGCTTACAGGCCGGAGAGGCCGAGGGCGGGATCAATGGCGTCGAGGGCGTCGGCCAGGGCCTTGGCCTTGTCGGCGATCTGCTTGCGTTGCTCACCGTTGACGGTGTCGTAACTCGCGTAGCCGTCCTTGACCTTGAAGCCGTTCAGCGTGGTATCGAAATCAGCCAGCGCGCCGTCGATTTTCGGCAGCAGCTCGGCGGCGGATTTGCTCAGCAGCGGGCGCAGCAATTCGACGACTTTGTGCGCCGTCTCCAGGTTGGCTGCGAAGCCGTTGAGATCACCGTGGCTGTAGCGTTCCTCTTCGCCGCTGGCGGCGCGCACGTCGGCGAGGGTGTTGAGGTTGCGCACGACGATTTGCACCAGTTGCTCCGGCGGCAGCGACTGGGCCAGCAGTTGCTGTTTCAGCGTGGTGACGTTGTCGAGCAAGCCTTGGGCAATCGGTGTCAGGCCATCGAGTTTGCGTTGCTGGAACAGCGCGTATTCGAGGCGATGGAAGCCGACGAAGGCCGGATCCTGCTCGCGTTTTTCGAAGTAATCGGCGCGGGCGTTGATGCGGTTGTCCAGCTCCGCCAGGCGTTGTGCGGCCGGCGCCAGACGCTGATACGCGGCGCGGGCCGGCAAATACAACGCCTGGGCCTGAGCCAGATCGCCGCTGTCGATGGCATGATTGAGCGCCGTCACGGCTTTGATCAGCGCGCTGCCCTGGCTGGCCAGGTAGACGCGGAACTCCGACAACGGGCCGACGAAGGCCACCATCGATGGCTTGGCCTTGGCGGCCGCATCGGAGGCAGCGGTTGGTGTCACGTGCAGGGTGCCGTGCGGGTTGCTCAGCAGGCCGCAGGTGATGGCGTAGTCGCCGGGTTGCAGGTTGGCGTTGATCACCTGGCTCAGGCCCGGCGCGATGTTCTCGCGCTCTTCGATCACCAGCACGCCGTCGAGGATTTCCCATTCCACCGCCCGGTCGGAGCGGTTGACGATGCGGAAACTGGCGCGGCCGGCCGGCACCGTCAGGGCGTTCGGTTCGCAACGGTGCGGATGGATGTTCACCACCACTTCGTCGCGGTTGTGCTGACGTTTGGCGGCGGCCAGTTTCGAGGCGTAGTAGAACAGGCCACCGGCGGCGATCATCACGACCACCGAACCGGCCACCGCCCAGCGCAAGGCGCGGGGAGGCGAGGCCTGAGGAATATTAGGCTTTGACATGAAGGCCCTTATTGGCTGGAAACGGAAGACGATTGGGCAGCAGGCTTGGGCGCGGGCATGAAGAACATGACCAGCGCCACCAGCAGATAAATCAGGTACGCGCCGAGGGTGCTGACGGTTGGTGCATCCTGATAACCGAACATGCCGGCCAGCACCGAGCCCAACGGGCCATCCATCGGCAGCGTCGCGCTGAAGTCGAAAAGCACGGTTTGCAGGTGGTTCCACACCCCGGCTTCATGCAGGGCCTGCACCGAGTTGGCGAGAATCCCGGCGGCGACCACGAGGATGAACAGCCCGGTCCAGCGGAAGAACGCCGACAGGTTCAAACGCATGCTGCCGCTGTAAATCAGCAAGCCGACGACGACCGCCAGGATCAGGCCGAGCAGGGCGCCGATCGGTGCGGCCGGGCCTTCGCTCTGCTGGAACACGGCGAGCAGGAAAAACACGGTTTCCAGACCTTCACGGGCCACGGCGAAAAACACCATGGCGATCAGCGCGATGACCTGATGCTTCGAAGCGGTCAGCGCCTGGTCGAGGGAAGCTTGCAGCGAGTGCTTGATCGAGCGCGCGACCTTGCGCATCCAGAACACCATGGAACTGAGAATGCCCACGGCCACCAACCCGACCACGCCTTCGAACAGTTCCTGCTGCTTTTGCGGGAATTCGGCGCTGACCAGTTCCAGGCCACCACCGACCAGCAAGGCCAGCGCAGCGGCGAGAAACACCCCGATCCAGACCGCGGGCATCCACTGGCCACGGCCGGTCTGTTGCAGGTAACTGGCGATGATGCCAACGATCAGCGCGGCTTCGATGCCTTCACGCAACATGATCAAAAAGGGAACGAGCATTCGACGATCACTGTGTAACGAATTGAGGTTACAAGTTGTAACATAATGAAAGTCATTCTCACATGGCATTCATTGGCATTTACCTGAACCTCAGCTGAACAAGTCTGAACATCCACGTCGCCCCGTCAGCTGCGCTAAGATGCCCGCCACTCGAACAACAACAGGATTCAGCGGGTTCCATGTCGGAAAAAGACACCATCGCCATTCAACTGGTGCGCGAAGCACTGCTGCAAAGTTGTGCCCCGGGCGTGGCCACGGACGAAGTCTTGAGCAAGGTCGGGATTGAACCGGCGCTGCTGTCCACCGATGACGCCCGCGTGCCGGCCAGTCAGTACGCGCGGTTGTGGCGCCTGTTGGCGCGGCGCGGCGATGACGAGTTCTTTGGCATGGACCCGCGCAAGCTGAAATCCGGCAGCCTGGCGTTCCTCTGCCGCAGCGCCATGGCCCAGCCGAATCTGGCTGCGGGGCTGAGCAGCGGTCTGAATTTTCTGTCGTTGATGCTCGAACGCATGCCGGCGCAACTGGTGCACCAGCAGAGTCTGGCGGAGATCGTCCTGCTGGAGGACGACCCCGAGCCGCGTCGCGCCTTCACTTACTTCACGTATTGGATGATCGTTCACGGCGTGGCGTGCTGGCTGGCGGGGCGGCGGATTCCGATCCTGGCCATCGAGCTGCGCTGTCCGGCACCGGATTTCTGTGATGACTATCGGGTGATGTTCTCCGAGAACCTGCGCTTCGACCGGCCACGCACGCGGATGATTTTCGCCGCCGATGTGCTGGATCTGCCGATCAAGCGCAGCGCCGAAGAGTTGAAACGCTTCCTGGCCCATGCCCCGGCCAACATTCTGGTGAAGTACCGCGACCCGGAAAGCCTGGCCAGCCGTATCAAGCAGGATCTGCGGCAGCTGCCCGCCGAACATTGGCCGGAAACCGATACGCTGGCCCAGCAGTTGTGCATGTCGGCCTCGACCCTGCGCCGACGTCTGGCGGAAGAAGGTCAGACCTATCAGGGCCTGAAGGACAGCGTGCGCAAGGAGCTGGCGATCACCTGGCTGGCGGAGCCTGCGATCAGTTTTGCCGACATCGCCACGCGGCTGGGGTTTGCCGATGCCAGTTCGTTCTACAAGGCGTTTCGCAAGTGGTCAGGAACCAATCCGGGGCACTATCGCAGCTTGATCCTCAACGAGGCGGTCTGATCCGGCCCCGACTCACCGCCAACTCTCGTTACCACGCTCTGCGTGGGAACGATCATCGCGCTACCGTGTGGGAGCGATCAAAGTCCGGAACCTTGGCCAAACCAGTCATCCACTTTGAGGGCTTTGACCATTGCCGCAGCCGGCCTGCGGCGCGAGTATTCCCCTGTTGTTTACGCTTCCCCAACCTAATAAGAACAGAGGGATTCTGGCAATGCGCGATTACTTGTCTGCCACCGCACAGTTTGATTATCAGCACACCGTGGACGCCGCGCTCAGCGGCACGCTCGAGGCGCTCAACGCTTGCGTCGAATGCTGTGACCGCCACGCCTTGCCGGGGCGCATCGCGCTGTTCTGGGAAGGCCGCGACGGCGCCAGTGCAACGTACACGTTCAACGATCTGCAGGACAAAGCCGCGCGCTTCGCCAATTTCCTTCTCGCCCAGGGCGTGCAGAAAGGCGACAAGGTCGCCGGCCTGCTGCCGCGCAACATCGAATTGTTGATCACCGTGTTCGCCACCTGGCGCATCGGCGCGGTGTATCAACCGCTGTTCACCGCGTTCGGCCCCAAAGCCCTCGAGCATCGCCTGAACAGCTCCGGCGCCAAAGTGGTGGTCACCGACGCCGTCAACCGGCCGAAACTCGCCGAAGTTGCCGATTGCCCCACGCTGGTCACGGTCGGCGGTCCTAAAGGCCAGGGCATCGTCCGTGGCGACTTCAGTTTCTGGTCCGAGCTGCCCAACCATTCCAATGTCTGCGAACCGCTGATGCTGACCGGCGAAGACCCGTTCCTGCTGATGTTCACCTCCGGCACCACCGGCCCGTCAAAAGCGCTGTCGGTGCCGCTCAAGGCCATCGTCGCGTTCCAGAGCTACACCCGCGATGCCGTGGATCTGCGCCCGGAAGATGCTTTCTGGAACGTCGCCGATCCGGGCTGGGCCTACGGCATTTATTTCGGTGTTACCGGCCCGTTGTCGATGGGTCATCCGATCACGTTCTACGATGGCCCGTTCACCCTCGAAAGTACCTGCCGGGTCATCAACAAGTACGGCATCACCAACCTCACCGGTTCGCCCACGGCATATCGCCTGCTGATTGCCGGCGGCGATGAGTTCGCCCAATCGATCAAGGGCAAGCTGCGCATCGTCAGCAGCGCCGGTGAGCCGTTGAACCCGGAAGTGATCCGCTGGTTCGCCGACAACCTCGGCGTGGTCATTCACGACCACTACGGCCAGACCGAACTGGGCATGGTCCTGTGCAACCACCACGGCCTGCAACACCCGATCCACCTCGGTGCCGCCGGTTTCGCTTCGCCGGGCCATCGCATCGTGGTGCTTGACGAGCAGAACAACGAACTCGGCGTCGGCCAGCCCGGCATTCTCGCCATCGACCGCACACAGTCGCCGATGTGCTGGTTCGCCGGTTATGAAGGCGCACCGACCAAAGCCTTCGTCGGCGATTACTACCTGAGCGGCGACACCGTCGAGTGGAACCCGGACGGCAGCATCAGCTTCGTTGGCCGCAGCGATGATGTCATCACCACTTCCGGCTACCGGGTCGGCCCGTTCGACGTGGAAAGCGCACTGATCGAACACCCTGCCGTCGTTGAAGCGGCAGTGGTCGGCAAACCCGATCCGGAGCGCACCGAGCTGGTCAAAGCGTTCGTTGTGCTCAACCCGCAATACCGTGCCGAACCGGCGTTGGCCGAAGAACTGCGCCAGCACGTGCGCAAACGTCTGGCCGCGCATTCGTACCCCCGTGAAATCGAATTTGTCAGCGAGTTGCCGAAAACCCCGAGCGGCAAATTGCAGCGCTTTATCTTGCGCAACCAGGAAATCGCCAAGGCTCAAGAGGCCGCGGCGCACAACGTTTCAGCTTGAATCCAAGGAAACCGTCATGCAGATCGAGAACAAGGTTTTTATCGTCACCGGCGGCGCGTCCGGCCTGGGTGCCGCCACCGCTGAGTTGCTGGTGAGCGGCGGCGCCAAAGTGATGCTGGTGGACCTGAACGCCGACGCCGTCGCCGCCCAGGCCCAGCGCCTTGGCGCGCAAAGCGTAGTGGCCGACATCAGCAACGAAGCCGCCGCCGAAGCCGCCGTGCAGGCGACCGTAAAAGCCTTCGGCAGCCTCAACGGGCTGGTGAACTGCGCCGGCATCGTTCGCGGCGAGAAGATCCTGGGCAAGAATGGCCCACATGCGCTTTCCAGTTTCGCTCAGGTAATCAACGTCAACCTGATCGGCAGCTTCAACATGCTACGTCTGGCGGCCGCTGCGATTGCCGAAAGCGAAGCCAACGCTGACGGCGAACGTGGCGTGATCATCAACACCGCCTCCGTGGCGGCGTTCGACGGTCAGATCGGCCAGGCCGCGTATTCCGCGTCCAAAGGCGCCATCGCCAGCCTGACCCTGCCTGCCGCCCGCGAACTGGCGCGCTTCGGCATCCGCGTGATGACCATCGCCCCGGGCATCTTCGAAACCCCGATGATGGCCGGCATGACCCCGGAAGTGCGCGACTCGCTGGCCGCCGGCGTACCGTTCCCGCCGCGTCTGGGCAAACCTGCCGAATACGCCGCGCTGGTGCGGCATATCATTGAAAACAGCATGCTCAACGGCGAGGTGATCCGTCTCGACGGCGCCTTGCGCATGGCCGCCAAGTAAGGAGGATTTCCCATGACTATGTCCAACGATCCGATTGTCATCGTCAGCGCCGTCCGCACCCCGATGGGCGGTTTTCAGGGCGAACTGAAAAGCCTGACCGCGCCACAACTCGGCGCTGCCGCGATCAAGGCGGCGGTTGAACGCGCCGGTGTCGCCGCCGATGCAGTCGATGAAGTGCTGTTCGGCTGCGTATTGCCGGCCGGCCTCGGTCAGGCGCCTGCGCGTCAGGCCGCACTGGGCGCCGGGCTGGACAAGTCCACCCGTTGCACCACGGTCAACAAGATGTGCGGCTCGGGCATGGAAACCACCATTCTGGCCCACGATATGCTGCTGGCCGGCAGCGCTGACGTGGTGATCGCCGGCGGCATGGAAAGCATGTCCAACGCGCCGTACTTGCTGGACCGCGCTCGCGCCGGCTATCGCATGGGCCACGGCCGGGTGCTGGATTCGATGTTCCTCGACGGCCTCGAAGACGCCTACGACAAGGGCCGCCTGATGGGCACCTTCGCCGAGGATTGCGCCGAAACCAACGGCTTCAGTCGCGAGGCTCAGGACGCTTTCGCCATCGCCTCGACCACCCGCGCCCAACAGGCGATCAAGGATGGCAGCTTCAAGGACGAAATCGTTCCGCTGACCGTGACCGTGGGCAAGGAGCAAGTCGTTATCAGCAACGACGAGCAGCCGCCAAAAGCCAAACTGGACAAGATCGCCTCGCTGAAGCCGGCGTTCCGCGAGGGCGGTACTGTGACGGCGGCCAACTCCAGCTCGATCTCCGACGGCGCCGCCGCACTGGTCCTGATGCGCCAGTCGCAAGCGCAGCAACAAGGTCTGAAACCGCTGGCGGTGATTCACGGCCACGCAGCCTTTGCTGACACCCCGGGCCTGTTCCCGGTGGCACCGATCGGCGCGATCAAGAAGCTGATGAAGAAAACCGGCTGGTCGCTGGATCAGGTCGATCTGTTCGAAGTCAACGAAGCCTTTGCCGTGGTCGGCATGGCGGCGATGACCCACCTGGAAATCCCTCACGACAAGCTCAACATCCATGGCGGCGCCTGCGCCCTGGGCCACCCGATCGGTGCCTCCGGTGCGCGGATTCTGGTGACCTTGCTCTCGGCCCTGCGCCAGAAAGGCCTGAAACGTGGTGTCGCGGCGATTTGCATCGGCGGCGGTGAGGCCACGGCGATGGCGGTGGAATGCATTTAAGGATTTGCCATGATTCCCAATGACGACCAACAACAAATCCGCGACATGGCCCGGCAGTTTGCCGAGGAACGGCTCAAACCGTTCGCCGCCGAATGGGATCGCGAGCACCGCTTCCCGAAAGAAGCCATCGGCGAAATGGCCGAACTGGGTTTCTTCGGCATGCTGGTGCCAGAGCAGTGGGGCGGTTGCGACACCGGTTACCTGGCCTACGCCATGGCCCTGGAAGAAATCGCCGCCGGCGACGGCGCCTGTTCGACCATCATGAGCGTGCACAACTCGGTGGGTTGTGTGCCGATCCTCACGTTCGGCAATGACGACCAGCGCGAGCGCTTCCTCAAACCGCTGGCCAGCGGCGCGATGCTCGGTGCCTTCGCGTTGACCGAACCGCAGGCCGGTTCCGACGCCAGCAGCCTGAAAACCCGCGCACGGCTGGAAGGCGATCACTACGTGCTCAACGGCTGCAAACAGTTCATCACCTCCGGGCAGAACGCCGGGATCGTGATCGTGTTTGCCGTCACCGACCCGAGCGCCGGCAAGCGCGGGATCAGCGCCTTCATCGTGCCGACCGATTCGCCGGGCTACAAAGTCGCCCGCATCGAAGACAAGCTCGGCCAGCACGCTTCGGACACCTGCCAGATTCTGTTCGAAGACGTGAAAGTGCCGGTGGCCAATCGGCTGGGTGAGGAGGGCGAGGGCTACAAGATTGCCCTGGCCAACCTCGAAGGTGGCCGCGTCGGCATCGCTTCGCAAGCGGTGGGCATGGCCCGCGCCGCGTTCGAAGCGGCGCGTGATTACGCCCGCGAGCGCGATACTTTCGGCAAGCCCATCATCGAGCACCAGGCTGTGGCGTTCCGTCTGGCGGACATGGCGACCCAGATCGCCGTGGCACGGCAGATGGTGCATTACGCCGCCGCCCTGCGCGACAGCGGTCAACCAGCGCTGGTGGAAGCGTCGATGGCCAAACTGTTCGCCTCGGAAATGGCCGAGAAAGTCTGCTCCATGGCGTTGCAAACCCTCGGCGGTTACGGTTACCTCAACGACTTCCCGCTGGAGCGCATCTACCGCGACGTGCGGGTCTGCCAGATCTACGAAGGCACCAGCGACATTCAGCGCATGGTCATTTCGCGCAATCTTTGAGAAGGAATCTGCACATGAGTTACGAAACGATTTTGCTGGAAACCCATGGCCGCGTCGGCCTGATTACCCTCAATCGCCCGCAGGCACTGAACGCCCTCAACGCGCAACTGGTCAGCGAAGTGAACCGCGCGCTCGATGGTTTCGAAGCCGACGCGAACATTGGCTGCATCGTCATCACCGGCTCGACCAAAGCCTTTGCCGCCGGCGCCGACATCAAGGAAATGGCTGATCTGACCTACCCGCAGATCTACATGGACGACCTGTTCAGCGACAGCGACCGCGTGGCCAACCGCCGCAAGCCGATCATCGCGGCGGTCAACGGTTTTGCCCTCGGCGGTGGCTGTGAACTGGCGCTGATGTGCGACTTCATCCTGGCCGGCGACAACGCCAAATTCGGCCAGCCGGAAATCAACCTCGGCGTGCTGCCGGGCATGGGCGGCACCCAGCGCCTGACCCGCGCCGTGGGCAAGGCCAAGGCCATGGAAATGTGCCTGAGCGGCCGCATGATCGACGCCGTGGAAGCCGAGCGCTGCGGCATTGTTGCGCGGATCGTGCCGAGTGCCGAGTTGCTGGATGAGGCGCTGAACGTCGCGGCGGTGATCGCCAGCAAATCGCTGCCGATTGCGATGATGGTCAAGGAAAGCGTCAACCGCGCCTTTGAAGTGAATCTGACTGAAGGCGTGCGATTCGAGCGCCGGGTGTTCCATGCAGCATTTGCGACGCAGGATCAGAAGGAAGGGATGGCGGCGTTTGTGGCGAAGCGGCCGGCTGAGTTCCAGGGCAAGTAATGGAGTTCGCCCCCACGCTTTGCGTGGGGGCGATCAGTCAGAGCTGGTAGTTCTTCAACTCCCGAGCAATCACCATCCGCTGTATCTCGCTCGACCCCTCATAAATCTGGGTAATCCGCGCATCCCGGTAATACTTCTCAACCGGGTAATCCTCCAGATACCCATACCCGCCATGGATCTGAATCGCTGACGAGCACACCTTCTCAGCCATTTCCGATGCAAACAGCTTGGCCTGCGAAGCCTCCGACAGACAGGGTTTGCCCGCCGTGCGCAGCCGCGCCGCGTGCAGGATCATCAAGCGTGCCGCGTTGATCTGCATCTGCATGTCCGCCAGCAGGTTGGCGATGCTCTGGTGTTCGACAATCGCCTTGCCGAACTGCACCCGATCACGGGCGTAACCCAGCGCCGCTTCGAACGCTGCACGGGCGATGCCCAATGCTTGCGCCGCGATACCGATGCGTCCGCCTTCCAGGTTGGAAAGGGCAATCGCCAAACCTTTACCGCGTTCACCCAGCAGATTGGCTTCGGGAATGCTGCAGTTGTTCAGCGTCACCGCGCAGGTGTCGGAGGCGCGAATGCCCATCTTGTGTTCGGTACGGTCGACGATGAAGCCCGGCGTGTCGGTCGGCACCAGAAACGCCGAGATCCCACGCTTGCCCAGATCCGGATCGGTCACGGCAAACACGATCGCCAGTTTCGCCCGCTTGCCGTTGCTGACAAATTGCTTGGCGCCGTTGATCACCCATTGGCCGTCGCGCAGTTCGGCGCGGGTGCGCAGGTTGTGCGCTTCGGAGCCGGCCTGGGGTTCGGTCAGGCAGAAACAGCCGATTACCGCGCCGCTGGCCAGATCCGCCAGCCAGGTCTGTTTCTGTTCTTCGCTGCCGTAGTTGAGCACCGGCCCACAGCCCACCGAGTTGTGGATGCTCATGAACGCGCCGGTGGCGCCGTCACCGGCGGAGATCTCTTCCACTGCCAGCGCATAGGCCACGTAGTCAACGTAAGTGCCGCCCCATTCCTCAGGCACCACCATGCCCAGCAGGCCCAGCTCGCCCATTTTCGCCACCAGGCCATCATCGATCCAGCCAGCCTTTTCCCAGGCTTGTGCGTGGGGTGCGATTTCGCCACGGGCAAAGTCCCGGGCCATGTCGCGGATCATGACCTGGTCTTCAGTCAATTCGAGATCGTGCATGGCTCAGCTCCCGCTCTCAGCGAAACCGTGGAAGAAACTCTCGACCTGTTCGGCGTGCAGCCCGGCCAGGGTCGGCGGATTCCAGCGTGGTGATTTGTCTTTGTCGATCAGCAAGGCGCGCACGCCTTCGATCAGGTCGCCGCGTTCGAACCACTGGCGATCCAGATGCAGTTCGAGGGCGAAGCAGTGTTCCAGGCTCAGATGACGGCCGCGACGGAGCATTTCCAGGGTCACGCCCATGGCCAGCGGCGAGCGGGTTTCCAGCAGGTCAGCGGTGGTGGTTGCCCATTCGTGGCTGTCGGCGACGGTCACGGCACGCAGTTGCTCGACAATGCTCGGCACGTCCGGCAAGGCGAAGAAGTGGTCGATGGCCGGGCGCAAGGCTTGAAGCGGCGCGTCCGGCAGGGTTTGCACGGCGTGGCGGGCGAGCAGGCTTTGCAGATCCTTCAACGGCGTGTCGTGCCATTGCAACTGGTCGAGCTGTTCGTCGAGGGTGCCGAGTTTGCTGCTGTCCAGGTACCAGTCGGCCAGCCCGCAATACAGCGCATCCGCCGCGCGGATCTGCACGCCGCTGACGCCCAGGTAAATCCCCAGTTCGCCAGGAATGCGCGGCAGGAAATAACTGCCACCGACATCCGGGAAATACCCGATCGCCACTTCGGGCATCGCCAGACGGCTCTTCTCGGTGACCACCCGCAGATCGGCGCCTTGCACCAGGCCCATGCCGCCGCCGAGAACGAAACCGTCCATCAGCGCCAGCACCGGTTTGCGGTAGTGGTGGATCGTCAGGTCGAGGGCGTATTCCTCGACGAAGAAATCTTCGTGCAGCGTGTCGCCGCTTTTATGGCTGTCGTACAGGGAACGAATGTCGCCACCGGCACAGAAGGCTTTTTCGCCGGCACCGCGCAGCACCACCGCGTGGATATCGGCATCGGCGGCCCAGGCATCCAGCTGCTGCTGGAGCTGGCGCACCATGTTGAGGGTCAGGGCATTGAGGCCGGCGGGGCGGTTGAGGGTCAGGTGACCGATGTGGTTGCGAACCTCGGCCAGCACTTCGTGTGGCGTGGCATCCATGGACGAAGTCCGCGGGGATGAAGCCTGAGCAGTCATCACTAACTCCCTGCTTTTATTGTCTTTATTCGAGAAGCTCGCACGCGAGCGTTAGCCGATCGTAACAGTGCAAATTTGCCGTGTACAACGGGGATATGTGCACGGGCTGTCTGCATTTTTACCTTAGGCTAAATGCACGGGATCGCGGCTTCTTTTCAATCGACAACGCTGACAGGGACAGGCCCGGACTCAGCTGAACACCTGGCCAATGCTCCGCCGCCTGGCGTGCCGTTCACTGGCATGAATCAACTGCTCCAGATCCTCCGGCGTGACGTCGATAAACGCTTCCATCTGCGCCAGCGCCAATTTCAGATCTTGCGCCGTGATGGACTGAATATCCATCGGTGCCACGGCCGGCGCCGGTTCCGCGGGGCGTTTCGGGTAGCGGATGCGGGTCAGGTTGTTGTAGGCCAGTGCACCCAGCAGCAGGCAGGCGGCGCTGAGCATCACCGGTTCCAGGGCTTTCCAGTCCATGGCGATGGTCATCGGGTCGGCCAGCACCATGGTCAACGCGACGGCGCCGGCCGGCGGGTGCAGGCAGCGCAGCCAGCACATCAGGATCAGTGCCATGCCCGCCGCGAGGCACGCACTGCCCAGGGTTCGGCCGAGCACATGGGCCACCAGCAACGCGACGACACCGGCGCACAGGTAGCCGCCGATGATCGACCACGGCTGGGCGAGGGCGCCGGAGGACACCGCGAACAGCAGCACCGCCGAGGCGCCCAGCGGGCCGATCAGGTGGTAGGCCACTTCAATGCCGAACACCTGACTGCACGCCCACACGCTGAACAACGTGCCCAGCGCCATGCCGATGGCGGCGCGGCTCCATTCGGCGGGGCGGGTGTTGATGGCGGCGGGCAACCAGCGAGCGAGCATGCAGAATCGATCCTTTGCGAAATTCAGGGCAAAAAAAAGGACTTGTCCGTCAATGCGGAAAGTCCTTCGAAGTGTTCCAGCTATTGGGGGAGGAACGCGCACAGTGTGCCAAGCAATCACGATGCTGACAAATTCATATAAATGCAGTTTCAGTGCATTATTTATGAAGTAAAGCCACGCGCCGCCCGCTCATGAAACACAGGAACCCGCCCATCGCCGTCAGTGCGCTGAGGGCGTAGAACATGGTCGGCGCCGGCGTGTGCATCAGCAGGAAGCCGCAGATCACCGGGCTCAGCGCGCCGCCGAGGGCCGCGAGGTTCTGCGCGCCGTAATAGCTGCCGCGCAGTTCTTCCGGGGCCAGGGTGTCGACGAACAGGAATTCCGACGGGTAAATGATCATCTCGCCGAGGGTGAAGATGAACATCGCGATGCACCACGTCACCAGGCTGTCGGCGAGGCTGAAGCCGATCAAACCGAGGATGAACAGGCTGGTGCCGGCGGCGATCCAGTAGCGCAGTTTTTCCCGGTTGAGGAAACGACCGATCTGGTATTGCAGCAGGATCACCGCGATGGCGTTGCAGGCGAGCAGGGCGGCCATGGTTTGCAACGCGCGCTGCGAGTCTTCGACCACCAGCAGGTATTGCGACAGGTACAGGGTGAAGCGGCCATGGACCACGGTGCTGAGCAGACAGCCGCAGGTGAACATGATCAGCGTGCGGTCGTTTTTCAGGGTGATCAGGGTCTTCAGGAAGCTTTGCGGCTGGCCGATCGCGGCGACCGGGCTGGCGTCCTTCGGGATGCCGATCATCAGGAAGATGCTGCCGAAAGCGATGCCCGCGGCCATCAGGAACGGCGCAATCGGGTACACCCCGGCGATCACCACGCCGAGCATCGGGCCGGTGGCGTAACCGATGTTGGTCAGCGTATAGCGCAGGGAAAACGCCTTGGCCCGTTGGCTCATGGGCAGGTTTTCACTGAGGATCGCCTTGGAGCCGATGAGGAACAGCGCCGAGGCGGTTTCAGTGATGACCAGGGTGGCGGTCGTCAGGTACAGGTCTTGGGCGAAGGTCAGCAGCACGAAGCCGACGGCGCTGGAGAGCATCGCCAGAATCAGCAACCGGCGTTTCTCCAGCCGGTCGATGATGTAGCCGCCGTACAGCGCGAGCAGGGTGGCGATGAACACCGCGATGCCCAGCAACAACCCGACATCCTGTTGGTTGAGGCCGAGTTTGTGACTCAAAAACAGCGTGAGCAACGGACTGGTGATGGCGCGGCTGACGACGATGGTCAGCGAAACGATCATCAGGCGGCGGATAACGAGCGAGTAGGTGGCCACGGAAAATCAAATGTCCTTATTCGGTTAACAGGTGCTCGAGATCGCGCACGGAATCCAGCGTTTGCAGTTGCCGCAGTTGCGCCCGTAACGGCTCGGCCTTGAGCGGTGAAAGCACTCGCAACGCCAGACTGAAAAACTTCGCCTCCAGCGCCGCCTCGCTCAACGGATTGCCCGGCGCCCCCAGCGGCACCTCGACACACAGACTCGCCTGACGCCCGTCGCGGGTTCGAACAACGACCAGCGGCTCGCCATCCTCCGCCAGTCGCTCATCCACTTCAAGGCGAATGCGCGTCAGCCAGTGGGCGATTTGCGGATCGTTGCGTGGCTGCTCATCGTAAGCCTCTAGCTGGCAATGGCCATGCACCAGTCGTGCGGCGAGGGCGTAGGGCAGGCTCATCTGCGCGGCGGCCAGGCTGCGAGTGTCGCGACCGCCGCACATGTCGAGCAGAAACCCGCACAGGTTGACCTGGACGTCTTCCACCTGATCCGCGCCGACCTGCAACTGTTCCAACAACAACCCGAGCGCATCGATGGCCGAATGAGTGCCACGGCAGGCGGCGTAGGGCTTGATCGAACAGCGCGCGAGTTTCCAGACCTGGCCCAATTCAGCATCCAGCGCATCCGGTTGCGCGCTGCCCGGCGCCAGGGTCTTGAGAAAGCCACCCCAGACATCCTCGAACAACACCGACGGCCCACTGACGCCTTCGCGGGCAAAACGCGCCGCCAGCAAACCGCCCTCGGCCGCCCGGCCACTGTGCAGTTTCTTGCTCTGCGAGCCGTCATGAATGAACGCCCACAAGCCGCCGCTGAAACTGCCGGCGATGCCCAGCGCCGACACGGTTTGCGCCGCATCCAGCGCAAAGACCCGCGCACAGGCCGCCGCCGCGCCGAACACGCCGCAGGTGGCGGTGGAATGCCAGCCGGCGCCGTTGTGCGCCGAATAACTGCCGCAGGCTTCCAGCACCCGTCGGCCGATCTCGTAGCCAATGACCACGGCGGTGATGAACTCGCGACCGTCCACCGGCCGATCCACCAATGACAAAGCCGCCATCACCGCTGGCAACACCACCGCGCCGGAGTGATCGCAACCGCCGGTGTCGTCCAGCTCCAGTGCGTGGGCGGCGATGCCGTTGAGCAAGGCGGCATGCCCCGGGCCGACCCGCAACGATGAACCCCAGACCAACGCGGTGCCCGACTCGGCACCGAACACCTGGCGCGCCTGAAGCGCCACCGCACTGTCGGCTCCGGCCAGCGCCGCGCCGAAGGTATCGAGAATGTGCCGCTTGGCTTGTTCCACCAACGCCGGCGGCAGGTCTTCAAACCGCGTTTCGACGCAAAACTGCGCCAGCCGCTGCATGCGTTCGGTCATACAAGGTAGTCCCGATAATGGCGCTCATACACCGACGCCGGATGATCCTGCGCGACCGGCGCCGCGGTTTGCGCCCACCACTGCGCGACTTCGGCGCCGGTGGCGATCCACACGTCGTCATGCTGCTGAATGCCTTGCAGCAATTCGCGCAGCACACCGATGCGCCCCGGTGTGGCGATGATTTCCGGGTGCAGACGCAGCACGTAGCACAGGCCGAAGCGATGGAACCCGGCGAAGTCCATTTGCAGGTTGCCCAGGGTGTGGCTGTAGGAGGCGATCCGTGATTGCGCCGGCGGCACGGCCGGGCTCAGGTTGAAGGCGAAATAGGGTTCGTCTTCCAGTTCGTAATGCAGCGGCAACTCGACCACTTCGGGCGCGGTCGGGTGCAAAAAAGGCAGATCATCGCCACGCCATGATGACGACCAGTGAATGCCATGACCTTTCAAGGCTTCGATGAAGCCCGGCGCGCCGTTGCCCGCCGGAATCCGGAAGCCGGTCGGATGCACGCCGGTCAACGCTTGCAGCGCTGCGCAGCCCTTGGCGACGTCCGCGCTTTGCGCCGCCAGATCCAGCGTGTCGTAATCCTGATGGCGGTAGCCGGCGCAGGCGATTTCATGGCCGTCAGCCTGGATCGTCGCGATGTGCTGCGGGTTTTCCTCGGCGACGATGCCGGGCACGAACCAACTGCTGCGTACCCCGAGTTCCCTGAACAGGCCGAGCAAACGCTCGACGCCCCGTTGCGTGCCGTAGCGCCACACCGACAGCGTCTTGTCGCGCCCGGCGACTTCCGGGGCCTGGGTGAGAATGCCGTGGATATCGTTGTAATCGACGGTCAGCACCACCGCGCAGCGTTTGCCGGCGGGCCAGAGGTTGTCAGCGTCAGCCATGGTGATGCTCCTTCAGCCACCAGCGGGCGACGTCGCGGCACGTAGCGAACCACACGTCATCGCGTTGGCGCATGTGTTCGAAGAGTTTTTCCAGCAACAGGACGCGCCCCGGTTTGCCGGTGATTTTCGGGTGGAACAGGGTGGTCAGGCACAGGCCTTCGTCCATCGCGCCGTCGTATTCGCGTTGCCAGTTGTCGAGGGTCAGCTCGTAGCTGGCGGTGCGGTCGAGCCCGGACGGGAAGTTCGGGGCGCGGGTGTAGGCGAGGGAGGCGTAGTCGTCCATTTCCCAGCGACCGGGGATCTCCACCAGCGGTGTGTCGTGGCCGGGGACGTTGACCAGATACGGGCGATCGTCGCCGCGCATGCTGCTGGAATAGATGACACCGTTGTCGGCCAGCATCGCCGGGGTCTCGGCGCGCCAGTCGCCGGACGGGGTGCGAAAACCTTCGGCGCGGATGTGCAGGTATTGCCAGAACACGTCGCGGGACTTGTTCATCACGGCCTGCTGCTGGTCCAGCGTCAGGCTGTAGAAGGATTCGTGTTTGTAACCGTGGTAGGCGACTTCATGACCGCGCTCAACAATGGCCTGGCACTGTTTCGGCCAGTTTTCCACGACCCACGCGGGGACGAAGAAGGTGGTCGGGATCTTGAAGGCGTCGAGCAGATCCAGCAGGCGTGGCAAGGCGCGGTAGGGGCCGTAGCCGCCGAAGCCGAAGTATTCGGGTTTGTGCCAGATCGAGTTGTTGAGCATGGCGTCGCCGGTCGGGCCGTCGAGGTCGAAGGCCAGGGCGAGGCAGGCTTTGTGCGGGGCGGGCCAGGTGGGTTGGGGTGGGGAGGACATCACAGCGCTCCGATACTCATCTGTAGGAACTGCCGAAGGCTGCGATCTTTGTTCGGGACGCAGAGCGTCCCTGGCTGCATTCCCACGCAGAGCGTGGGAACGATCCATCAAAAGATCGCAGCGGGCATCAGTGGCGAGGCCTTACTTGCCCGCGTTGATGGTCACGTTCTTGATCGCACCCAGCTCCAGATCCCATTTCTTCAGGATCGCGTTGTAGCTGCCGTCATCCACCATGCTCTGCAGCGCCACCTTCACCGCCTCACTCAGCTCAGGCTTCTTCTTGCTCACACCCAGCCCGGTGAACTGCACGGAGATCGGCTGGCCGACCGTCTTGTACATGTCCTTTTCCTGGGTCTTGAGGTACGACAGGGTTTCGCTGCCCTGCATCGCCGCGTCGATACGGCTCTGGCGCAGTTGGGCGCGGGCGTCGGCCGAGCCTTCGGTGCCGATCACGTTGATTGCAGGCTTGCCCGCGGCTTCACAGTGGGCCTTGCTCCACTCGGCGATTTCCGCCGGGAACGTGGTGCGGCGGCTGGTGCCAACTTTCTTGCCACACAGGTCGATGATCTCGTTGGTCGCGGTGTTTTTCTGCAAGGTGTAGAACTGCGGGCCGCTGGTGAAGTAGTCGACGAAGGTCACGCTGGCCTGACGTTCGGCGGTGTCGGTCATGCCCGACAGAACCATGTCCACGCGCTCGGTGGTCAGGGCGTTGATCATTTGCTCGAAGCCGGTTTCCTGCCACTTGATCTTCACCCCGAGGCGTTCGGCCAGGGCGTTGCCCAGGTCGTAATCCAGGCCGGTGAGCGTGTTGGTGGCCGGGTCCTTGAAATCCATCGGCGGATAGTTGGGCATGATCGCGACGACGATCTCGCCTTTCTCCTTGATGCTGGCCGGTAACTCGGCGGCCACGGCGACACCGCAAGACATGAGGGAGGTGAGTACTGCTGGAATGACGAAGTTCTTCATGGACGTTCTCTTATGAATGTTGTGAAGGCCAAAGGGGCCTCAGGTTCGAACGGCAGAAATGAAGCTTTGGGTGCGTGGGTTTTGCGGACTTATTAGTATTTCTTCGGGGCTTCCAGCCTCCACGATCTGCCCGCCGTCCATGAACACCATGCGGTTGGAAACCTCCCGGGCGAAGCCCAGTTCATGGGTGACGACGATCATGGTCATGCCGGTCTGCGCCAGATCGCGCATCACCGACAGCACCTCACCGACCAGTTCCGGGTCGAGTGCCGAAGTGGGTTCATCGAACAGCATCAGCTTGGGGCGCATGGCCAGGGCGCGGGCAATCGCCACCCGTTGCTGCTGACCGCCCGACAGTTCAATCGGGTAGCTGTTGCGTTTGTCGGCCAGGCCGACCCGGGCCAGCAGTTCCAGGGCCTCTTCGTGCGCTTCCTTGGGCGAACGCTTGAGCACCTGGCACGGGCCTTCGATGATGTTTTGCAGCACAGTCATGTGCGGGAACAGGTTGAAGCGCTGGAACACCATGCCGGTGGCCAGGCGCTGGCGGGCAATCTGCGACTCGTTGAGTTCGTGCAGTTTGTGCCCGACGACGCGGTAGCCGACCAGTTCGCCGTCGACCCACAGGCCGCCCTTGTCGATCTTCTCCAGCTGATTGACGCAGCGCAGCAGGGTGCTCTTGCCCGAGCCGGACGGGCCGATGATGCACAGCACTTCACCTTGCTCGACTTCGATGTTGATGTCCTTGAGCGCGTGGTACTGGTCGTAATATTTGTTCAGGCTCACGGCCTTGACGATGTTTCTCATGACGGATTCCTCAAGAACGCTTGCCGGCGCCGCGAGCGAAACGACGCTCCAGACGGCTTTGACCAAAGGACAGGACGGTGACGGTGGCCAGGTACCAGATACCGGCGACGATCAGCAGCTCCATGACCCGGGCGTTGGCGTAGTAAATGTTCTGGGCGTTGTAGAGCAGTTCCGAGTATTGGATGACGCTCGCCAGCGAGGTCATTTTCACCATGCCGATGAACTCGTTGCCCACCGGCGGAATGATGATCCGCATGGCCTGGGGCAGGATGATCCGGCGCAGCGCCTGCAGGCGCGGCATGCCGATCGACTTGGCGGCTTCGTACTGGCCGGTGTCCACCGACAGCAGGCCGGCGCGTACCACTTCAGCGGTGTAGGCGCCCTGGTTGATGCTCAAGCCGAGGAGGGCGGCCACGAACGGGGTCATCAGGCTCACGGTGTCGAGCTGGAACAGGCCGGGAATACCGATGGTGGGGAAGATCAGCGCCAGGTTGAACCACAACAGCAGTTGCAGAATCAGCGGCGTACCGCGAAACAGCCAGGTGTAGGTCAGCGCCACGTAGCGCAGGATCGGGTTGGCCGACATGCGCATGATCGCCGTGATCACCCCGAACACGATGCCCAGCGCCATCGCCAGCACGGCCATGACGATCGTGTTGAACAGGCCCCACATGATCGCTTGGGAGGTCAGGAACTGGCCGATGTACGACCATTCGATCTTGCCTTCGGCGAAGGCCCGTACCAGACCGATGATCGCGATGACGATCAGGGTGGCGAAGAAGATCCGCCCGTAATAGCGCCGTGGCACGTGCTGGTACTGGGTAATGTCGAACTGGTTTTCCGCCAGTTTGCGCTCCGCCTGGAGTCGTTCTGCCTGAGTCTGGCTCATGGTGTTTCTCCGTACACTGTACTTTTCGATCAACCCCCTCCCGGTGGGAGGGGGACCCGGCTTAGAGGCGGAAGCCCTGGTAGTTTTCGGTCCACTGTTGCTGCGCGGCGAGGGCGGTTTTCAGTCGGCCGATCTGCTCGCGCACCTGTTGCGGCGCGGTGCCGCCCCAACCGCTGCGGGCAGCGATGGCGGCTTCCAGGGTCAGGCTGTCACGCACGTCTGCCGTCAGGCGCGGGTCGATTTCGGCCAGCAGCGCCGGCGAGGCTTCCCACAGTTCGATGCCGTGTTTCTCGCAGGCCTGCACCAGCGCACCGGTGATTTCGTGGGCTTCCTTGAACGGCACGCCGCGCACCGCCAGCCAGTCGGCGACTTCGGTGGCGAGGGTGAAACCCAGTGGCGCCTGACGCCGCAATTCCTCGACGTTGACGGACATGGTCGCGACCATCCCGGCCATCGCCGGCAGCACCAGCAGCAGGGTGTCGACGCTGTCGAGCACGCCGTTCTTGTCTTCGCTCAGGTCGCGGTTGTACGACAGCGGCAGGGATTTGAGCGTCGACAGCAGACCGGTCAGGTTGCCGATCAGGCGCCCAGCCTTGCCCCGGGCCAGTTCGGCGATGTCGGGGTTTTTCTTCTGCGGCATGATTGAACTGCCGGTGGCGTAGGCGTCGTCCAGATCGACCCAGCGGAACTGGCGCGACGACCACAGGCAGAACTCTTCGGCCAGACGCGAGATGTTGATCCCGAGCATGCTGGCGATGAACAGGAATTCGGCGACGTGGTCGCGGCTGGCCACGGCGTCGATGGAGTTTTCGCAGACCCCGGCATAACCCATCTCTTTGGCCGACTGCTGCGGCTGGCGAGCGATGGCGGAACCGGCCATGGCTGCGGCACCGAGGGGCGACAGCGAAGTGCGCGCGTCCCAGTCCACCAGGCGTTGCACGTCACGCACCATCGATTGCGCGTGGGCCAGCAGGTGGTGGGCGAACACAATCGGTTGCGCTTGCTGCAAGTGGGTGAAGCCCGGGCAGATGCTCTCGACATGCTGCTCGGCCTGATCCACCAGCGCCGTTTGCAGGGCCAGCACTTCCACGGCCAACGTGCGAACGTGATCACGCAGGAACAGGCGCAGGTCGTTGGCGGTCTGGTCGTTGCGCGAACGGCCGGCGCGCAGCTTGCCGCCCAGAGCGCCGAGGCGTTCGGTCAGCAGGCGCTCGATAAAGGTGTGAACGTCTTCGTCGTCCAGGGTCGGGGCGATGCGCCCGGCTGCGAAATCGGCACCGATGCCGTCCAGGGCTTCGATCATCGTGCGGGTTTCCTGCTCGTCGAGCAGGCCGGCACGTTGCAGTTCCCCGGCGTGGGCCTTGGAGCCGGCCAGATCGTACGGCGTCAGGCGGAAATAGCGCTCGGGGCAACGGGACAGGGCCGCCAGGGCTGCGGACGGGCCGCTTTTGAAACGGGCACCCCATAGACGGTCGGTGGTTTGAGACATTTGTTGTTTTCCTCGTCGGTAACGCGAACTGAAATCGGTGTGCATGGCCCTGAAAATCGCGCTGGCTATTCAGCGAACAGCAGCAGACAGAATCAGGCCAAAGCAGTTTTCAAGAGGGCAGTTGCAAAGAGACAAGAGCTGATCGAAGTGTCAGCTTTTAATGTTTGGCGATCAGTGAGTTGGCACTGATGTTCGAGATTTTTTGGCGGTTGCCAAGGCCTGTTTTCTGTGGTCATTATTATTAGTCGGCGATGTTTTTGTTGTTGGACACAGATTGTTGAACATTGCGCCAGAGGTAAATCAGCATTATGGAAACCCCACTTTCCAATTCCGGAAACCCACCGGTCAAAACCGCTCACCGGGCACCTTTGGCCCTCAGCGGACTGGACTTCAAACTGCTCAAGGTGTTCAAGGCGGTGGTCGAGGCCGGTGGCTTCAGCGCGGCGCAAAACGAGCTGAACGTGGGCCTGGCCGCCATCAGCAAACAGATTTCAGACCTGGAAATCCGCATCGGCATGCGCCTGTGTACCCGGGGGCGCGAAGGGTTTCACCTGACCGAAGAAGGGCGTCTGGTGTATCAGGCGTCGATTGATCTGTTTGCCTCGGTTGACAACTTTCGCGATCGGCTTAGTTCGGCACAGAATGAACTTATCGGCGATCTCGGAGTGGGGGTGATCGATAATACGATCAGTGACGATAATTCCCCGTTAGTTGCTGCGCTTAGAACGATAAATGAACACTCGCCGAAAGTAAGGTTTCAACTTCAGGCGACCCAGTTGGATGAGGTGGAAAGAGGCGTAGTTGAAGGGCGCTTAGTGGCCGGAATAGTCCCGGTTTATCAAAAGCGCGAAGAGTTCGATTATTACCCGCTCTATGAAGAACGCTCGCAGGCCTACTGCGCCGTCGGCCACCCGTTGTTCGACATGCCGGCGGAGCAAATGGGCGGCAACGTGCTGCAGGATTACGAGTGCATCAACCACCGCTACGCGATCCATCGCGACAAGCTCAACTTCGCCCGCTACGACAGTTTTTCCGCCTCGGCGACCCAGGTCGAAGCGGTGGCATTGCTGATCAAGACCGGGCGTTTCGTGGGCTTTCTGCCGCAGCATTACGCCGCCACACTGGTGGCCGCCGGGCAGTTTCGCGCGGTGTGCCCGGAGCTGATCCACTTCGTCACGCCGTTCAATCTGATCCTGCGACACAACACCGTGCGCAGTCCGTTGGTCAAGGCGTTTGCCCAGGCGCTGGGGGTTGATCTCAAGGCGACGGCGTGAGCATCAGGCGCAAGGCGCAACGTCGCTCGCCGGGCAATCCGTGAGCGATTTCATCGCGCAATACTTGGTTCAGACGCGCATCGGTGTCCTTGGCGTTCAATCGCGCAAAACCCATGCGTTGATAGAACGGCGCATTCCACGGCAGATCGCGAAAGGTCGTCAGCGTCACTGCGCGAAGTTGCCAAAGACGCGCCTGTTCAATCGCCGCCAACAGTAACTTGCGACCGACGCCCCGGCCCTGAAAGTGTTGGCTGACGGACAGTTCCTCAATGTGCAACTGATGGTCGACCGTCACCGCCCTTAAAAAACCTGCAAGTTGCCCGTCGTTGTTTTGCGCCACCCACAGTTCGCCCCGCTCAATAGCCGGTAAATGCGCCGAGGCCTTCGGCACATCGGCATCTGCCAACCAGGCCAGTGACGGGTCAAGGCGAAACAACTCGGCGGCCGAACGCTCAATGGCGGGAAGGGCGATGGCATCGGCTGCCAGGGCCTGTCGCACGGTAAAGGTCATCAGTCAGCGGTCCCTGTGGAAATCACGCCGCGCAGGTTAAGGCGCCAGCCACAGCAACACATAATCGTTTTTGTCGAAACGCCCGCTCAGCACCGGTCGCAGCGCCCCAAGCGGCGTGCCTTGCAGGGCTTGATAGTCGCTGTGATCCATCATCAGCCACGCCGGCCCCTTGAGTGCTTCGAGCGCTTGCGTGGTTTCAGTGAACAGCGGTTGCAGATCCTGCTCGACGTTGACCATGAACTTGATTGCCTTGGCGTCCTTGCCCATGCCGTGCAGCACCAGCGGCGCGGGTTGCTCGTGGATCCGCACCATGGCCGCCTGGCTGAAGGATCGCGTGTCATACAGCTGGCGCTCCACCGGCTCGAACACCAGCGCGTACGCCGACCAGACCGCCAGAACAGCGCTGAACGCGAGGACTTCGGTTCGCCAGCGCGGCAGCCACAAGCGCGACAACGCGGCTACTTGCAGCAATCCCAGCACGATCATTACCGACGTCAGGCCGGTCAACGACTCGGGAAACCGTCGCTTCGCCACCCATAACAGGACGATCAGCAACGCGGGAATCAACAACCACAATCCCTGCATGGCGACGCGCAGCCAGGCAAACACCCGGCCGTGCAACACCTGAAACGGATACGCCGCAATGATCGCCGCCATGGGCAGCATCGGCAGCAGGTAACGGGCCTTTTTCGCCTGTGGAATCGACAGCCCGAGCATCACGATCAACCCCGCAGCGGCGCAATACTGCACCAGTCGCAAAGCCGGGCCGCGTTGCCGGGGCTTGCTCAACCATGCCGCTGCCAGTGCCAGCAAGGCCAGCGGATACGCCAGCGCGTAGTTGCCCAGTGAGCTGGTGAAGTAATACAGCGAACCGCTGATGCCTTCGCTGCCGTCCATGCGCCCCATGAACTGCATACGGATCACGTCCTGACGAAACGCCGGCCCACCGCTGACCTCCGCCAGCCACAACAACAGCCCGACGCAGGCCGCCAGCAGCAGCGAAGCCAGCACCCCGAAGAGCAACAGGCGTGACCATTGGCGATCCAGCAGGTAATAGCTGCACAGCATGCCGGTCGGCACCACCAGCCCGATCGGCCCGCGAATACCGAACCCCAGCAGTAACAGAATGAACACCAGCGGCCAGCGCCGACCGGCAGCGAAATGATCGTGGGCATAGCCGAGGTAGAACACCGAAAACGCGACTGCGGCGAGCATCAGGTCCTGCGACACCGCGCGCGTTTCGGTGATGAAGGTGCTGGTGAGCATCAGCAAGGCGATGCTGACCACCGCCCAGCGCACGGACGAGGGCGCGAGCAAGCGATACATCAACGTCACGATCACCGCGCCGGCAACCGCGCTCGGCAGCCACGCTGTCAGGCTGTTGACCGTGCCGAACGGCAACGACAGCAGCCAGATGAACAACGTCGAGAGCGCCGAATAGTCGGCGTACGGCTCACCATAGGTGGTGGGAAATACACTGGGCCCGTGGCGCAGCATTTCCTGGGCGAACAACACGAAGCGCGAGTCGAAACCGATAGGCGCCTGCCCGTACACGCCGGCGATGAACAGCACAAACGCGAGCAGCCCTGCGATCAGGGACTGCCGGCGAATGGTACAGGACAACTTGATCAAGCCACGTCCGAGGCGTGCGGCCATTGCTGCAACGGAATCGGCAAGGTACGCGATTCGCCACGGCCCATCGGGAAGTAATGGAAACCCTTACGGGCCAGGCGTTCAGCGTCGTACAGGTTGCGACCGTCGAAGATCACCGGGGCCTTGAGGCGTTGCTGGATCAGGTCGAAGTCCGGCGCCTTGAACTGCTGCCATTCGGTGCAGATGATCAGTGCATCGGAACCGGCGAGCACCGATTCCGGGGTGCCCATCAGCATCAGTTTTGTTTCGTCCGGGTACAAATGCTGGGTTTCCTGCATGGCTTCCGGGTCGAACGCCTGTACATTGGCGCCGGCGGCCCACAACGACTCGAGCAGGACACGGCTCGGCGCGTCGCGCATGTCGTCAGTGTTCGGTTTGAAGGCCAGTCCCCAGACGGCGAAGGTCTTGCCGCGCAACTCGCCCTTGTAGAACGCGTTGATCCGTTCGAACAGCTTGTGTTTCTGCCGCTGGTTGATCGCTTCCACCGCTTGCAGCAGATCGCTGGAGCAGTGCGCCTCTTCGGCGCTGTGGATCAGCGCGCGCATGTCTTTGGGGAAGCACGAACCGCCGTAACCGCAACCGGGGTAGATGAAGTGGTAGCCGATGCGGCTGTCGGCGCCGATGCCCTGGCGCACCGATTCGATGTCCGCGCCCAGGTGCTCGGCCAGTTCGGCGATCTGGTTGATGAAGCTGATCTTGGTCGCCAGCATGCAGTTGGCGGCGTACTTGGTCAGTTCGGCGCTGCGCAGGTCCATGAACATGATGCGGTCGTGGTTGCGGTTGAACGGCGAGTACAGGTCACGCATCACGTCGCGCACTTCTTCGCGCTCGCAACCGATGACGATCCGGTCCGGCCGGCGGCAGTCGGCGACCGCTGAACCTTCCTTGAGAAATTCCGGGTTGGAGACGATATCGAACTGCAACAGGCGCCCAGCCTTGAGCAGCGCTTTGTCCAGGTGCGTGCGCAAGGTGTCGCCGGTGCCCACGGGTACGGTGGATTTCTCCACCAGAATCAGCGGCTGTTCACGGTGCCGGGCCACCGCGTCACCCACCGACAGCACGTAACGCAGGTCCGCCGAGCCGTCTTCTTTGGACGGGGTGCCAACGGCAATGAACGCGACCTTGCCATGCTGCACCGCGAGTTTTTCGTCGCAGGTGAATTGCAGGCGTCCGGCGTCCAGGCCTTCGCGGACCAGACTGGCCAGCCCCGGCTCGAAGATGCTGACGTGACCCTGGCGCAGCAGTTCGACTTTTTTCTCGTCGATGTCCATGCACACCACGTCATGGCCGACTTCGGCCAGCACGGCGGCCTGCACCAGGCCGACATAACCGCTACCAAACACTGTGATTTTCATGGCGAACTCCTCAACTCAGGCGCACGGGCCGGACGGGTGTTGATGGTGATGACCCCGAGCATGACCAGCGCCACGCCCAGTGATTTAGAGAAACTGAAGGATTCGTTGAACAGCGGCAGGCTGGCCGCCAGCAGGTACACCAGCGCATAGCTGATGCTCAGCAGCGAATAGGCCCGGCCCAGCGGCAGATCGCGCAGGGTGGCGAGCCAGCAGAGCATTGACAGGGCGTAGGCGAAGATCGCCGCCAGCACCACGACCAGCGCGACTGAGTCGACAGCGGGCAGGGCCAGCCACTGATCCGGGCGAGGCAGGCGCGTCATGCTCCAGCGCATGCTCAGTTGCGCCACGCTGACCAGCAGCACGCTGGCCAGGGCGAAGAAGATTCCACGACGCGAGTTCATGACTGTTGCCCCAACAGCGCCACGCCACCGATTACCAGCACCACACCGAACCAGTGCTGAGCGTCGACGGGCTCCCTGAATACGAAGCGAGCGATCAGGGTGATGATCACGAAATTGAGGCTGAGCATCGGATAGGCGATGCTGACCGGCAGGCGCTGCAACACCAGCAGCCACACCAGCAGGCCCGCGCCGAGGGCGAGCAGGGCCAGCCACAGCCATGGCGAACGCACTTTGCGCGACCACGACAGGCTCGCGCCGCGCCAGCGCTCGACGGCGAATTTCTGCGCGACCTGGCCCAGGCAGGTCAGCAGGCAGGCGAACAACAGCAACCACAGGCTCATGACGCCTCCTGCGGAAGAATCATGATCACCAGATTGCCTTGCTCATAACGAACGCCGTCCTTGGGCAGTCTGTCGAGTTCGTCCAGTTCGTCTTGCCCCTTGATCCGCATCACCACGCCGACCGAACCGGTCTTGCGGGCTTCGCGCATCCACTGTTGCACCTGATCGGGATCGACCCGTTGTCGAATGCCGTCAGGATAGGCAAGCCCATATTTCAATTCGCCTATCGTGTTGTACATCGCCACTTGGGGGCGTTTGACCCGCCAGGACAGGGCCGACGCGGCCCCCAGGTCGTTGCTCAAGAGGTGCGTGGTGCTCCCCAGTTCCGCTTGATGGGCGAGGACGAACTGATCGGGCATCTTGTTGGCGACCACCGATTTGGGCATTGCCGCCGGCAGCAAGGCGATCAGCAGCAGGCTGCCCACCGCCGGCGCCGCCCAGCACTGCAACGGGCGGAACGCTTGCAGCAGGTTGCTGATGATCCAGCCGGTCAGTGCGATGAACACCAGCACCAGACTGTGCAATTCGTGGTCGTACAGCGGACGCTTGAGCTGCACGTAGACCAGACCGACCAGCGTGACCAGTCCCAGCAACAGATTCAGCAGGCCATTGAGGCCCAGTGCTCGGCCTTGTTCCAGACGCAAGCGATCAGCCAGCGCGTGGCCCATCAGCAACGCCAGCGGCAGCAGGCACGGCAGGATGTAGGTCGGCAGCTTGCCGTTGCTCAGGCTGAAGAAAAGCAGCGGCATCAGCAGCCACAGCCCGAGAAACGCGATGCCGGTTTCGCGGCGGGTCTGCCAGGCCTGCTTGAACGCGACCGGCAACATCCCGACCCACGGCAGACTGAACGCCACCAGCAGCGGCAGATAGAACCACCACGGCGCGTCATGCTGGGCATCGTCGCCGGCAAACCGGCGGATGTGTTCGTGCCAGAAGAAGAACCGCCAGTAATCCGGTTCCTGACCGTGCACCGCCAGCACCCATGGAAGGCTGACGATGATCGCCACGGCGATGGCCACTGGGCCGTACAGCAGCAATTCCTTCCAGCGTTTCTGCCAGAGCATCCACGGCAACGCGATCAGCACCGGCAACAACCAGGCGAGAAAACCCTTGGTCATGAAGCCCATGCCGCACGCCAGGCCCAACACCGCCCAGCCGGCCAGGCGTTGGCTGTCGAGGGCGAACCACAGCGCCACCAGACTCAGGTTGACCCAAAAGGTGAATTGCGGATCGAGGTTGGCGTAACCGGCCTGGCCGGCGACGATGACGAAACTCATGTAGAGCAGGGCGCAGACGAAGCTTTTGCGCGGCTCGTTCCACAAACGTCGGGCGATGAGGAAGCACAGCAGCACGCTCAACCCGGTGCTCAGGGCCGAGGCAAACCGCACGCCGAACAGGTTCTGGCCGAACACGGCCTGGCCGAGGGCGATCATCCAGTAACCGGCTGCCGGTTTTTCGAAGTAACGCAGGTTCATGAAATGCGGCGACACCCAGTTGCCGCTCAGCAGCATTTCCTGGCTGATCTGCGCATAACGGGTTTCATCGGGAATCCACAAACCATGGCTGCCCAGCGGCAGCAGATAAGCCAGCAAAAAAATCCCCAGCAACAGCGGCAATGCCCAGCGTTTGCTCATGCGTCTTGCACTCCCAGCCAGCCTTCGCGGCCTTCGAGGGCGCCGCGTTGCACACGGCCGACGGGCAAGGTGTTGAGAAATTCGGGGAGCAAATCGCCCAAGGGCTGAAAGTGGATATGTCGCTGGCGCGCGTCGGCCAGCAGTCGACGAAAGTCTTCGGCCATCAGAATCCCTTCTACTTCGGCGTGAATGGTGTAGACGTTGAGGTTTTCAGGGCGGAACCGGTCGAGGATGAAGGCGTTGAAATCCTTCGCCGCGACACTCGGCCCGACCACTTCATCGAAAGTCGGCAGGTCCACCGGAATCTGCGGCGCACCGACCGAACCATCGGCCAGCAACGGACGGAACACCCGCTGCCCACGGCAATCGCTGTTGTAGCGAAAGCCGAAGGCCTGCTTGGCTTCGATCACACGCTCGTCCGCACGCCAACCGGCGGCGGCCGAACACGTGACCTTTTCGCCCAGGATGTCGCCCAAGGTGTCGACGCCCTGACGGATCTGCTCGACCAGTTGCGCAACGCTCCAGCGCCCGGCATTGGCCTGCCAACCGTGGTGATCCCAGGCGTGCAGGCCGACTTCGTGGCCGGCGGCCCGGGCCTGACGCATCAGGTGCCCGAGGTCACGACCGATCGGCTTGCCCGGCCACGCCGTACCGGCCAGCAGGATGTCCCAGCCGTACAGGCCGGCGGCGTTGGAGCGCAGCATCTTCCAGAGGAACTGCGGACGGATCAGGCGCCATAGATGCCGGCCCATGTTGTCCGGGCCGACACTGAAGAAAAACGTCGCTTTGATCTGCGCTTCATCGAGAATTTCCAGCAAGCGCGGCACGCCTTCGCGGGTGCCGCGAAAGGTGTCGACGTCGATGCGCAAACCGGCCTGCATCAACATGCCCCTTTATTGGAAGGCCTCTCGATTTCGAGCATCGCCTCGCGCAAGAAGAAATCCAGCGTGTTGCCGATGGTCTCGCGCATTTCCACGGTCGGCGTCCAGTCCAGCAGGCGCTTGGCATTGGCGATGCTCGGCTTGCGGTGCTCGACGTCCTGATAACCGGCACCGTAGAACGCCTTGCTTTCCACGTCGCGGAAACCGGCGAACGGCGGGAAGTTGCTGCGCAACGGGTGAGCCTCGAACTGGCGCAGCAGTTCTTCGCCCAACTGGCGAATGCTCGCTTCGTTGTCCGGGTTGCCGATGTTGATGATCTGGCCGTTGCAGACGTCGTTGTCGTTATCGATGATCCGCGCCAGTGCCTCGACACCGTCGGCAATGTCGGTGAAGCAGCGTTTCTGCGCGCCGCCGTCGAACAGACGAATCGGTGTGCCTTCCACCAGATTGAGGATCAACTGGGTGATGGCGCGGGAGCTGCCGATACGCGCCGAATCGAGGCGATCCAGCCGTGGGCCCATCCAGTTGAAGGGACGGAACAGGGTGAAGTTCAGGCCCTTGGCGCCGTAGGCCCAGATCACCCGATCCAGCAGTTGCTTGGACACCGAATAGATCCAGCGCTGCTTGTTGATCGGGCCGACAATCAGGTTCGAGCGGTCTTCGTCGAAATGTTTGTCCTGGCACATGCCATAGACTTCCGAGGTCGACGGGAAGATCACGCGCTTGTTGTACTTGACGCAGTAGCGCACCAGTTTCAGGTTTTCTTCGAAGTCGAGCTCGAACACCCGCAGCGGGTTGCGCGTGTATTCGATCGGCGTGGCGATGGCCACCAACGGCAGCACCACGTCGCATTTTTTGATGTGGTACTCGATCCACTCCGAGTGAATGCTGATGTCGCCTTCGACGAAGTGGAAACGCGGGTGGCTGCGCAGACGGTCGATGGCATCGGAGCCGATGTCCAGGCCATAGACTTCGTAGCGCTCGTCACGCAGCAGGCGCTCGGACAAATGGTTGCCGATGAAACCGTTGACGCCGAGGATCAGCACCCGTGTACGACGCGGGCCACGGCCGGATTCGGCACCGCGCAGCAGCGAACCGTCCACCAGACCCAGTTCACTGGCCAGTTGCGGGCCGCTGAGGTACAGGCCGTTGTCATTGCGCTGGCCGGCATTGATCACCAGCGAGTCTTCACCGCAGGCGATGCGCAGCGGATCGACACTGATGACCCGGCCCGGCGCCTGGCCTTCGTTGCCCTTGACCACGTCGGCGCTCCAGACGATCAGCTTGTGCTCGCCCACGGCGCAGAAGGCGCCCGGATACGGACGGGTTACGGCTCGCACCAGGTTGAACAGTTGCTCGGCCGGTTGCGCCCAGACCAGTTTGCCGTCCGCCGGGGTGCGACGACCGAACACCGTGGCTTGGGATTCGTCCTGCGGGGTTTCGGTGATCTTGCCCTGAAGCATCGCTGGCAGCGCGTCGCGCAGCAGGTCGCTGGCGGCCGTGCGCAGTTTGCCGTGCAGGCTCAGCGCGGTGTCGCTGCGTTCGATGGCTACACGTTGTTGGGCGACGATGGCGCCGGCGTCGGCGCGTTTGACCATGCGGTGCAGGGTGACACCGGTTTCGGTTTCGCCGTTGACCAGCACCCAGTTGGCCGGCGCGCGGCCACGGTAACGCGGCAACAGCGAGCCATGCAGGTTGAACGCGCCCTTTTTGGCGAGGGCCAGCAATGGCTCGCTCAGCAGATTGCGGTAGTAGAACGAGAAGAGGTAATCCGGGTCGAGCTTGGCAATCCGTTCGATCCACAGCGGATGGTTGGCGTCTTCCGGTGCATGAACCGCGATGCCTTTGTTGGCGCACAGTTGTGCAACCGAGGCGTAGAAGGTGTTCTCCTTGGGGTCATCTGCATGGGTAAACACCGCCGCAATGTCATAGCCACTGTCGAGCAGGGCTTGAATGCCGGCGCAGCCAATATCGTGGTAAGCGAAGACAACAGTTTTTGCGCTCATGAGAGAACCTGATCGGACGTGGAGTTGGAAGTGAGGCCGTCAACAGTGATGGCAGGGGCCGGCGTGGCGGGATGGCCGCGCAGGACTTTTTCAATGAAGAACCGCGGGCGGGCGCGCACATCGCTGTACATCCGGCCCAGGTATTCGCCGAGCAGGCCCATGCCGATGAATTGGCCGCCGGTGAACACGAACAGCACGGCGAACAGCACGAACAGGCCATCGCCGGCCCATCCGGCGCCAAACGCCAGGCGCATGAAGATCAGCGCCGCCGCGAACAGCACGCCGAGCCCGGCCATGGCGAAACCGACAATGCTCAGCAGGCGCAGGGGCGTGGTGGTCATGCAGGTGATCAAGTCGAACATCAGGTTGATCAGGCGCATCGGGCTGTATTTCGAATCACCGTGTTCGCGCTCGGCGTGGGCCACGGTGATTTCCGTGGTGTGGCGGGCGAAGCTGTTGGCGAGGATCGGAATGAACGTGCTGCGTTCGCGGCAGGCGAGCATCGCGTCGATGATCGTGCGGCGGTAGGCGCGCAGCATGCAGCCGTAGTCGCTCATGGCGACGCCGGTGGAGCGCTGCACGGCGAGGTTGATCAGTTTCGACGGGTAGCGGCGCAGCGCCGAATCCTGACGATTGGCGCGCACGCTGCCGACCACGTCAAAGCCTTTTTCCGCCTCGGCGACCAGCCGGGGGATTTCCTCTGGCGGGTTCTGCAGGTCGGCGTCGAGGGTGATCACCACGTCGCCCTTGCACTGTTCGAAACCGGCCATGATCGCCGCGTGCTGGCCGTAGTTGCGGTTGAGGATGACGGCCACAAACGGGCTGTCTTCGACTGACGCGGCGTCTTCGAGCAATTGCGCGGAGGTGTCGCGGCTGCCGTCGTCGACCAGCACGATTTCGTAGTCATGACGCAGTTGCTGGCAGGCGGCTTGGGTGCGGCGCAGCAGTTCCGGCAGGCTGTCTTCTTCGTTGTAGACCGGGATGACGATCGACACGCAATGAATCGGATAAGGTCTCACGGGCGTTTCCCCATCAGGTGTTCAATGGCCCCGACGACCCGGTCCAGATCCTGGTCGGTCATGTCGGGAAACAAGGGAATCGAGCACAGCCGCGCCGAGTTCCACTCGGTGTCGGGCAGGGACAGGTGCGGATCACGCTGGCGATACCAGGTGTGCAGGTGGGTGGCGATGAAGTGGATGCCGGTGCCAATGCCTTGCTCCTGCAAACCCTTCATGAAGGCTTCGCGATCCATGCCGCAGCGCTCGCTGTCGATGCGCAGGATGAACAGGTGCCAGGCGTGGGTTTGCGCGTAGGCAGGCACCGCCAGCGGTTGCACCGGCAGGCCTTCGAGTTTTTGCAGGTATTGCGTGGCCAGTTCGGTGCGACGGGCGTTGATCGCGTCCAGACGCTCCAGTTGCACCAGCGCAATCGCGGCGTTGATGTCGGCCAGGTTGTATTTGAAACCGGGCTCGATCACCTGGGCCTGGGGTTTGCGGCCATGGGTCAGGCGGTCGTACGCATCGACGCCCAGACCATGAAACTTGAGCATGCGCACGCGGTTGGCCAGGGCTTCGTCGTCGGTGACGAACATCGCGCCTTCGGCGCAGGTCATGTTCTTGATCGCGTGGAAAGAAAAGATTGCGGTGCCTTGCGAGCCGACGTGACGACCCTTGTAGCGGGTGCCAGCGGCGTGGGCGGCGTCTTCGATCACGGCGATGCCATGCTTGTCGGCCAGCGCGTAGAGCGGGTCGAGATCAAACGCGGCGCCGGCGTAATGCACCGGAATGATTGCTTTGGTGCGCGGGGTGATGGCGGCTTCGATGCGCGCGGCGTCGGTCATCAGGGTGTTGCGGTCGACATCGACGAACACCGGCGTGGCGCCGAGCAGCGAGATCATGTTGGCGGTCGACACCCAGGTCTGCGACGGGGTGATGACTTCATCGCCGGGGCCGATTCCCAACGCCAGTAACGTTACATGCATGGCACCGGTGGCCGAGGAAAGTGCCACGGCATGACGACTGCCGACGTACTGGGCAAATTGTTCTTCGAGGGCCTGGTTTTTCGGCCCGGTGGTGATCCAGCCGGAGCGCAGGACTTGCTCCACGGCGGCAATTTCTTCATCACCGATACTGGGGCGGGAGAAGGGGAGAAACGCCTGACTCATGCACACCTCATTGCAAAGAAAAAAGAAATAGATCCATTGAATGGTTGGATCCAATCAAAGCGTAGACGCGAAAAAATCCTTTGCATCAATAAGTTGCCAAGACGACATAACGTCGGGTTCGGTTGACTTTTCAGGCATTGCCCGGCAGCTTGGGCAGCGCCGGCACAGGACTCAGTGGAATTAAGGTTATGCCCGTTTTTGTGAAAGGAACATGAAAAACCGGTCGGCGAATCGTTTATCTGAAACCCATACAGCCACTGTTCAGACTTCTACCGTTTATCGCGGTTTTTAGTAGAAAAGTCCTACGGAAGTGTTCTCCTTATATTAAGAATGTTGCAGTTGTTAGTTGCTGTGTTGAACTGTTTTTACTCAAGGCCCGACGTTTGATTGACTTACCCGTTGCATCCCCCGACCCCCTGAAAACCAACCCGATGACCGTGTATCTGGCGCGTCTGGCGCCCTCCAGCCAACTGACCATGCGTTACGTGTTGCAGGACGCTGCCGACCGTCTCGGTTTCGAAGACATGAACGTCGAAGAAATTCCCTGGCATGCGCTGCAACCGGAAGATGTGGTTGCATTAGTCGCTGCATTGCGCGCCGACAATTACGCACCGAATACTTCTTCGCTTTATGTAAACGCCATTCGCGGTGTAATGAATGAAGCCTGGCGCATGAGCCTGATCAGCCAGGAACATCTATTGAAAATGCGCTCGGTCAAAGGCATTGCCGGCACACGCCTGTCTCAGGGGCGCAATTTGAAGCGCACGCTGATTCATGAATTGATGGAAGTCTGCGCCGCTGATCCACGGCCACAAGGTTTGCGCGATGCGGCGGTGATTGCGCTGTTGTACGGCACTGGCATGCGCAAGTCGGAGTCGGTGGATCTGGATCTCAATCAGGTCGATTTCAACGAGCGCAGTCTGTGCGTGACTGCCAAGGGCAATAAACAACTGATCAAATACGCGCCAGCCTGGGCGTTCGCCAAACTCAATGCCTGGCTGGAGTTTCGTCGCTCGGAACTCAAGGAAGGCGAGAGCGACGACGCGTTTCTGTTCAACCGCATCCGCCGTGGCAGCCATATCACCCGCGAGCGCATCACCAAGCACGCGATCTATTACATCGCCCGCCAGCGCGGGACCCAGGTCGGGGTGAAGATCATGCCTCATGATTTCCGCCGTTCGTTCATCACCCGGGTGATCGAAGAGCACGACCTGTCGATCGCCCAGAAGCTCGCCCACCACAGCAATATCCAGACGACCGCCAACTATGACGTGCGCGACGACAACGAGCGGCGCCGCGCGGTGGATCGCTTCGACCTGTAGTCAGGGCGTTGCAAAGACGTGGGCCGCCCCCATAATGGACAATTGCACGGCGCTGCCGGCCGGTGGCGCGTGCATGCCGGAGCTGCGCACCAGCAGTGAGCGACCGGGGCTGGCTTGCGTGCGAAGTTCCACCGTGAGGGTGCAGACGTTGCCGCCGAAGTCCCGATCAGTGACCACCGCGTGACAGCCGTCCGGATCGGCGGGAATGTCCGAGAGTTGCAGTTGCTCGGGCCGCAACATGATCTGCGCGGCGCCGGAAAAACCATTGCTGTTGACCATCACCCGGCCCAGATCGCAATGGGCCCAACCGGCTTCGATCCGGGCGGGCATGACCACGGCTTCGCCGAGAAAATGCGCAGTTTGCTCATCGTTGGGGTAGCGGTAGAGGTCCATCGGATGGCCTGACTGCACCAGCCGACCGTCGCGCATGACCGCCAACTGATCGGCGAACGACAGCGCTTCGCCCTGATCGTGGGTCACCAGAATCGTGGTCACGCCAGCCTCTTCCAGCAGGCGCGCGACCATTTTGCGCATGGCGCCGCGCAGGCCGGTGTCGAGGGCGGAGAAGGGTTCGTCGAGCAGCATCAGGCGTGGACGTTGGGCCAGTGCCCGGGCGAGGGACACCCGCTGCTGTTGGCCGCCGGACAACTCGTGGGGCCAGCGTGTGGCCATGTCGGCGTTCAGGGCGACGTTGTCCATCAGCGCCTGAATACGTTCGGCTCTGGCGCTGCCGGTTTCTGCCAAGCCGAAACCGATGTTGTCGGCCACGGTCATGTGCGGGAACAGCGCGCCGTCCTGCGGCACGTAACCGATCTGCCGCTGATACGCGGGTACGGCGTGGGTGCGGTCGACCAGGGTCTGGCCGTTGAGCATCAGGCTGCCGGCGTCGGGGAATTCGAACCCGGCGATCATCCGCAACAGGGTGGTCTTGCCGGACCCGGACGGGCCGACGATCACCGTGCGGCTGCCGGTCGGGACGGGCAGGTTGATGGAGTCCAGCGCCGTCTGTGCGCCGAAGGATTTGCTGAGATTGATGATGTCGAGAGCGTTCATCGGCCGGCACTGCGCCTGGATTGGTGATAGAGGATGGCCGTGAGCGGCAGCGACAGCAGCACCATCAGCAGGGCGTAAGGCGCTGCGGCGGCGTAGTCGATTTCGCTGGTCATGGCCCAGAAACCGGTGGCCAGGGTGCTCGTGCCGTTGGGCGCGAGCAGCAGGGTCGCGGTCAGTTCATTGGTGATCGCCAGAAACACCAGCGCCGCGCCCGCCGCCGCACCGGGCGCCGCCAGACGCAAGGTGATCAGCCACAGGGCGCGCAACGGTGAACGGCCGAGGCTTTGTGCGATGTTTTCCAGCTCCACCGGTGCCTGTGCAAACCCGGCGCGCAGGCTGACCAGCGCCCGGGGCAGGAACATCAGCAGGTAGGCCAGCAGCACGGTAATGGTGGTCTGGTAGATCGGTCGGGCGAAATGGATCGTCACGGTGACCAGCGCCAGCGCCACGACAATCCCGGGCAATGCGCTGGTGATGTAATTGCAACCCTCAAGCAGGCGTTGCAGCTTGCCGGGCGCCCGGATCGACAGCCAGGCAATCGGAATTGCCGCGAGGCTGGTCAACAGCGCCCCGGCCACGCCGAACGACAGTGTCTGCAGCAACGCCGGCAGTAACTCATTGCCCTGCCAGACCTCGGCACCGCCAGCGATCAGCCATTTGCCGAGGGTCAGCAACGGCACGCCGAGCGCCAGCAGGCAGGTCAGGCCTTGCAGGCACAAACCCAGCGCGGCGGTGCGCCGTTGCAAGCGCACGGTGCGTTGTTCGCGAGCGCTGCCGGAACCGACGCGGGCATACCGCGCATGACCACGGGCGCCGGACTCCACCACCAGCATCGCCAGGCAACACAGCGCCAGAACGCTGGCGAGCATGTTGGCGGCGGGGCCGTTGAAGGTGGATTTGAACTGGTCGAAAATCGCCGTGGTAAAGGTATCGAAGCGGATCATCGCGTACAGGCCATATTCGGCCAGCAAATGCAGGCCGACCAGCAATGCACCGCCGCAGATCGCCAGCCGCAGTTGCGGCAACACCACCCGGAAAAATACCGCCCATGGCTTGAGGCCGAGGGATTCGGCGACGTCTTCAATCGCTGGATCGAGGCGACGTAACGTCGCCGCAATCGGCAGGTACAGGAACGGAAAATAGGCGATCACCGACACCAGCACCCCGGCCGGCAGCCCATGAATCGACGGAAACAGGCTGACCCACGCGTAGCTGTGCACGAACGCCGGCACCGCCAACGGCGCAACCGCCAGCAATGACCACAGCCGTCGCCCCGGCAGATCGGTGCGCTCGGTCAGCCAGGCCAACGTGGTGCCGAGCACGATGCAGATCGGCAGCGTGATCAGCACCAGCAGCACGGTGTTGATCAGCAGCTCGGCGACCCGAGGGCGAAAGACCAAGGCTTCGATGGTCGCCCAGCCGGTGTACCACGACACGCCGATCACAAAGCCGATCGGCACCAATGACAGCAGCGACACCGCGATGGCCAGCACGAACACCCACGGACTTCCGCGCCCATTGAGGGCGCGGGTCCGGCGTGACAAATGGGCGGAGGGCGCCGCAGCGATCCCCGCCGGCAGAGTTTCAGGCATCAATTACAGCAGTCCTGCCTGGGTCATCAGTTCGACGGCTTTCTTGCTGTCGAGCTTCGATGCATCGACTTTCGGCGCGTCCAGGTCCTTCAACGGCACCAGTTTGGGGTTGGAGGCCGAGTTCTTGCCCACTGCGTATTCAAAGGAATTGCCGGTGCGCAGGACTTCCTGGCCTTGTTTGCCGGTGATGTACTGGAGGAATTTCTGCGCGTCCTCCTGGTGTTTGCTGGAAGCCAGCACGCCGCCGCCGGAAATGCTCACGAACGCCCCCGGATCCTGATGCTTGAAGTAGTGCAGGGCAGTGTTCTTGCTGTTTTCGCCGGTCTTGGCCTGATCGACGAACGCGTAATAGTGATAGATCACGCCGCTGTCGACTTGCCCGGCATTCACCGCTTTGAGCACCGAACTGTTGCCCCGGTAGGCGGTGAAATTGGCTTTCATGCCCTTGAGCCATTCGAGGGTGGCGGCTTCGCCTTTCTGTTCCAGCACGGCGGCGACGATGGCCTGGAAATCCGCACCGGCAGGCGACGCGGCCCAGCGACCTTTCCAGGCCGGGCTCGCGAGGTCCATCAGGGATTTGGGCAGGTCTTTTTCCGCCAGTTTCGTCGGGTTGTAGACGAACACCGTCGAGCGCGCGGCGATGCCGACCCACTGACCGTGGGCCGGTCGATAAGCCGCATCGACTTGCTGAAGGGTTGCCGGAGCCACCGGCGCGAACAGCTTGGCGTTGTCCACCAGCACCATGGCCGGGGAGTTTTCCGTCAGGAACACATCCGCCGGCGACGCCGCACCTTCCTGCACGATCTGATTGCCCATTTCCGTGTCGTCGCCGTTGCGCACGGTGACCGGGATCCCGGTTTCCTCGGTGAAGCCGGCGACCCAGGCCTTGGTCAGGGTTTCGTGCTGGGCGTTGTAGACCACAAGGCCGACGGAGTCGGCGGCAAAGGTCTGCCCGGCAGCGAGCAGCGCAGTCGCCAGCGCGGCCTGTTTCAGAAAGGACGGAAGGGATGGACTCATGGCGGGGGCAGCTCCTGTTTTTAGACGTTATGGGCAAGCATTCGCGGGAGTTTCAATGCGAATGATTTGCATATGTTGGCTGGCTGGCAATGTAGAGAGGCAAATGAGAAAAAAACGTCAAAACAACCGTTAATACATGTCATTGCCATTCAGGTTAGCAGTCACTTGGCGGGGACGCCGGGCGAACCCGGCGCCGTCTTTCAGGAGCCTTGGGGGAGGTAGGCCACGCTTTGATCCTCGCGGCCGTGAAACAGCTGTTCGCCGCGGGTGGGCGTGGTGGTAATGACCTGATGGTCGCGGCTGAGGTGATTCAGCGGTATGGGATCGCCGGTGCGGTACTGGGCGACAAAGATTGTCCGTTGCGGATCCCAGTGCTGACCGCTGGTGCGTTCCAGCCAGGCGAACATGGCTGCGGTATCGCCGTCGCGCGGGAAATCCCGGCTCTGCGGCACGTAGTAGAACGGCGCACCGCCGGTCTGCAGATACATCGGCACTTTATTGTCGACCTCGACCATGACCAGATGCCATTGGCTCAACGGTGCGCGTTGGCAGGCTTGCAGACGCACGGTTTCGCCGAAACGGATTGCGCCGCCTCCGCTGTTGGTCCACGGGTAAAGCACACCGAGTATGCCGAGCAGCAGGACAGTGGCCACGCCGAAACCGATTTTCAGGCCACGCCCGCCGAACGGGCCTTCGGCATTTCGAGCCGCCAGGCGCCGGGTAATCCACCACGCCCCGAGCAGTTGCGCGAACGGCACCAGTGGCAGCACGTAATAACTGCGCCGGCTGCCGCTGGCCGTGAAGAACAGCATTAATAACCCCAGGCCCTGAATCAGCCAGCGGGTGTCCGGTTCGATGCGTTTCCAGTTCCGCACCGCGACCCACAAGGCAATGATCCAGCACGGCGCCCAGGGCAAGGTATAAATCGGCAGGTACAGCAAATAGGTGTAGATCGGGCCGATGTTGTCGAATGGCTGGAAAAACCGCACGACGTTTTCCCGCAAGACCAGCCCGAGGCCGCTTTCCCCGTAATTTGGCGCGCCGTAGAGGTGGGACAGCAGGAACGGCGTCATGTAGAACGCCCCGGCAATCACCAGCGCGGCGATTAGTCTCAGATTGAGATGACGCTTCCAGCGGCCTTCATGCAACAGGTGCGGCAGCAGCACCAGCCCCGGCAGGATAAAGCCGATCAGCCCCTTGAACAGTGAGGTCAGGGCCAGCAAACCGCAGAACACCACGTAGCGCGAAAACCGGGTGTCTTCAGGACCGCGCCAATACCACCAGACCGCTGCCAGCACCCCGCACACGGTCAGAATGTCGGCCGTGGCGACCCGCGCCCAGAACACGAAATAGAAGGTGGTCGCCAGCATCCAGCCGGCGATCAGGCCCGTGCCCTTGCGAAACCGCTGCTCGCCCAGTTGATACACCAGCCACACGCTCAACCATGCGGACACCACCGAAGACAGGCGCAGCGACCAGTGATCGAGACTGCCGGTCAGCCAGGCGGTCGCGGTGATCAGCCAGTACGACAAAAGCGGCTTGTCGTAGTAGGGATCACCCTTGAGGTACGGGTCGAAGTAATCACCGCTTTGCAGCATCTGCAACGCGATGTTCGCCCAGCGGGTTTCCGCGCCCCACAGTTCGCGACTGCCCAGGCCGAGCAGCAACATCAGGGCGCTGGCCGCCAGCAGGAGCAACAGGGCGGCGCGGTCGTTGTTGCGCACCGTCATGGCTGTTTCTGCGCAAAGATGAAAATGTGCAGATTGCCGCGCCGATAATGCCTGCCGTCCACGGGCAGCAATTCGACTTCCTGTTCTTCCTGCGTACTGTTGACGCGCAAGACCACGCCGACGGCGCCTTTTTTCCGCGCGTCGGTCATCCACTGGCCGACGCTGTCCAGGGTGACTTTGCGCGCCGCCATGGCCGGGTCTTCGAGGCCGTACTTCAGTTCGCCAATGGTGTTGAACAGATCCACTTGCGGGCGTTTCAAGCGCCACGCCAGTGCCGAGGCCGCGCCCAGGTCGTTGCTCAGCAGGGACGCGGTTTCACTCAGTTCCCGTTGATGCTCGGCAATGAACTGGTCGGGCATCTTGCTGTTGACGATCTGCGCCGGCATGCCGGCGGGCAGCAACGCCACGAGCAGGCCGATGCCCAGCGCCGGCATTGCCCACAATGTCAGTGGCTGCAGCACTTGCAAGGCGTTGGCGATGATCCAGCCCACCACCACGATATAAGCCAGCGACAGGCTGAACATCTCGGTGTTTTCGTAGATTTCCTTCGTGGCCTGAAGATAGAGCAGGGCCACCAGCGCAACACTGGCAAGTACTGTGTTGAACACACCGTTCAGGCGCAGGATCCGGCCGCTGCGTTGATCCAGCCACTGGACCACGGTCTGCCCCATCAACAGCGCGACGGGCAGCAGGCACGGCATGATGTACGTAGGAAGTTTGCCGCTGCTCAGACTGAAAAAGGCCAGTGGCAGCAGGAACCACAGTGCCAGGTAAGCGGTTTTTGCCTCACGCTTTTCGCGCCACATGCGCAGTAAGGTCGAAGGCAGAAGCAGCGCCCACGGCAGGGTCGAGGCAAACAGCAACGGCAGGTAGAACCACCACGGGCGGGCATGTTGCGCGTCGTCACCGGCGGCAAAACGACGGATGTGTTCATGCCAGAAGAAGAACCGCCAGAAGTCCGGTTCTCGGTAATGGACTGCCAAGACCCACGGCAGGCTGACGAGAGCGCAGACCACCACGGCGAGCAGTCCGTAACGCACCAGCTCACCGAACCGCCGTTGCCAGACCATGTAGGGCAGGGCGATCAGCACCGGCAACAGCAGGGCCAGGAACCCTTTGGTCATCAGCCCCATGCCGCAAGCGACACCGAGCAGCGCCCAGCCACCCAGGCGAGCGCGGGGCGTGCGGCTGTCGATGGCAAACCACACAGCCACCATGCTCAGGTTGACCCACAAGGTGAATTGCGGATCGAGATTGGCATAGCCGGCCTGACCGGCAATCAGCCCGAAACTCATGTACAGCAGGGCGCTCGCGGCGTTGATGCGCGGGTTGTTCCAGAGTCGACGGGCCAGCAGGTAGGTCAGCCAGACACTCACGCCGGTACTCAGTGCCGAAGTAATGCGCACGCCGAACAGGTTGTCACCGAAAATCGCCTGGCCGATGGCAATCATCCAGTAGCCGGCAATCGGTTTCTCGAAGTAACGGATGCCCATGAAGTGCGGTGCTACCCAATTGCCACTCAGCAGCATTTCCTGGCTGATCTGGCCGTAGCGGGTTTCATCGGGGATCCACAGGCCGTGGCTCATCAACGGCAGCAGGTAGAACACCACGAACGCCAGAATCAGGCCGGGGATGGCCCAGCGTTCGACTGTTGTTGTCGGGGGGAAGAGGGCAGTGTGTCGCAGCGGGTTGTTTTCAGACGTCATTACAAAGCCTTGGTACCGTACGAAGTTCTGATGTCGATGACCTGCCCTGCGTGTTCCTGAGCGGACGAGTCATCGTGTTGAATGAATGCAGGTGTCGGGGCAGTTCCTGTATCCAGAGAACTGACGTACCTCCGGGCCGAAGTTCTCGCGATATAGCCAAGTCTAAAAAAACCAGCTGTCCAGTAAGTCGGAAGGCAGATACATCTCTCATTACAATTTAATGAAGTGTGCTTTGTTTAATTGAAAACAGCTCGGAACTGTCAATTAGCTGTCCAAGGCGTTAATCACTATTGAGTTGAGACCAGGCCTCGGCATTCAGAATGCCCAGCACTTCAAGTTGCCCCTTGGCATCAACGCGAACAAACAGCGTGCTTCCATAATCAGCGGCGATCGCGTGGGGGAAACCGGTCTGTTTTTCAAAATCGCTGATGCAGCCGCTGTGGGTGACCAGCACCAGATTGCGCTGTGCAACTTTGTGCGCCACCACCTCGTTACGCAGCGACGAACCGCAGGATTCAAGCCAGGACTGGGCAGTAGCGTCCTGTCCGAACATGGCACGCGCCGTTTGCACGGTCCGGGTCAGCGGGCTGGTGAACACCTGTGCCTGCTGCATGCCCAGGCTCGTGAAACCCTTGCCCACCCGTGCAGCCGAATTGTTGCCGACCTGAGTGATACCGTCTTCCGGGCCCAGACAAAGATGGTCAGAGCGGTCACAACGTTCGGCATGACGCACCAGTGCAACGACTTCGCCCGCCTGCCAGGCCCTTGCCCAATCCGCTCTTGAGGCCTTTCCCGCGTGGCCCAGATCAATGGGTGAGCGGGTCACCCAGACGAAGCCGCTGACCAGTGCAAACGCTACCACTACACCGATGACCGTCAGCAGTTTTCCAAGTCGCAATATTCGACGTTGTTTATAGACTGCCGTTAATTGCATCTGTCGCTCCACGCCATGCCCCTTAACTTCGCAGGCGCAACTGGCCCGCGATTTAATCAACTTTATGGTTGCGTACTTGAATGCTGGCTGAATGTTGGGGCTATTCACGTCGGGCCGCAGTGAAGAACATGTGAAAAATTTGCGGGCGTTGAAAGTGTGCAATTAATCAAGTTTCTGATAACCAGACTCAAATACGCTTTTTTTACCGGGCTGGCTTAACAACTGTTGCTGTTTGAGGTGAAGCTGAATCCGTTCGGTCCATCTATTGAGTACACACCTGATGTTGACCGCTGAGTCTGATAACAGAGGTGGAGTCCTCCAGCCGAATGGATTTCAAGCAAAGCCTGACGAAACGGATCGTCATCGTATTCGCCTCGATGAGTGCGCTGGTGGCCGGCGTATTTGCGCTGGGAATCGTTGCCACCGTGCATGTGGTGGAACACAAGTTGACGGCCACGACCTTGATGGGCGGACTGCATCGTCTGCTGGCAATGGATGACATCAGTCGCTGGAGCCATCGACCGGAAAAGAGCGAGCTGTTTTTCTTCGAAGGCGGACCTGGCGCCATGGCGCTCGTCCCGTCACTGGCGGCTCTGTCGCCGGGGTTTCAGGAGGTCATGTTCGAAGGCGATGGCTTTTTCGCCATGGTCGAAATGGTGGGCGGACGCAAGTACGTGCTGTTGCGTGACCAGGAAAGTCTCGAACAGCGAGAGCGTCTGTTGTTCATCGTGGTCGCGGTGGGTTTCATCCTGAGCATTCTGCTAGCAATTATGCTCGGTCGATTGCTGGCGCGACGGGTGATGGCCCCGGTCATTCGCCTGGCGCGCCAGGTTCGTCACCGCGATCAGTTACTGGTACTCGCGCCACCCCTGCATCCAGACTACGCGGCGGACGAGGTCGGCGAACTGGCACTCTCGTTCGATCAGACACTGGGCCGGCTGCGCGACACGCTGAGCCGCGAAAAACTCTTCACCAGCGACGTGAGTCATGAACTTCGCACACCGTTGATGGTGCTCGGCGGAGCCTGCGAGTTGCTGCTCGCCAATCCGTCGCTCGATACCCGCTCGGGCGCGCAGGTCAACCGCATCGCACGGGCCAGTCATGAAATGCGTCAGTTGGTGGATACCTTCCTGATGCTCGCCCGCGCCCAGGAAGATACCGGTGGCGACATTTGCGTTTCCCTCGGGGAGGTTGCACGCGTTCAGGCGGAGATCTGGGGGCGGCTGATCCGCGAAAAAGGGCTGGAATTTTTCTGCGACATCAACCCGGCCGGCACGGCTCGTTACAACCAGACCTTCCTGCAGTCAGTGATGGGCAACCTGCTGCGAAATGCCTGGCATTACACCGATCGGGGTTTTGTCAGGCTTAGCGTCGGGGAAAACGGATTTGTGGTCGAAGACAGCGGCATCGGCATTCCGGAGGAACAGCGACAAGCCATGTTCCAACCGTTCGTGCGCGGCGACGAGCGTCGAGGCGAGGGGCTTGGGCTGGGGTTGTCACTGGTGCAGCGCATCTGTAACCGGGAGCACTGGCAGGTCCGGCTCACCACGCGTGAGCCCAACGGTTGTCGTTTTACCGTCTCGCTGAGCCCGGTCCCTCAAGAGGACGGTGGGCAGCCGCGCGAAGTGCCCGCTGCCTGACTGATCAACGCAGCCAGGCGCTTGACGTTGTTCTGCTGGGCCACCACCAGATCGTCGATGGTCGGCCCGGACGGGGTCTGTAGCAGCGACCGGCAGGCGATCAGGGCATCGTCCCCGGCGTTGGCCTGGCGCAGGCGCCATTTGACGTCGATCAGCCCGTATTGCCCGGGTATCGAATCGAAACGTTGCACATCAATGCGCACGGAGGTTTTGCGCGGGCCGCCGGCATTACTGAGCTGATCCACCAGCGCGCTGCGCAACTCATCGCTGAGGCTGGCGCCCCACCATTCGGTCTCCAGGATCGCCAGGCCGCTGTTGCCCTGGCGGATGACGATCTGCGGCCGGTCGACCTGCGGCGGCACGCTGATGCCTTCGAGGGTGATTTCCGAACCGGCGCGGCCGGCCATCGGTTGCGTTGGCGTCAGGGTATGAAAGTTGATCGGGGCGCTGCTGCAAGCGCCCAGCAGCAGGCCGATGGCGAGCACGGTGAACTTCAGCGGTAAAGCCATGGGACAGCTCCTGTGCTCAGTTGCGCGGCGGCCCTTTGAGGTCCAGCGGCGCGGCGTTGTCGGGGCGGCCGCGAATCAACGATTCCGGATGACGGCCCAGATAATCGGACAGCTCACGCAGCGAACGCGACATGCGCCCGAGTTCGTCGAGGGTCTGGGACAGTTGTTCGCGTTGCGGCGAATCCTCGGCCAGGGTTGAACTGGCCGATTGCAGGGTCTTGCTCACGTCGGCGAGGGTGTTTTGCACGCCGGGCAGGGTCTTGGCGTTGAACTGGGTGAGGCCTTTGCGCAATTCCACGAGGTTGCTGTCGAGGTTACCGGCAATCCGTTCCACCGGCAGCTTGTTGAGCTTGTCGATCATTGCTTCGAGTTTTTCCTGCAACTGTTCGAGGCTGCCGGGGACGGTCGGAACGCTGATCGGGCGTGCAGTCGGGTCAAACGCGACCTTTTCGGCTTTGGGGAAGAAATCCAGCGCGATGTACAACTGGCCGGTCAGCAGATTGCCGCTGCGGGCCTGGGCACGCAGACCGTTGTCGATAAAGGTGCCGATCAGGCGCACGGCAGCGGCTTCATCGTCCGGATTGTGGTCGAGTACCTTGAGCATCTTGATGTGGGCCTGGCCGAGGCGCTGCGGGTAGATCACGATGCCGACGTTGAGCGGGAAGCTGCGTTTCTTCGCGTCGAAATCCAGGTTGACACTGACCACCCGGCCGATCTCGATGCCGAGGAATTCCACTGGAGCCCCGACTTTCAGACCACGCAGGGCCTGATCGAAACGCAGGGTCAGGTACTGCGCTTTGCCATTGGGCGGGGCGAGGGCGGTTTGCTGGTCGTCGAACAGGTCGTAAGTCCTTTCTTCAGCGGCGGCAACGTCGTTGGGGCTGTACTCCGGCGCGCGAAACGCGATGCCGCCTACCAGCAAGGTCGACAACGATTCGGTTTTCACTGCAAAGCCGTTGGCACCGACGTTGACATCAATCCCGCTGGCGTTCCAGAACCGGGTGTTTTCCGTGACGTAGGCATCGTTCGGCGCGTGGATGAACACCTCGATGTTCACCCCTTTGCCATCGGCGTCCAGCGCGTAGGCCACCACCTGGCCGACCGGGATCTTGCGGTAATAGACCGGCGAGCCAATGTCCAGCGAGCCGAGATCCGAAGCGTGCAGATTGAAGCGTTTGCCCGGTTCGCCATAGGTAATTGGCGGCGGGTTCTCCAGGCCTTTGAAGTGCTTCGAACGCGAGTTGGACTGACCGATGTCGGCGCCGATGTAGTCACCGGACAGCAATGTGTCGATGCCCGAGACGCCGCCCGCACCAATGCGTGGGCGCACGACCCAGAACTGCGAGTCTTCGCGGGTGAAGGTCTCGGCCTGCTTGGCCAGTTTGATCGTGGCGTTGACGCTTTTCTGGTCGTCGCTCAGTTCGACGTCCGTGACTTGGCCGATCACCACGTTGCGGTATTTGACTTCGGTCTTGTTGGCGGTCAGGCCGCTGCCGGTCTTGAAGGTGACGGTGATGGTGGGGCCTTCCTGCATCAGGTTGTGCACCACCAGCGAGAGGCCTACGAGAACCGCGACGATCGGTACGATCCACACCAGCGAAATGCTGAAACGCCGGGTCTTGACCGGTGCCTGGCCGGGCGCTCGCGGTTGATCGACAGCTGACGACTCCATCCATGACCTCCAGGGTGTGTGGGCACTGAGCGTCAGGAACGCAAAAGCACTTCCTCAATATAGAAGTGCTTCGCGATTGAGCAAATGTGCAAAACGCTTTAGCCCGTCGGCATCATCCCAGCAGTTCTCGCAGGCGATACCAGAACATGCCCAGTGCCAGCAGGGGCGAGCGCAGCGCCGGGCCGCCGGGGAAGGTCATGTGCGGCACGCCGCTGAACACGTCCATGCCCTGACTGTGGCCGGCGTGAATCGCTTCGCCCAGCAGCCTGGCGCACCAGTGGGTGACGTTGAGGCCGTGACCAGAATAGCCCTGGGCGTAGAACACGTTCGGGTGCTGCTTGAGTCGGCCGACCTGCGGGAAACGGTTGGCCGTGATGCCGATCTTGCCGCCCCACTGATAGTCGATGCGCACATCCGCCAGTTGCGGGAATACCTTGAGCATCTTCGGTCGCATGTACGCGGCGATGTCCGCCGGGTCCCGTCCTGAATAATGGCAGGCGCCGCCGAACAGCAAGCGCCGGTCCGCCGAGAGCCGGTAGTAATCGAGGCCGACTTTCTGGTCGCACAGCGCCAGATTCAGCGGGATCAATTCGGCGGCGCGTTCCGCCGACAGCGGTTCAGTGGCGATGATATAGCTGCCGGCGGGCAGGACCTTGCCGCTGAGTTGCTGTTCGAGTTCGTCCAGGTGCGCGTTGCAGCCAAGCACCAGACTGCCGGCGCGCACCGTGCCGGCCTTGGTGCGCACTTGAGCGGTCGGGCCGTGGAGGATTTCCAGCACCGGGCTCTGTTCGAAAATCCGCACCCCGAGTGAGGCTGCCAGCCGTGCTTCGCCCTGCACCAGATCCAGCGGGTGCAGATGCCCCGAGCCCATGTCGATCAGGCCGCCCTTGTAGACACCTGCGTTCACCACCTGCCGGCGGATGTCTTCGGGGGCAACCAGCCGCGTTTCATGGCGGTAGCCCAGTTGCGCCAGGCTGTCCTGCTCGGCCTTGAAGGCGTCGAACTGCGCTGGCGTGTTGGCCAGTTCGCAAAAGCCCCAGCGCAGGTCGCACTCGATGCCATTGTCGGTGATGCGCTGGCGCACCAGCTCCACCGAATCGATCCCGGCGCGGTTCAGGTAGCGCACGCCTTCAGTGCCGACATGCCGTGAGAAACCTTCCACGTCATGGCCGATCCCGCGAATCAACTGCCCGCCATTGCGCCCGCTGGCGCCCCAGCCGATGCGCCGGGCTTCAAGCAGAATCACCGAAAGCCCGCGCTGCGCCAGTTCGATTGCCGTGTTGACGCCGGTGAAACCGCCGCCGATCACGCAGACGTCGGCGATCAGATCACCCGTCAGCTCCGGATAGGGGGTGCTGGCCCGGGCCGACGCGGCGTAATAGGAGTGGGCGTGTTCCTGGGTGTACTGATTCATTTGTTCGACTTCACTTTGCTCCAGGACCGGGTCATCAGACGCATGATCGACTGGGGCGGGGTAGAGGAGATGTAGAGCTTGTCGAGGACTTCCTGGGGTGGGTAGACCTCGGGATTGTTGACCAGCTCGGGATCCATGTATTGCTTGGCCGCCGGGTTCGGGTTGGCGTAGCCGACCGAGGCGCTGACCTTGGCGATCACTTGCGGATCAAGCAGGTAATTGATGAAGGCGTGGGCTTCCCGGGTGTTGCCGGCATCGGCGGGAATCGCCAGCAGGTCGAACCACAGGTTCGCGCCTTCCTTGGGAATCGAGTACGCGATGTTCACGCCGTTCTTGGCTTCCTTGGCGCGGTTGGCGGCCTGGAACACGTCGCCGGAATAACCGAAGGCCACGCAGATGTCGCCGTTGGCCAGGTCGGACACGTACTTCGAGGAGTGGAAATAGGTGATGTACGGCCGGATGCTCAGCAGTTTCTCTTCGGCCTTCTTGTAGTCTTCGGGTTTCTCGCTGCGCGGGTCCATGCCCATGTAGTTGAGGATCGCCGGGAACACTTCATCGGCCGAGTCCATCATCGACACACCGCACTGGCTGAGTTTCTTCAGGTTCTCCGGTTCGAACAGCACGGCCCAGGAGTCGATGTGATCGATGCCCAGCACCTGCTTGACCTTGTCGACGTTGTAGCCGATGCCGTTGGTGCCCCACAGGTACGGCACTGAGTGCTCGTTGCCCGGATCGTTTTTCTCAAGCAGGGCCAGCAGTTTCGGGTCGAGGTTTTTCCAGTTCGGCAGTTGCGAGCGGTCCAGTTTGAGGAACGCGCCGGCCTTTACCTGACGGGCGAGGAAGTGGTTGGACGGCACCACCACGTCATACCCGGTGCGCCCGGCAAGCAGTTTGCCTTCGAGGGTTTCATTGGAGTCGAAAACGTCGTAGATCACCTTGATCCCGCTGGAGGACTGGAAGTCGGCGAGGGTGGTTTCGCCGATGTAATCGGTCCAGTTGTAGACGCTGACCTGGGGTTGGGCGAGGGCACCGGCACTGCACGCCAGGGCCAGAGCGGCGGGAATCAGGGATTTCAACAGACGCATATCGACACCTCTTCGATTGATCTTCCCACGCGGAGCGTGGGAACGATCGTTGGGTTGGTTGTTTTTGTTTGGGTTAAACGCTCAGCAACAGGAACTCCCGCTCCCATGAACTGATCACGCGCTTGAAGTTTTCATGTTCGGCGCGTTTCACCGCGACGTAGCCGCGCACGAACTTGCTGCCCAGGTATTGCGCGACGGTGTCGCACTCTTCCATTTGGGTAAGGGCTTCTTCGATGGTGATCGGCAGGCGCAGGTTGCGCCGCTCGTATGCCCGGCCTTCGACAGCGGCGCTCGGTTCGATGCCTTCGACCATGCCGATGTAGCCGCACAGCAGGCTCGCTGCGATGGCCAGGTAAGGGTTGGCGTCGGCGCCCGGCAGACGGTTTTCAACCCGCATCGCCTCGGGCCCGGAGGTCGGTACACGCAGGCCGACGGTGCGGTTTTCTTCGCCCCATTCGACGTTGACCGGTGCCGAGGTGTCCGGCAGGAAGCGGCGGAACGAGTTCACGTTCGGCGCGAACATCGGCAGCACTTTCGGGATGTACTTCTGCAGGCCGCCGATGTGATGGCGGAACAGGTCGCTCATGCTGCCATCGGCGTTGGCGAAAATCGGTTGGCCGCTGGCGATCTCGACCACGCTCTGGTGCAGGTGCATGGCACTGCCGGGCTCATCGCCGATCGGCTTGGCCATGAAGGTTGCGGTGACGTTGTGCTTGAGCGCCGCTTCACGCAGGGTGCGTTTGAACACGGTGATCTGGTCGGCCAGATCCAGTGCATCGCCGTGGCGGAAGTTGATTTCCATCTGTGCCGGGCCGTCTTCGTGGATCAGCGTGTCCAGATCCAGACCTTGCAGTTCGCACCAGTCGTAGACATCTTCGAACAGCGGATCGAATTCGTTGGCCGCGTCGATGGAGAACGACTGACGACCGCTTTCGGCGCGACCGGAGCGCCCCAGCGGTGCCTTCAATGGCAAGTCCGGGTCTTCGCAGCGCTGGGTCAGGTAGAACTCCATTTCCGGCGCCACGATCGGCTTCCAGCCTTTGTCGGTGTACAGCTGCAGGACTTTCTTCAACACGTTGCGCGGCGACAGTTCGATCGGGTTGCCGAACTTGTCGAAGGTGTCGTGGATCACGATGGCCGTGGGCTCGATGGCCCACGGGATCACGTACACCGCGTCGCTCACCGGTTTGCAGACCATGTCGATGTCGGCCGGGTCGAGCAGGTCGTAGTAGATGTCGTCGTCGACAAAATCCCCGGTTACCGTTTGCAGCAGCACACTTTCCGGCAGGCGCATGCCTCGCTCATGCAGGAACTTGTTGGTCGGTGCGATCTTGCCGCGGGCGATGCCGGTCAGGTCGCTGACCACGCATTCCACTTCGGTAATCTTGTGATCTTTCAGCCATGTGAACAGCTGATCGAAAGGGGCATTCATAAAGACCTCGTCGTTGGTTTTGTTGACGCGGGGGAACGCGATTTCATCTTTCGCAGGCTTCCCCTGTGGCGCGTTGACGACTATCTTGGGCGGGCCTTGTTGTTCCATCTATCCACTTTCAGCAGCACCAAAGCGCACCAAAAGAGTGCGCAAGGTCTCCCATGACAACGTGTAATCCGCTACAGGTTCAAGCGTTCAACACCGCCGATGTCAGCGAACAGATCCGCGCCACGCCGGGTTGGGTTCAGCATTACCAGCAGATGTCGCCGGGGCATTTCGCCGGGCAGATCCGCTATCTGGATTTGCAGGGTGTCGAGGTTTACGAAGAACAGATGAACACCCGGGTCGAGCAGAATTTCAGCGCGCCGCAAGGGGCGCTGGCGTTCTGTTTCGATCGCAGCGACAACGCGCTCTATCTGCTCAATGAAGAAAGCCGCAACATCTGGATCACCCCGGAGAACTACCAGGAAATCGCCGTGGTGTTCGGCCCGGATTTCGTCCAGCGCAATGGCCTGGACGTGGCCAGGCTGGAAGGTCTGTTCATGGCGCCGCTCAATGGCGCGCAGAATGGATTGTTCAGCCGCTGGTTAAGCTCCACTCTCACGAAGTTATCGCAAACCCTTGATCAGCCAAGCAAAGAAGCGCTGACCCAGCAGTTGCTGGAGGACTGCCTGTTCATCCTCGACAACGCGAGCGTGTGCCTGGACGGCGGTGGCTTGCAGCGGCGCGCCGAAGAGCGAATCACCCTCAAACGTGTGGGCGAGTGGGCAGCGGATTCGCCGGAAGAAACCCTCAATCTGCTCGAGTTAGCGCGGGTCGCCGGGGTTTCCCTGCGCCAGTTGCAGCAGACCTTCAAGGCCTATACGGGGATGTCGCCGAGCCACTGGCTACGGTTGCGCAGGCTCAACAGTGCGCGGCGTGAATTGCTCAAGCGTTCGCCTGCAGAGACCACCGTGGCGGAAGTGGCGATGAACTGGTCGTTCTGGCATTTGGGACGTTTTTCAAGCAGTTATCGAGCGTTGTTCAAGGAGTTGCCGAGCGAGACGTTGAAGCGCTCGTCGGCCCCCTGACAGGTGCATGCTTGAAATCGCCGGAAAAGAACGTGGTTTCACTTCATCATATTAATTAGAATCACTCTCATTTGTATCCTTCAGGCAGGATCTGTTGAGATGATTGAAGCGGCCAAGCCACCGGAACACAGCCTGCACGACCTGTATCGCGATCATCGAGGCTGGCTGGAAAACTGGCTGCGCCGACGCATGGGCAATGCGTGGGATGCCGCTGACCTGAGTCAGGATACGTTTCTGCGGGTGCTCGGCAGTTCGCAAGCGCTCGTCGATATGCGTGAGCCCCGCGCCTATCTGCTGACGGTCGGCAAGCGCCTGCTGAGCAATTTCTACACCCGGCGCAGCCTCGAGCAGGCCTATCTGAATGCTCTGGCACAGCTCCCTGAAGACTGCGTGCCGTCCCCGGAGCAGCGCTGGATTCTGCTGGAAACCCTACAGGCGCTCGATGAATTGCTCGATGGTCTGCCGCGCGCCGTACGCCGGGCATTTCTGTGGAGTCAGCTCGAAGGCCTGGGCTACCGCGAAATTGCCGAACGCCTGCAAGTGTCCGAACGCACCGTCAAGCGCTACATGGCCCAGGCTTACGAACACTGTCTGCTGGTGGACATGTAATGCGCACGGCACCGTCGAGCGAGGCCCGCGAGGTCGCACGGGCCGCTGCACACTGGCTGGCGTTGTTTGAATCCGGCGAGGCGACGGACGCCGATCACGCCCGATTGCAAACGTGGCGTAACAGTCACAGCAGTCACGAAAACGCCTGGCAAAAAGCCCAACTGTTGCGTCAACGCTTCTGCGAACTGCCCCCGGCGCTGGCGATGGCCACCCTGGACCGACCAGACCCCGCACGGCGTGCAGCGCTCAAACGCATGCTCGGTGTTGCCGCACTGGCGCCAGCGGCCTGGCTGATCGGTCGTCAATTGCCGCTGGATGTCTGGCGCGCCGATTTGCACACCGGTACTGGTGAACGCAAAAAATGGCCGCTGGCCGATGGCAGCTCGCTGCAGCTCAATACCGACAGTGCGCTGAACGTCGATCTCGCGGCCCGTCAGTTAACCCTGGTGCGCGGTGAAATGGCGCTCAGGGTGTCGGGCAGCGCGCCATTGGCGATCCGCTCGCCATATGGTCGGATCACGGTCAGCGGCAGTGAAGTCTGCGTGCGGCTCGACGAGCGCACTTGTCAGGTTGCGGTGGTCAGCGGGGCTGTGCAGCTGCAACCCCTGCAAGGGCCGGGATTGACCTTGCATGCGGGGCAACGGATCAGCCTGCAAGCCAGTGGTGCTGGCCCGATTGGCACGTTCGACGCCATGCTGCCGGACTGGCGCAGCGGTGTTCTGATGGCGCAAAACCAGCCGCTTGGGGATTTTCTGCGTGAGCTGGGCCGGTATCGATCCGGATTGCTGCGCTGGGATCCGGCGCTGGAAACCCTGCGTGTCACTGGCAGTTTCCGTCTCGACAACACCGATCGCGTGTTGGCCCTGCTGGCCGCGAGCTTGCCGCTGGACGTGCAATCTCGTACGCGTTACTGGGTCACTTTGGTGCCACGGAAAAATATCGGTTGAAGCCTGTCCCTTTTTTTCTCCTCGCTGGTCATTTCAGTCAAGTGAACTGAAAACGAGAGCTTCTCCCCATGTCCGCAGTATTTCCCAGCCGTATGCGTCCATTGTTGCAGTTGAGCCTGATGCTGAGTCTGAGTACCAGCCCGTTGTTGATGTCCGAGAGCCGGGCCGACGACGCCCGTCGTAGTTATCAAGTGCCGGCCGGCAGCCTGAGTGCCGCGTTGACCCGTTTCGCGGGACTGGCCGGCGTCAATCTGTCAGTGGACCCGGCGCTGGTCAGCGGGCGCAGCAGTTCGGGGCTGGCCGGTGATTTCGGGGTGGAAGAAGGCTTCGCCCGACTGCTGTCGGGCTCGGGCCTGCAACTGCAACCGGTGGGCGAGCAAGCCTACATTCTGGTGCCGGCACCTCAAGGCGGCAGCCTGCAACTGGCGCCGACCTCAATTCTTGGGACCCAGGACGCAGGTGGAGGGGATGTATTCGCCGGCGGCCAGGTGGCGCGAAGGGGTTCGCAAGGTTTGCTGGGCTCGCGGGATTTCATGGAAACACCGTTCAGCATGACTACCTACACCAGCGAGGCGGTGAAGAATCAGCAGGCGCGTACCCTGGGCGATCTGATCGCCAGCGATCCCTCCGTCCGCGCAACCAACCCGGCCGGCGGCCGCTACGAGCAATTCACCATTCGCGGTTTCAGCCTCTTCAACAGCGATGTCGCCTACAACGGCCTCTACGGCGTGCTGCCGACGTACACGATCGACATGGAAATGGCCGATCGCGTCGACATCCTCAAGGGCCCGAGTCAACTCATCAACGGTATCTCTCCGCGCGGCAGCGTCGGTGGCGGCATCAACGTCGTGCCAAAACGCGCGGCCGACACGCCGATCACCTCATTGACCGCCAACTACGCGTCGAACAACCAGGTCGGCGGCGCGGTGGATGTCGGCCGGCGGTTTGGCGAAGACAATCAGTTCGGCCTGCGCTTCAACGGCGTGAAACAATCCGGCGATACCGAGTGGGATCATCAACGTGTCGATCGTGACATGGCGGTGCTGGGTCTGGACTTTCGCGGTGAGCGCCTGCGCCTCTCGACTGATGTCGGGCACACTGAACGTGACACCGATGCGCCGCAGGAGCGTGTTCAGGTGGGCGCCAATGCGCGGATCCCGAGCGCCAGTGATGTGCGCCATAACTACGCGCAACCCTGGAGCAAGGCGCGTACCAAGGATACGTTCGGTACGGTCAACGCCGAATTCGATGTCAACGATTCGACGATGGTGTACGGCGGTGTCGGCGCACGTAAAAGCAATCACGATTTTCTTCGGCACGCGGTTTCGGTGACCAACAATGCGGGAGACTTCAGCGTCCAGCCCCGGGATTTCACCCGTGACGAAAACGTCCGTACGGCAACGGCCGGTGTGCGCAACTGGTTTCACACCGGACCCGTGAGCCACGAGATCAATCTGGCCGCCAGCTATTTCTACATGGACTTCGAAAACGGTGGCGCGCGTTACGCAGCGGCTCCGAGCAATCTCTATCACCCGGTGGAAACGCCGACACCGGTGCGTCCAACACGACAGGACCCCGAGGTCTACACCGAGAACCGCTTCAGCGGCGTGGCGTTGGCCGACACCCTGGGTTTCTTCGATGACCGCCTGCTGCTGACGCTTGGTGCCCGCTGGCAACGCGTGAGGGTTGATGACTGGTCCGACAACGTCAAGGGCGACACGGCTTACGATGAAGAGAAGGTTTCTCCGTCGGGTGGCCTGCTGTTCAAAGCCACTGACAGGTTGTCGCTGTACGCCAATTACATGGAAGGCTTGAGCCAAGGCAAGATCGCACCGTCGACCTCTGTGAACGAGGACGAAATCTTCCCGCCCTTCATCAGTCGCCAGGTCGAGGTGGGCGCCAAGTACGACGCCGGCTCGTTCGGCCTGACCGCGGCGGTGTTCCGGATCAAGCAGCCGGCTTACGAAACCAATGCCGTCACGCGGGTGTTCGGCCCCAACGGCAAACGGCAGAACGACGGTGTGGAACTGTCTGTGTTCGGCGAACCGCTCAAAGGCTTTCGACTGCTGGGTGGCGTCATGTATATCGACAGTGAACTGACCCATACCACCAACGGCACGTTCGACGGCAATCGTGCACCGGCGACGCCCAAGTACAACGTCAACCTGGGCGCCGAGTGGGACGTGCCGAACGTGCAGGGGCTGACATTGACCGGGCGGGGGATCTATTCCAGCTCGCAGTATCTGGATCAGTCCAACAACAAGGAAATTGACGCCTGGGAGCGCTTTGATGTGGGCGCACGGTACGCGTTCAGGGTCGACGAAAAGACCATCACGCTGCGGGCCAACGTGGAGAATGTGGCGGACAAGCGTTACTGGAGCTCCGCCGGGGCTTCGGATGACAGCGAGCCGGGTTTGACGCTGGCGACGCCGCGAACTTATCTGCTGTCGGCGACGGTGGATTTCTGAGCGTTAAATTCAGCGAGCGCGCCGGGATTGGTCACGGGTAGCCGGCGTAGCCCGCGCCAGTTGAAGTGCCCGTCATCCTCGTGACGGGCGCACACTAACCAATCCGGTTATTGCGCATGATCGAAAAATTAAGCGCCGCAGCGACACACAGCCAGGCCAGATAAGGAAACAGGATCAACCCGGTGATCACATCCAGGCGCAAGGCCAGGACCACCATCGCTGCGACGACCAGCCACAACAGTACGAGGATGATCATCGCGGCAACGATCCGCTGCGCACCGAAAAACACCGGCGTCCACAGCGTGTTCAGCGCAATCTGCGCCGCCCACAATGCCAGCACCTGTTCGCTGCCGGGAATCAGGGTCAAGCGATAGCCAACCCAGGCCAGCAGCAGATAGATCGTCGTCCAGGCCACCGGAAACACCCAGTTGGGCGGCGTGAACGTCGGTTTGTTGAGTTGCGCGTACCATTGGCCGGGCTTGAAAACCATGCCGGTGGTTGCGGCCGCACCGCACGCGATCAGAAAAATCAGGAAAGTCACCATTTCATACTCCTTGGCCGCACGCCGCAGCGGTCGTTCATTCGGATCTTGAGCACATCAGTTCACTGACCCGCGCCACCAGCGTGTCGACCGCGAAGGGCTTGGTCAGCACCTGCATGCCGGGACCCAGTTGGCCGGCGCCGATCACTGCGTTTTCCGCGTAACCGGTAATGAAGAGGGTCGTCAGGTTCGGGCGGATCTCCCGGCCGGCATCGGCCAGTTGCCGACCGTTCATGCCACCCGGCAGACCGACGTCTGTGATCAGCAGGTCGATGTGCACGTTCGATTGCAACACCTTCAACCCGGCAACACTGTCGCCCGCCTCGAGCAAGTTGTAGCCGAGATCGCCAAGCACGTCGGCCACCAGCGCGCGCACCGTCGGTTCGTCGTCCACCACCAGAATGGTTTCGCTGGCCTTGGGCACCATCGCCGGTGCGATGTGCTTGTCATCGTGGCCCTGCAAGGGATTACCACTGTGACGAGGCAGATAAATGCACATTGTGGTGCCCCGATCGACCTGAGAATGCACGCGCACCTGGCCACCGGACTGTTTGGCGAACCCGTAGATCATCGACAAGCCCAGCCCGGTGCCCTGGCCCAGCGGCTTGGTGGTGAAGAACGGGTCGAAGGCCTTGGCGATGACATCGGCCGACATCCCGGTGCCGGTATCGGTCACGCACAGGCACACATACTCGCCCTCGGGCATGTCCAGCGCGCCGGCGATCTCGGTGTCGATGATGCGATTGGCCGTCTCGATGGTGATGCGTCCGCCATCGGGCATCGCATCGCGGGCGTTGATGCACAGGTTGAGCAGCGCGTTTTCCAGTTGACTGGCATCGACCAGTGTTGGCCAGAGCACCGGCGAGCCAATGGTTTCCAGTAGAATGCTCGGGCCCACCGATCGCTGGATCAGTTCGGTCATGCCCGTCATCAGTGTGTTGACGTCGGTTGGTCGTGGATCGAGGGTCTGGCGTCTGGAGAAGGCCAGCAGGCGGTGGGTGAGGGCGGCGGCGCGCTTGACCGCGCCCTGTGCGGTCACCATGTACTTGTCGACTTCGTTCAAACGGCCCTGGTTGATCCGCGCACCCATCAATTCCAGCGCGCCGGAAATGCCGGCCAACAAGTTGTTGAAATCGTGAGCGAGGCCTCCCGTCAGTTGGCCGACCGCTTCCATCTTCTGCGATTGACGCAGTTTTTCCTCTGCCTGCATTAACTCGGCGGTGCGCGATGACACTCGTTGTTCAAGGGTGTCGTTGAGCGAACGCAACGCGGCAATAGCCCGGTCGCGCTCCGCCTCGACGGTGCGCCGCTCCTCGACGTCGATCAGCACGCCGGGAAAGCGCAGGGGAACTCCGTCATCTGCACACTCAACGCGCCCGTTAGCTTCGATCCACTGGTATCTGCCATCCGCGCGGCGCACGCGGTACTGATGGGAATAGGCGCCACCGCGGCCAATGGCTTCGTCGATGGCCGTGGTCAGGCTATCGCGGTCGTCGGGGTGCACGCTGGTGATGACTTGTTCGAGGCTTAAGCCTTCACGCCCCAGTGCCGGGTCGAGATTGAACACCTGGGCGAAGCCTTCGTCGATGGCAAAACGGTCGGTGAGCAGGTCCCAGTGCCAGGTGCCGATAATGGCGCCGGCCGCGAGCGCCAGTTGCACGCGCTCGACGTTTTCCCGGGCGATCGCCTCACTGGCTCGCAAGCGGTCCTCTGCCGCGCGCCGCTCGGTGACGTCGTTGAACAGGATCGCGATCTGCCGGTCGGCCGGGTCACCGACCCGCACCGCACGCACATCGAACCAGCGCTCAAACGTATTGGCGTAATTCTCGAAGTTCGCCGGCTCGCCGGTCTTGGCCACGTGGCCGTAGGTTTCGAACCAGAAGCGCTCCAGATTGGGCGCGAACTCGGTGACCCATTTACCGCGCAGGTTGACCCCGCACTGGCGCTCGAACGCCGGGTTGGCCTCGACGAAGTAGTAGTCGACAGGCTCGTCGCTGGCGTCGAATTTGACTTTGACGATAGCGAACGCTGACTCGATGGTTTCCAGGATAGTACTGAAGCGTTCCTCACTCTGGCGCAGCGCCGTTTCGGCACTGCGCGAGCGGGTCAGGTCAAGCATCGCGCCAATCATGCGTTCGGCCTGGCCGGCGGGATTGCGGATCAGGTGGCCGCGATCGAGCACCTCGGCGTAGGAGCCGTCCTGACAGCAGAACCGATACTCCGCGCTCCATGTCGTGCCGTCGCCATCGATGGCGGCGCGGATCGATGCCTGCACCCGCGCCTGATCCTGCGGATGGATCCGGGCGAACCGCCAGTCACCACTGGGATCAACGTTCTCCAGCGGGAAACCGTACGCCTGTTGCAACGCCTGGTTCCAGATGATCTGGTTGGTTTGCAGGTCCCAGTCCCACACCGCATCGCTGGTGGCCATGACGGCCAGTCGATAGCGTTCCTCACTGCGGGCGAGGGCGGTGCGACTGGCGTGCAGCGCAGCCGCCACACGTTGCTCCGTGTCGGCCTCATTGCCAGACAGCGCGGCGCGTAATCGCTTGACCTCGGACTCGAGCGCTTCACGACTAAGGTGTTTGAGGGTGTCCATCTCACCTTCTTGGTCAGGTTTTTCATGGGGCGGGTATGCCCGTCAGGTGCCATCATCAGCGCGAAGCGGTGTGGCGCTGTGGTTGCTCATCCGTTGACAGGTTGCGTCGTCGTTAAGTTTCACTGATGAAACAAGGTCGCTTCGGGCGAACCCTTTTTTAAATCGATTCGCCGTTATCCAGGCGCGCCAACAGTGCCTGGCCACGTTGCCAGAGTGCCTGTTGCTTTGCTTCCGGCATGCGGTCAAGGTTCTTGTACATCATGGCCATGCGCTGATTGCCGCGCAGCCGCTCACCGTGGCGCATCAAAAAATGCCAATACAGCGCGTTGAACGGACAGGCATTGTCGGCCGTGCTTTCGCTGACCTTGTACACGCAACCGTGGCAGTAATCCGACATGCGATTGATGTACTGGCCGCTGGCGCAATAGGGTTTGGAACCGAGATAACCGCCGTCGGCGTGCATCACCATGCCCAGCGTATTGGGCAGCTCGACCCAGTCAAAGGCGTCCATGTAGATCGCCAGATACCACTCGCAGATCTGGCTCGGCGCGATGCCGGCGAGCAGGGCGAAGTTGCCGGTGACCATCAGCCGCTGAATGTGATGGGCGTAGGCGTGCTGCAAGCTTTGCCCGATGGCTTGGCGCATGCAGTTCATCTGGGTGTCACCCGTCCAGTAGAACTCAGGCAGTGGCCGGCTGTTGCCGAACGAATTGCCCAGCGCGTAATCCGGCATTCTCAGCCAGTACACGCCCCGCACATATTCCCGCCAGCCAATCAGTTGCCGAATGAAGCCTTCGGCGGCATTGAGCGCAACGCTGCCGGCCCAGTACGCGGATTCCACATCACTGCACAGCTGCCGCAGATCCAGCAGGCCGATGTTGAGCGCCGCACTGATGCGCGCATGAAACAGGAACGGCTCGTCACTGGCCATGGCGTCCTGGTAATCGCCAAACCCCGCCAGGCCATAATCAAGAAAGTACGCCCACAGTGCCTGTGCATCGGCATGGGTGACGGGATAGTTGAAGTCATCGAGCGCGCCGTAGTGCTGGCTGAAGTGCGCCTTGACCAGTGCCAGCACATCGCGGGTGATGGCGTCGTTATTGAAGCGTGCCGGGTAGGGGGCTTTCACGCCTTTGGGCAACGCCTTGCGGTTCTCGGCATCGAAATTCCACGCGCCACCCACTGGTGAACCGTCGCCATTGAGCAGCAAGCGGCTCTTGCGACGCATCTCACGGTAGAAAAACTCCATGCGCAGCTGTTTCTTGCCCTCGGCCCATGCGGCAAATTCTTCGCGACTGCACAGAAAACGCGCATCGGCGTGCCAGTGGATGGGCAAACCGCATTCCTTGATCGAATGCTCCAGCCGCCAGTCGCCACACTCGGTGATGTGCACTTGCTCGGCCTGCAACAGCGCTTGCCAGCGATGCAGCTCTCCCGGCACCGAGCCGCTGTTTTCCGGGTCATCCAGGGTGACGTATTCAACACGTATGCCTTGGTCTCGCAATGCCTGAGCGAAATGGCGCATGGCGCTGAAGATCAGAGCAATCTTTTGAGGGTGGTGGGGCACATGGCTGGCTTCTTCCATGACCTCGACCAGCAGCACCGTATCGCGCTCAATGTCGAGTGCCTGTAAAGAAGCCAGGTCGAAGGACAACTGGTCGCCCAGGACCAGGCACAAGCGGCGGGTGATGTTCATTCAATCAAGCTCCGGTTCGCCCGGTTCACGGATTGGCTCCGGCGCCCTGGCGGCGGAAGAACAAGGTCACCTGGCCGACTTCGACCCCGAACTTGGACATGCGGGTGCGGTTGATCAACGTGTCCTCATCCATCAAGTACATCCAGTCGTCCATGCTCATTTCATAGGTCGAGTCGTCGACCGGCACGTTCAGCCGATAACGCCAGTGAAATGCATTGCCAGCCACCTGGCCTTGGGCAACGCCGACCACATCGCCGGCGCGGCCGCTCCAGCGTCCCTGGCCCTCGGGCGTCAGTGTCCATACGCGGTGTTGGCGGGTGCCATCGCTGTACAGAAAGCGCTCGTCGAGAATCAGGTTGTTGCCTTCGCGACGGCTGACAATGTTGACTTCGAAACGCTTGGTCACTTCGCCGCCGCGCTTCTGAAACATTCCCCAGGCCTTGACGGGCTGGCTGAAAAACCGATGCAGATCGAGGGCTGGTTGTTGATCGGCATAACGGCTGACATCCACGCTGGTGCAGCTTGCGATGCTGAGTATCAGTGTCAGTAACAGCACTAATCGAGTCATTGCTTTACTCCCTGAGGCAGAGGGGGGGCGAGGGACAGCGCTGGAAACGCTTTCTTGTACGCCATGAGGCGGGCGTACAGGGTTGTGGCCGTCTAATTTCGCTTTGTCGCGGCAGACTTGCGCGGGATGGCGGATCAGTAACCAAAATTATTGTACGAAGATAGTATCTCTGTATAGGTATTGTTCACGATAGGCGGAAAAAAGCCACCTGACAATCAAGCGGCAATTTTTTCGTGTAAATGCGCAGAACTGACATCACAAGCTGAAGGCTTGCTTGGGTAGCGGGGAGAGGGCGCGAATAGTGTTCACTGCGGTTTCCGGTGCTGTCGCCAGCAGGCAAAAAAAGGCCCGAATTCCTCCGGGCCAGTCATGCACATCAGTGCGAATCCGCCTCGCTCGCAGCCTCGGCAGCGGATCTTTCCCTGCGCCTCTGGAGCCAACTATAGAACGCATGCACGGGATGGAGGACGGCAGTCAGTACGCCAAGCAGCAGGATGGTGAAGAGGATGATCAGCGGGATGCTTTCGTGCGAGAACATGGTGGGTTACTCCTGTAGTCACTATGTCGTAACCCGCAGACTAGACGCTCCCAATCATGTTTTCGATGAACGAATGTTCATCCTTGAACGCTTCGGGTGTGTTACGGCGAATCTTCCGGACGAGTGCTGCATCATGGCGTGCTTTTCCGGCTGCGTGCGGGGTTTCATGACCGTGCCGATGATTTGCAGGTGCCGATAGAGGATGTGTTTGAGCTTCACGCTAGTCGTGGGGGCAGCTAATGCATGCGACGTCTGCGATAATGACGACCCAGTGAAGTGCGAAGGCATGTCGAGTATTCGTCTCGGCATCCGGAATCAGGCTTTGGAGGACTTTATGCGTGACATTATTGATGGCTTTCTGCGTTTTCAGCGAGAGGTGTATCCACAACGCGTGGAGCTTTTCAAGCAACTCGCGACAGAGCAAAACCCAAAGGCGTTGTTCGTCACCTGCTCGGACAGTCGTGTAGTGCCTGAACTCCTTACACAGCGCGAACCGGGCGAGTTGTTCGTGATCCGCAACGCCGGCAACATCGTGCCGTCGTATGGTCCTGAACCCGGTGGTGTTTCGGCCACCGTCGAATATGCGGTTGCAGTGCTCGGCGTACGGGACATCGTGATCTGCGGCCACTCGGATTGTGGAGCGATGGGCGCGATTTCACGCTGCACGTGTCTGGATCATCTTCCGGCAGTTGCCAACTGGCTTCGTCATTCGGACGCCGCGAAAGCGATCAATGCGGCGCATGAGTTCGACACACCCCGCGACAAGCTCGATGGCCTTGTTCGTGAAAACGTGATCGCCCAACTGGCGAACCTGCGGACTCATCCATCGGTGGCGCTTGCGCTTGAGCAAGGACGCTTGAATTTGCATGGCTGGGTCTATGACATCGAGGCGGGTTGCATCGATGCGCTGGATGGAGCCACTCGACGCTTCGTTCCTCTTTCCGATTCACCGACCACCGTTGCTGTCGCTGCGCGCAACGTTGGGCAGATGTAACGGCGACAGACAGATCGAAATGGGGAGAGTTTCGTTCCGGGCGATCGGTCCCAGGCCGAATTAAAGGACCCACCGATGACTCACCATCAACTTCACGACCAAGCCAGCAAAAGCCTCCCGTAGCGGGAGGCCTCCTGGGGGCATCGCCGGAACGCACACCTGGGACTACCACCAACTCGTGCGCTTACATCTCCAGGTCGAGATAGGCCTCAGCTATGGGGATCGTCGTGCCTGACTGTCTGGAATCCGTCGCGTCGCACTATCTCGGCGTTGGCAACTTGCTCAACAAGACAGAGTAGACATCCTTCTTCATTGGATTGAACAAAACAAAGGCGTATGGAGTGCTGCACGGATGGTCATGAGTGCTGCAGTCGCTAGCAACAAGAAATCTTCCACAGTTGATCAAGTCTCGTCGTATAGCTTTGACTCATCATTTCGCGGCGCATTGCCCAGGCTGGATTGGCTGGAACACTCGCTACTCGCAACGTGCCCTGACCCCATCGCTGATTGATCTGATCAAGCATGGCCATGGTCTTTGTCGCTTTGCCAGGTTGTGAGGTGGCAAACAAGTCGTCGGTGTATTCGCCGTGCTGGCAAAGATTCAGCAACAGAACCTCCGCCTTGCTGTATTTGAAGCCTGGTCTCAACAAGTGCTCCAGCGCGTCGACGGCCACCTTGGTCAGCAGTCTCACGTCATCAGTCGGGTAAGGTAGATCAACCACTACGCCGTTGGCGAATTTGGCTTCCTCCGGATTAAACATGCCGGTACGAATGCTGACTCTGATTTTCTTGCAGAGTGAATGCTGAGCTCTGAGCTTTTCTGCCGCCCGCTGCGCGTAGGTGGCGACCGCTTCTCTGATTGGATGTAGTTCCTGCAGGCGCTGTCCAAACATTCGGCTGCAGCAAATCTCTTGTTTAGGAGGGTTCGGCTCATCAAGTTCAAGGCAGGGGGAGCCTGCCAGCTCTCGTGCTGTTTTCTCAATAATTACGCTGAAGTTTTTACGTAACGTCCAGGCATCTGCTCTGGCAAGATCCATAGCTGTTTTGATACCCATGCTGTCCAAATGCGATTTCATTCGCCGGCCGACTCCCCATACCTCCGCGACATCGGTGTTTCGCAACACCCAGTCTCGTTTGTGTGGATCGCAGATGTTAACGACGCCGCCAGTTTGAGCTTGGAGGCGTTTGGCTGTGTGGTTGGCCAGTTTGGCCAAGGTCTTGGTGTGAGCGATTCCCACTCCGACAGGGATGCCGTCCGGGTTGATGCGGCGGCTGACAAGTTGCAGGTTGTCGGCGTAACAGCCATCGTTATTCTCGGTTCGGTAATCATTCTTCGGGGGGCCAGTTTCGCGTTGCGGTGCGCGTTCTGGATCGCTCTGGGTGTCTTCTGTGTCGGCTTTTTCCAGTTGGGTATCGGCGTGATCTTTGCGGTGATCGCCACGTTGGTGGTCATCTGCTGGTTCATTCAGGGAGGCCCAGAAACCCTGAGTATTTGCCTGCATGCCCTGGTCGAAGGTGCTCGTCATGCTGTGCCGGTCGGGATTGCTTGTGCGCTGGTGGGTATCATCATCGGCGTAGTGTCCTTGACGGGCATAGCCTCGACCTTTGCCGGTTACATACTGGCCATAGGCAGGGATAACTTGTTGTTGTCACTGATATTGACGATGGTTACCTGCCTGGTGTTGGGTATGGGGATCCCGACGATTCCCAACTACATCATCACCAGTTCGATTGCAGCACCCGCGCTGTTGGAGTTGGGTGTACCGCTGATCGTGTCGCACATGTTCGTTTTCTATTTCGGAATTCTTGCAGACCTTACTCCACCGGTTGCCTTGGCATGCTTTGCCGCAGCACCCATCGCCAAGGAAACAGGATTCAAGATCAGTCGGTGGGCGGTTCGTATTGCTCTGGCCGGCTTTGTCATTCCGTTCATGGCGGTCTAAAACCCTGCGCTCATGATGCAAGGCGACAATTTGTGGATGACTGCCATGATCGGCTTGTGCCTGGGGCTGGCGGGCGTCGCCTGGGCCCAACTCCCAATCTCAAGCTTTACACTGGCTTGGAATCACACAATCGAAAAATCCGGTGGGAGGAAGACTACCGTGTCTCGGAACAGGGACTTGTGCTCACCGAGGCCAGGGTCAAAGGGAATGGTGCGGGTACGGAGATTCCCCCGGAGGCCAGGTTGGAAAAAGGCAGTTGGCACTATCAACGTCACCTGCCGCCCTTGCAGCCTCTGAGTCTGGGACGCACCCCGCAAGCAGGTGACTACCAGTTATGCTTCCAACAGCAATGTCACGAGATGAGCGAGTGGCTAGGGCAACCCGTCAGCCATCCGTCCTCAGTGGAGTTATGGAGTTGCTGGACGGACTCGGGACAACAATAAGTAGCCACAAGCAAGCGCGAAAGCCCTGTCCGGGTATGAACGTCCATTACCCGGACAGGCGGGCTTCAACTCATGCCCAGCCAGTTTGGCAAAAACAGGGAAATCCAAGGCACGTAGGTAATCAGAATCAGGAACAGGAGCAGAATCATTAGCCATGGCATGGCGGCTCTGATGGTTGCCGGCAGCGTCATCCCCGTCACAGCAGAGGTCACGAACAGGTTCAGACCCACGGGCGGCGTGATCAAGCCGATCTCCAGATTCACCACCATAATGATGCCCAGGTGAATTGGATCGATACCCAGCTTCATGGCGATGGGGAAGAGGATCGGTGCCAGGATCAGGATGATGGCCGAGGGTTCCATAAAGGCCCCTGCAATCAACAGCACAATGTTCACCACCAGCAGGAACATCACCGGTGTCAACCCTGCTTCGATCACCCACGCGGTGATCTGTTGCGGTAGCTGCTCAGTGGTCAAAACGTGCGCGAAGAGCATGGCGTTGGCAATAATGAACATCAGCATGATGCTCAGCTTGGCCGAGTCCAGCAGGACCTTTGGCGTTTCGCGGAACGTTAAGTCTTTGTAGACGAACAAGGCGATGAAGGCCGAGTACACGGCCGCCACCGCCGCCGCTTCGGTCGGGGTAAACATCCCGGAGTAGATACCTCCCAAGATGATTAACATCAGCAGTAGACCCCAGATCGCCTTGCGTGCCGTGCTAAGCCATTCACGGAACGTCGCGCGCGGCATGGCGTGCAGCTTTTTCTTCACGGCGACGATGTAGATCGCGACCATCAACGCCAGCCCCAGCAGCAGGCCTGGTAACACGCCCGCCATAAACAGTTTGCCGACAGACGTTTCGGTCGCGGCTGCGTAGACCACCATGACAATCGAGGGTGGAATCAGGATACCCAAGGTCCCGGCGTTACAGACGATCCCCGCACCGAAGGCCTGCGGATAACCGGAGCGGACCATGCCGGCAATGGCAATTGAACCCACCGCCGCTACAGTGGCTGGGCTCGATCCGGAAAGGGCAGCGAACAGCATGCACGCCAACACGGCAGCGATAGCCAGACCGCCACGGATATGGCCGACACAGGCATTGGCAAAGTCAATCAGCCGCCGAGCGACGCCACCGGTGGTCATGAAGGCCCCCGCGAGCAGAAAGAACGGGATGGCCAGCAGCGTGTAGTGCTCCGACGTCTCGAACAGTTTGATCGCCAGTGAGCGCACGGAGTCCGGGCTGAATAAAACGATGGTCAGTGAGCCCGACAAACCCAGGGAGATAGCAATGGGAACGCCGATCAACATCAGCACGAACAGTGATGCAAACAGGAAGGCAATGGTCATGACTTGTCATCCTCGTGTTCAGTCAATTTCATCGCATCTGCGGCTTCATCGGCCAAGCCCAGGCCGGTCTGCCTGTTTTGCAGGATGCGCACGAGAATTTCAGCGAAACGGATGAAGACCAAGGCGAACCCTACGGGGACGATCAACCCGATGTGCCATTGCATGATCCCGTACTGACCCAAGTCTTCGGCACCTATGCGCGCAATCATCAGGGTCTGGATCCACCCGAAACTGGCAATGCTGAGCAGTCCGGCATAAGACAGGCAGAAAAGGCACGCGATGATGCCAATGAACCGTTGCACCGGTTTGCTGGCCAGCTTGACCAGGGCGTCGACGCCGATATGGCCTGCAGTGCGGACGCCGTACGACAACCCAAAAAAAATCAGCCAGCCAAACAAGGCCTTGGTCAGTGAGGTGCTCCAAGTCATTGCCTGTGCCAGACCCATGACGCCGTCGCCGATGGCGAACAGCGATTCGCTGGCGCCTTCCCAGCTCTCAGCGAGGCGGTAGAACAGGGTGTAGAGGTTGTTGAGGACAACGTAGACGAATGTTACCAACGTCATTGCGGCCAAAAGGAAGACGATGAAACCTTCCTCAAAGTGTTCCCAGATGCGCCGAAGAGCATTCATGGATGTCATCTCCTGTAGCGGACGACAGGCAGGTGTTGCCAAGGCGGCAACACTTGCCGACGACCGCTCATTGGGCCTGGTTGGCAGCTTCAGCGGCAGTGATCAGCTCGGCGCCGATATCGCCTTCGAATTTTTTCCACACCGGCTTCATCGCGACACGCCATTGTTCGCGTTGCTCAGGAGTCAGGGTAATGATCTCGGTGGTTTTGGCCGCGATGATGCTCTGCTTGGCATCCTGGTTCAGTTTGTCGGCCTCTTTGTTCACATGAGCGGTGACTTCGACGAGGATCTTGTCCAGCTCGCTGCGAAGCTCCGGCGACAAACCGTTCCAGAACTTGGTGTTGGTGATCAGCATGTAGTCCAGAACACCGTGGTTGGATTCGGTGATGTACTTCTGTACCTCATGCATTTTCTGGCTGTAGATGTTCGAGTAAGGATTCTCCGCGCCATTGACGACACCGGTTTGCAAGCCCTGATAAACCTCGGCGAAGCTCATCTTGCGCGGATTGGCGCGTATGACTTTGAACTGCTCTTCAAGCACGGCAGAGGCCTGTACCCGAAACTTCAGGCCACGGGCATCACCCGGCACTCGTAGCGCTTTGTTCGCGGACAGTTGTTTCATCCCGTTGTGCCAATAGGCCAGTCCAGTGATGTTTTTGTCTTCCATGGACTTGAGCAGTCCCTGGCCCTGCGGGCTCAGTTGGAAGCGGTCAACCGCCGTGATGTCATCAAAGAGGAAAGGCAGGTCAAACAGTTGAACGGTCTTGGTGTAGTGCTCGAACTTGGCCAGCGACGGTGCAATCATCTGTACGTCGCCGAGCAATAAGGCCTCCATCTCTTTGCCATCGCCAAACAACGAGGAGTTCGGGTAAACCTCGACCTTGACCTTGCCGGGCAAGCGTTCTTCCACCAGTTTCTTGAATAACAGGGCGCCCTGGCCCTTGGGTGTCTGCTCTGCAACGACGTGGGAGAATTTTATAATTACCGGATCTGCAGCCATGGCCATGCTTATGGTGCCTAGGGCAAGGGCGCACGCAACTGCTTTCCACATAGGTTTGAACATTGGGGGGATTCCTCTTGTTTTCGTTTTTCGTACAGTTCCATGCTCTGAAAAGCATGTGTACGGCGGACAAGAACAAGTCTAGGCAGAAAACTGGAATTTGGAGGGTGTAGTGGTCTAATGAAACCGGACACCCATTTAGGCGAGAATGCTCGCCAGATCGAGGTGTCAGATGACCAAACAACGCCGTTCCTTTTCTGCTGAATTCAAACGCGAGGCTGCCGACCTCGTGCTCAAGCAAAACTACAGCTACATCGAAGCCAGCCGTTCACTCGGCGTCGGCGAGTCGGCCCTGCGCCGCTGGGTTGATCAGGTTCAGCAGGAGCGCCAAGGTGTTACGCCGCAGAGCAAAGCATTGACCCCGGAACAACAGAAAATTCAGGAGCTGGAAGCCCGGATTGCCCGTCTTGAACGGGAAAAATTCATATTAAAAAAGGCTACCGCGCTCTTCATGTCGGAAGATCACGAGCGTACGCGCTGATCAATCAGCTGAGCGTCCATGAGCCGGTTGATTGGCTGTGCAAGGTGTTGAAGTCACCCGCTCGTGCTACTACGCCCAGCGCCTTAGGCGCCGCACGCCCGATGTTGAACGGCTTCGGTTGCGCAGCCGGGTGAGCGAGTTGTTCACGCAAAGTCGTAGCGCTGCCGGCAGCCGCAGCATCTTGTCGCTGATGCTTGAAGACGGTGAGCAGCTTGGTCGGTTCAAAGTGCGCAGCTTGATGCGCGAGCTTGATTTAGTCAGTAAACAACCCGGATCACATGCCTACAAACGAGCGACGGTAGAGCGACTCGATATCCCGAACATCTTGAATCGGGAGTTCGATGTCCCGGCCCCCAACCAAGTGTGGTGCGGCGACATCACCTACATTTGGGCCCAGAGGAAATGGCATTACCTGGCTGTCGTGCTGGATCTTTGCACGCGCCGGGTGGTGGGCTGGGGGTTATCGGAAAAGCCGGACGCCGATCTGGTGATCAAGGCGTTGGATATGGCCTATGAGCAACGTGGCAGACCTTCTGGCCTGCTATTCCATTCGGATCAAGGGCCCAGTATGCAAGTCGATTATTTCGTCAGCGATTGTGGCGTTATCGCATGCGCCAGAGCATGAGTCGCCGGGGAATTGCTGGGACAACGCGCCAATGTAGCGCGTGTTCCGCACCTTGAAAACGGAAAGGATACCGACCACGGGCTACAGAACGGCTCAAGAAGCCCAGCGCGATATCAGCCACTTCTTGATGCATCGGTACAACTGGGTTCGACCCCATCAATTCAACGGCGGGCTGGCGCCAGCTCGCGCCGAAGAAAAACTTAACGTCGTGTCCGGGATTAGTTGACCACTACATTGCGGACACTTCCCGGGCGTGCCGGATTGACCAGCGCAGGAAAGGCGGTTGAAAGGCGTTGGTTTTGTTCACACGAAACTCCGGTGCGGGTGGAAAACCACGCATGACGCCAGTATCGGCTGAGCCACTCGCGGCGAAGGCCGGGCAGATGGCGCTGGAAAGCAGCAACGCGGCACCCAATACAAATGGGGCTTTGGGTTTGTCAGAGGCGAAACGGGCAAGGCACTTGCGCATGTTTGTTTTCCTTTTACGTTAGAAGGTGGCACCAATAGCGATGGAGGCAAAGTCGCGGTCACCGCGCGTGCCGTAAGTGCCATCGATGTAATCGGTGTAAGACAGGCTCAGCGAATACTTGCTCATGAACGTCGCGTCCAGACCCAGGCTGACGGAGCGCGAATCTTCATTGAACGCCGAGCCATCGCCCGGCGAATAACCTTTGACGTCATGCGCCCAGGACAGGTTGGGACGCAGGTCCAGCCCTGGCATCACCCCCGAGTAGCTCAAGGTCGCGCGCATCCGGTAACCCCAGGAGAACGGTGTGACGAAGCCTTCGTCGGTGCAGTATTGCGGGCTGCCTGAAATGGCTCGACAGATGCTGTTGTCAGCCAGCTCGCCGTTGCCATAAGCGCCAGATCGACCATAGCGAGGCCCGTTTTTGCCCTCCAAGCCACCGACGTAAGTGGCGCCGGCTTCACCGACCAGTAGCAACTGATTCGCCCCCAAGACCTGGCCGAAAGAATGTATTGCAGAGACCTGCGCCTGGGTGACCTCCTTGCGCCGATAGCCGTTGAAAAAAGTTGAGTCGGTGGTCGGCCTCAGGTCGGGTTCGGACAGTGGACTGCGCCCGTGGGCATTGAGCAGCGACTGCAGCACATCCGTGCCATTGAGTTGCACGGGCATATTCGGGCGGTAGCTGAGTTCGCCCTGCACCGCCGTACCGCTGCGTAGGGTGGTCGAGAACGTCATGCCATATAAACGGATGTCTTCGGGGTATTGGGAAAGGTACTGAGAGGTTCCCATGCGCAGTGCGCCGGCGAGTGTCTGGCCGGCGCTGGAGGCCAGAAAAGCACCGCAACCTGCCGACGGCACACCAAGATTGCTGCACAATTGCGGAGCAAAACCGGTGTTGCTGTAATACCGACTGCTGACGGTTCCCAGATACGGCGAACGGCTGTGGTAATTGGCGGCATAGACCCCGAATTCAGCATCCAATTGTGTGACGTACCAACGTAACGACAGGCCCCATTGGCCGCTGTTGCGTGCGTCCTGATCACCGCTGCGGGGGATGCGCACGCCTTCCTCACCCATGACCACGACGAACGGGCCCAACCCTCGATTGGCAGCGGCGGCGTTGACCAGGCGTCCGCCGACATCGAGGCCGGTGCAGCCCTCAGGTGTGAAGTCGTTTCCCGAAAAAAAGGTGCCGCAGTTGTCCAACTGGGTCTGCTCCCAGTCCAACTGGTAGAAGGCGTCAAAGGACACTGCTTCATTGATGTTCTGCGTCATATAGAGCAAGTTCACCGGCACCAGTGCGTCCTTCACCTCCGAACCCGGCCGGCGCAGTGCCGCTTGGTTGAAAGGATTTACAACGTTCAAACCGCCCTGGATGAAAATGCTTTCCCCCCAGTTCACCACTTGCTTGCCGACACGCGCCGAGCCAGGCTCGCCGTTGATGTCGTAGAAGTAATAGACGAAGGCATCGAGCAGCTGGAAGCCTGCGGTTTTTGCCGACGCCTGGCGATCGTTGTCGTCGATGTCCTTGAAGCGTTGGCTGTGATCACGTTGCGCGGTGTCGTACCAGTAGGTACCACGCAGGAACATACCGATGTTGTCGCGCTTGAGCTCCAGGTCATGGGTGCCTTTGAAAATCGTCGAGAACACGTCCCCGGATCGATAATTGCGGCGGCCGTCATTGCCGTTCGCGGCCCCCAGTTGCAGCTTGGCCGGATTGGCAGTGCTCACCCCGACACCGAGTGCCAGTGCCGAATCGAGCTGCCCATCAATGTCGCCGAATGCAAATTCGACTGCGCCCACCGGGGCGGCGAGCAGACTGCACGACAGTAAAACCAGCGATGACCGTAGCCGGTCGCATACATGTGTGTTCACTCTTAACCTCTTATTGTGTTTATTCGAGAGTGAGGGGATGTCGCACCGACAAAAGGAAGAGCACCTCAGCACTTGGCCGGCGGCGGTCTGGCTTTTGTAGGTCGGTATCGATAATAGGGAGGCCCCGGCGGGGCTCACAAATAGCGTCTTTGAATCGTTTCCATAACACTTTGGCATGGGCGTGACGCTGCAAAAACCGTCGCGGCGCAGCGCACGCAATGGAGCTTTTCAGCTAGCTAAAACCGCTATGGCCGGCATCAACAACTTGTATTACGCCCCTCAAGCCCACGCTGTTTAGCATCGTCCCCGTCTTAACTGTCGACGAGAACAACAACGTGAACCTCGGAAAAATAATCAGTCGAAGTGCCAGATACTGGCCAGAGCGGATGGCCGTCATCGATCGTCACACCAGGCTGAACTTTGCACAGCTGGAGCAGCGGACAAACCAGCTTGCTTCAGCGTTACTGGGCCAAGGCATCAGCACGGGCGAGCACGTCGCCATCCTTGCGGAAAACCGGGTGGAACTGGTGGAGGCGGAAATCTCCTTCTACAAGGCCGGACTGGTGAAAGTGCCGGTCAATGCGCGGCTGTCGCTCGAAGAAGTCATTCAGATTATCAACGACTCTTGCAGCGTCGGACTGATCGCCACACCAACGTTTGCCGAGGCGTTGATCGCACGTCGGGCTGAAGTCCCGGGGTTGCGCTTGGTGGTGACACTGGGCGAGAAGGGCGGTGATATCGCCTATTCGGCACTGCTAGATCAAGGCAATGACGCGCCGGTCAATTGTGACCTGCCGGACGATGCACTGGCGGTCTTGCACTACACCTCGGGCAGTTCCGGTGTGCTGAAAGCCGCCATGCTCAGCGTAGGCAATCGCAAGGCGCTGATCCGCAAGAGCATCGCCAGCCCCACCCGGCGAGCCGCGCCGGACGATGTGATGGCCCACGTCGGGCCGATTACCCATGCCAGCGGCATGCAATTGATGCCCTTGCTGGCGGTGGGCGCGTGCAACCTGCTCTTGGAACGCTACGACGATCAACTGCTGCTCGAAAGCATTCAGCGTGAGCGTGTCACGCGCTTGTTTCTGGTGCCGGCGATGATCAACCGACTGGTGAATTTCCCCGGCGTCGATCGCTATGACCTGAGCAGCCTGCGTCTGGTCATGTACGGCGCAGCGCCGATGGCGCCCTCGCTGGTCAAACGCGCCATCGAAGTGTTCGGGCCGATCCTTGCCCAGGGATACGGTGCCGGCGAAACCTGCTCGCTGGTCACGGTACTCACCGAGCAAGACCATCTTTGCGAAGAGGGCGACTATCGGCGCCTGGCTTCCTGCGGACGCTGCTACTTCGAGACTGACCTGCGAGTGGTCAACGAAAACTTCGAGGATGTAAAGCCGGGCGAAATCGGCGAAATCGTGGTCAAGGGCCCGGACATCATGCAGGGGTATTGGCGCGCGCCGGAGCTCACTGCCGAGGTGATGCGCGAGGGGTATTACCTCAGCGGCGATTTGGCGACAGTCGATGAACAGGGCTACGTGTTCATCGTCGATCGCAAAAAGGAAATGATCATCTCCGGCGGCTTCAACATCTATCCCACGGAAGTCGAGCAGGTGCTTTACACCTTGCCTGAGGTTTTTGAGGCGGCGGTCATTGGTGTACCGGATGAGCAGTGGGGCGAGGCGGTGCGAGCCGTCGTTGTGCTCAAGCCGGGCACTGCACTGAGTGAGGCCGAGGTCATCGATCACTGCGCACGCACCCTGGCCGGGTTCAAGAAGCCCCGCGCCGTGGACTTCGTCAGCGAACTACCGAAGAACCCCAACGGCAAAGTCGTTCGCCGTCTTATTCGCGATGCCTACTGGCAAAACAGCGACCGCCGCATCTGACGAGGAGATCACCATGTATCAGCCAAGTGAAAAGGCAAGCCAAATCATCGAGGCCATCGGCGGTTTTATCCGCGATGAGATCCGGCCGCTGGAACAAAGCGCCGGCCTGAGTTGGGCGGAGCCGCACCCCCGCGAAGTTCTTCAGCAAGTGTGGCAGCGCTCTTGCGAGCAGGGGTTTTACAACGTCATGCTGCCGGAGGCGATCGGTGGCGCGGGGCTGAACGTTTCAGACCTGTGCGCGGTAAAGGAAGCCACAGTACTAAGCGGTTCCATGCTGGCGCCGCACATCCTCGGCGAACTGTCCGGGCCGCCGCGCATTGGGCATCTTTTCAAAGTCGCGAGCCCGGAACAAGTCGAGACTTTCTTGCAGCCGGTGTGCCGTGCCGAGAAAGCCGTGTGCTTCGCGCTGACAGAAAGCGAGGCGGGCTCCGACGCCACGGCGATCACCACCAGTGCGCGACGCGACGGCGATGATTATGTGCTGAGCGGGAGCAAGCGTTTCATCTCTGGCGCGCCTTATGCGGATATTGCCGTGCTGCTTGCGGTTACCGGCACCGGCGGCGGAGCCCAAGGCATTTCGGCCTTCTTCGTCGATCTGAAGGCGCCCGGCGTGCGGATCGAGAGCGACTATTCGGTGATGTCCGGTGGTGGCGCGCATGGCGATATCTTCCTCGACGACGTTCGGGTGCCTGTGGCCAACCGCATTGGCGACGAGGGCCAGGGATTCAAACTGGCGATGGGGCGGATCATGCTCAACCGTTTGCTGCATTGCCCGACGTTGTTAGGCATGGCAGGCTTGGCATTGAACCTGTCGATTGACTACGCGCGCACACGCAAGCAGTTCGGCCAGCCCATCGCGATGTTCCAGTCGATCAACCACATGATTGCCGATATGGCCACCGAGCTGCATGCCGCACGCAGCATGGTTTACGCCACCGCAGCGGTCAGCGACGCCGGCGGCAATATTCGCACCCAGGCGCCGATGTGCAAGCTGTTCGTCTCCGAAACCGCTTTCCGTATTGCTGACCGCGCGGTGCAAATTCACGGCGGCGCGGGGTTGCTGCGCGGCCATCCGGTGGAGTGGATTTTCCGCGCGACCCGAATGATGCGCATCTTGACGGGAACCAGCGAAATTCAGCGCAACACCATTGCCAAGGGTGTCCTGATGCCGAGCTAGCAGCGCGTGCCGCACGTCCGGTCGTGCAGGGCCGGACGCTCTGACAAGAACAATAACGAGAGACGACCATGACTCACACTGACACACCCGCACGTCTGGGCACCGCCTGGATGATTGCTGTATTGCTGGCGCTGCTGATGCTGGTGAACTTCCTCGACAAAGTGGTCATCGGCCTGGTGGCGGTGCCAATGTCCAAAGAGCTCGGCCTGACCCCGACCGAGTTTGGCCTGGTAGGGGGCGCGTTGCACTGGTTCTTTGCGATTTCCGCGGTCATCGGCGGCTTCGTGGCTAACCGCCGTCCCACACGCACGTTGCTGCTGGGCATGGGCGCATTCTGGGCGGTCGTGCAACTGCCGATGCTCTTCGTCACTTCTCTCTGGGCCATCATCGCTTGCCGAGTGCTGCTGGGAATCGGCGAAGGGCCGGCCTCGCCAGTCGCTACCCACGCCTTGTACAAATGGTTTCCCAATGACCGTCGCAACCTTCCGGTCGCGCTGTTGCATACCGGCAGTGCCTTGGGGTTGTTGGTTGCGGGCGCAATGATCCCCTGGATCAGCGTGCATTACGGCTGGCGAATGAACTTCATTGTTCTGGCGGTCATCGGCGCAGTCTGGTGTGTGTTGTGGTGGCTGCTGGGTCGTGAGGGTACGCTTGATCGCATCCGTCCCGGTCAGCTGAAGCAGGACGAGGAACGCGTACCGTATCGTCGCTTGCTCACGGACAGCACGGTGCTGAGCAATTACCTTTGCCATTTCGCCGCCAATTGGTCGTTGGCACTGACCCTGACCTGGGTGCCGAGCTATCTGGAAAACGGGCTGGGCATCGATCCCATCATGACGGGCCGGGTGTTCGTGCTGTTCGTGGTGGTAACCACTCCGCTGAGTCTGTTCATGGCTTGGCTGTCACAGCGCATGCTTCGCGGCGGGATTGCAACGCGCTGGTCGCGTGGAGCATTCGTTTCGTTTTGCCTGATTGCCAGTGGCCTGCTCAGCGCGGCGCTGTTTCTGCCGGGATTGTCGAGCATAGAGCGAATCGTCAGCCTAACGTTCAGCGGGGGCTTGGCGCTGGTAATGTATTCGGTAGGGCCGGCCATGCTCGCCGAGTTCACACCCGGTAGCCAACGTGCGGGCATTCTGGCGATCGGCAACGGCATTGCCTCGCTCGCTGGTTTGTCGGCGCCGGTGGTCACCGGCATCCTCGTGCAGGGTGCGGGGGCCGAGCATCCGGCAGGTTACGGTGAAGGGTTTCTGGTCTGTGGCGCAGTGCTGATCATTGCCGGGGTGATCGGTTTGTTCTGGATGGATCCGCAGAAAACCCGCCAGCGCCTGAACGAGGTGAAAGGTATCGCATTGCCTCGGGTCAACTGAACCGTGCGGCGCTGCACGGCCCACCGTTGCGGCGCCCTTAGTGATCGACCGCGCTCAAGGTTTCTTCGGGCACACGCTCGATCAAACTGCCTTTCCAGCGGTCGTCGACGACGGCCTCGACCAGGACGCCGCGGACCAGATCGCGCATGCAGGTGGCCGCAAACGACAATGGCTTGTGCTGCGAATAGGCCAGCGAAATCGTGCGGGTGATTCGCGGCTCGACGATCAACCGGGCCGATATCGGCTCCAGCAATTCCGTCAGCGGCGGCCAGTTGCTGATGGTCGCCGCCAACCCGGCGCGCACCAGGCTGCTGATGCCAGGCGCAGACTGCTGCTCGTAGCTTGAATCGAGGGTCACCCCGGTTTCCATCGCCGCCTGCTCGATCCGACGCCGCAGATGCAGGGCGCGCGGCGGCATCACCAGCCGGGTCGCGGCCGCTTCAGCCAGCGTGATGGACGAGTGATCAGACTCATGCACCGGTGTGCCTACCCAATACAGGTCTTCGGTGAAGACCGGTTCGGCGATGACGTGTTCCAGTTCCTCAGCGTTCGGCACAACGCCAAAATCCACTTTGCCCAGCTCGATCGCCTGGCCGCCTTCGCGGCTGAGACCATCCCATATCGTCAGCTTGATCCCCGGAAACTTTGCCTGCGCCTGCGTGATGATCGTCGGTAACAGCAACGACGAAGCGGTTGCCGGAATGGAAATCGCGACATGGCCCATCGGATTGCCCCGACTGGATTTGAGCTCGTCTTTCACCGAATCGAGCTTCTGAATCACCGAGCGCGCCACTTCGTATAACTGTCGCCCGGCATCGGTCAGTTCGATGCCGTCGTGCTGACGGGCGAGTAACTGCATTTCCAGCTCGCTTTCCAATAAACCGATCTGACGGCTCAGGGCAGGCTGAGCGATGAACGCCCGGCGTGCAGCATTGGAGAAGCTTCCAGCTTCTGCAATCGCGACGAGGTAACGCAGCTGTTTCAAAGTCATGGGCAAATCTCTGGCTATGCCGAAGTGCTATGGCAACTATCTGAAGACGCTATTTGTCGAGGCCCAGAGGGCTACTTAGTATCCATTGATACTCATCTAGAGGCTATCTGACCGGCGCTAAAAATTGTTTTTGCCCACCATCCAGCCAGCCGCTATGTCGTCTGGCGGGACCACTGCACATGTTCACTCTCTGATAAACACAATAAGAGGTTAAGAGTGATGCCAGCACGTACCAGAGGTTTTATTCAGTCGTCGTTGATTCCGTTGTCATGCTGTGTCTTGCTGGCAATACCGTGGGCGACAGGAGCGCTCGCCGCCAGTGAATTACCGCAGAACCTGACGCCGATCGGCGCCGAGCGCGACGCCACTCCCGACGGGCGAATCCCTGCATGGCAAGGCGGACTCACAACCGCGCAACAGCGACTGGAAAGCAACGGCACGCCGGTCGATCCTTACGCCAATGAACGACCGCTGTACGAGATAACCGCACAGAATTACCGCCAGTACGAAGATCAGCTGTCAGCCGGGCAGATCGCTTTGCTCAAGCGTTTTCCAGAGACGATGAAGCTGCCTGTCTACCCCACCCATCGCAGCGTCGCCATACCCGCGCACCTCGCCGCATCCGCCGCACGCAACGCCACGCACGCGCAGCTCGACGACCAAGGCAACGGTCTGCGAGATTTCGCCGGAGCGGTTGCCTTTCCTCTGCCTAAAAATGGCCTGGAAGTGATCTGGAACCACCTGACCCGCAACCGCAATGCCAGTTACAGCGTTGTCTCCGACAGCGCCACGCCGCAGGGCAACGGCCGATTTACGTTGATGAGCGCGCGTCAGGAATTCGCTCGACCTGACGGGTTGCCGGGCGCTGCTGCCGACAATGTTCTCTACTATTTTACCCACCGAATGACCGCACCATCGCGGCTCGCTGGGGATGCCATGGTGGTGCACGAGACATTAGACCAGGTCGCCGAACCGCGATTGTCGTGGGTCTACAGCTCCAGCCAGCGTCGAGTGCGGCGCGCGCCGGGCATCGCTTATGACACCGCCGGGCCGGGGACGGCTGGCCTGCGCACGGCGGACAGTCGTGACATGTTCAATGGCGCACCGGATCGATACGACTGGCAACTGGTGGGCAAGAAATTGCTCCACGTGCCGTATAACAGCTATCGCCTGGCCTCGCCCCGATTGCGCTACAGCGAATTGATCAAGCCTGGTCACGTCAACCCAATCCCCACCCGCTATGAACTGCATCGTGTGTGGGAAGTGGTTGCGACGTTGAAGCCGGGAGCCCAGCACATCTACGGCAAACGTCACTACTACATCGACGAAGACACTTGGGCCATTCTCGAGGCCGATGTCTATGACCAGCGAGGTGCGTTATGGCGCACCTCCGAAGCGCACAGTTTTTACCACGCCAGCGGTGAGGTGGCCGTAAATGCGATGGAAGTGACCTATGACCTTAAAAGTGGCCGATATCACGTCTCCGGCCTGATAAACGAGCAACGCAACCCCTACGCCTTCAACGTGCCGACCAGTCTCTCGTACTTTTCGCCCGGCGCATTGCGCAGCTTTGGTGTGCGCTGATGAGGGTGAATACTAAGCGTCGCAACTGGACTGAACTCCTGCTCGGCGGCGGTGAGGCGCCCGATCCGCGATTCACGCTGGCCAACGAACGAACCTTTCTTGCCTGGATTCGCACGTCACTGGCGCTGCTGGGCGGCGCCATTGCGATTGAGGCCTTCGCCACACAGGTCTTCGAGCCCGGTTTGCGCATGGCGGTAGCCATTACCCTTTTGGTGTTGAGTCAGTTGATCAGCGCCGGTGCCTGCGTACGCTGGCTGAGGGTGGAGCGTGCGTTGCGCCAGCGTCGGCCGCTGCCATTGCCAGCGCTCGCGCCTTTGTTGACGATGGCTTGCGTTACGGCGGTGGTTTTGATTGGCAGTGCGCTGTGGCCCCGCTGGCATGGGTGATCCGGGGCTGCAGGCGGAGCGGACTGAATTGGCGTGGCGACGGACTTTAGTCGCGTTGCTGGTAGTGGTGATTCTGGCGGGGCGAGTGGGTGCGTGGCTGTCGCTGGGGATAGGCGCTGTCGCCGCCCTTGGGCTGCTCGCCAGGCAAGGGCACCGCTACCGCCAGGGATTGGCAATGCTGCGCATGGAGCAGGCATCGCCGGCGCCCGTGGCGATTCTGGCGTTGGGCGCGAGCGTCTGTTTGCTGGCGTTGATCGCCATGATCGAGCTGCAAAGCGGCGCCTGAGCGCCGCCCACGGTCAGGGCGTGACGATATTGAAGCGTCCGTCCGTTTCCTCAAGTCCACCCATGAAGCGTAGAAATTTCACGCGCTCACCGGTGATCGTGATATCGCCCACCGTTGCCTCCTTCAAAAAGCCAGTCTGTTTCAGCGCGATGCGATCCAGCGTCGACTTGTTCATGCTGATATTCACGTCGGCTTGGTCATGCCGGGTCAAGTCGCGGTGGGTAAGGACACCGTTGCGCAAGGTCAGGGCGTAATCCTCGTTCAAATCGGTGAAGCGCCAGTTGATGGTCAAGTCATTGTCGGCGGCTTTTAGCGCGTCAACCCGGACGCTCAGGTAATCGAAGAACATTGCAGGGGGCAGCGCCCGCACCATATCGTCGGCATTTCCGCCGCTGCCTGTTGTAGCCGCAACGCCGTCGCGCAATTCCTGCGCGCCGCTGAGGTAGGCATTGCGCCAAGTCGCGTTCTCGCTCTGATAGCCCAGCTGTTCCAGCGCATCGGCCTGCAGGTTGTGTGCATCGGCGTTGTCCGGCTCGGCGAAGACCAAATGATTGGTCAGTTGCGCGACCCAGCGATAATCGCCTTCGTCGAAGGCTTTGCGCGCCTGCTTCAAGAGCTGCTCGGCACCGCCCATCGCCGCTACGTAACGCTTGCCCGCAGCCTGCGGCGGCAGAGGATTGAGGTTCGCCGGGTTGCCGTCGTAGAAACCCATGTAGCGCTGATACACCGCACGCACGTTATGGCTCAACGAGCCGTAATAATCACGGCTGTACCACTTGTTCGCCAAGCGTGGCGGCAGCGAACTCAAGGTGTCGGCAATCTCCATGGGCGTCAGTCCCTGATTGATCAGTCGCAGGGTCTGGCTGTCGATGAATGCATACATGTCGCGCTGGTCAGCCAGATATTCGCGGATCTGCGCACCGCCCCAGGTAGGCCAGTGATGCTGGGCAAAAACCACCTCGGCCTGATTGCCGTAGCGAAGCAGCGACTGATCCAGGTAATGCGCCCAGATCTTCGGGTCGCGCACCAGCGCGCCGCGCAAGGTGAGCACATTGTGCTGCACGTGAGTGGCATTTTCGGCCATGCACAGCGCCTTGAATCGCGGGAAATAAATGTTCATTTCCGCCGGCGCCTCGGTGCCGGGGGTGAGTTGGAATTCGACCTCGATACCCTCAAGGGTCAGGCGCTCCAGCGGCTGGCTGATTTCCTTGGTGGGCGCGATCAAGCTGATGGTTGCGTTGGCCGGAATACCCTTGCCCAGCCCGGCATCTACCTGGCCGCGCTCGCTGCGCGGCAATGGTGCGCCGTACATGTATTGAGCGCGACGTTTCATTGCCGGCCCGGCCAACACATTCTCTCCGATGGCGTGCTCGAAAAAACCTTGCGGTGCAATCACCTGGACCTTGCCCGCGGTGACATCCGCTTCGTCGATGATCCCCCTCACACCGCCGAAATGGTCAACGTGCGGGTGCGTGTAGATGACCGTGGTCACGGGCTTGCGCGGGCGATTCTTGAAGTACAGCTCAAGGCCGGCTTTAGCCGTTTCCACCGACAGCAGCGGGTCGAGCACGATCAAGCCATTGTCGCCTTCGACGATGGTCATGTTGGCCAGGTCCAGGCCACGAATCTGATAAATACCGTCAGTGACTTTGAACAGACCGGCAATGGTATTGAGCTGCGCGATGCGCCACAGACTCGGGTTGACGGTGCCGGGTGCGTTGGTCTGGTTGAGGAACGCGTACTGATTCAGGTCCCAGACGGTCTTGCCGAGCGCATTGCTGACCACCCCCTCATACCGCTCGATCAGACCGCGCTGCGCCGCTTCGAAATCGCCGCGGTTGGCGAAGGGCAAACGCTGCAACCATTGTTGATTGCTCTGCAGCGTGCTCGCCGTCGCATCTTTAGCCGGTGTGGCGGCAGAGCTCATTAGCGGTGCCAACAAGGCAAGTGAAAGCAACGTCGGTGGAAAACGCATGGAGAAGTCCTTGTTATTGTTTGGGCGATCCACTTTAGGGAGAGGGCCTGGCCGCAGCCAATACCAGAGCGGCATGGTGGCCATCGTGTTTTTTGATGGCTCAGTCCGGTGCAATCGCCAGGATCTGTTCAGCTAGCCAGGCTAATGCAGGATCGTGTTGGCGGTGCGTCAAGTAGACCAGATCAAGCTCGAAGAGCGGCAATGCGAATGGCAGTTCCAGCAAGTCCAAAGGCAGTAGCCTGGCGAACTGTTGCGCCAGTTGGGTCGGCAATACCGTGCACAGGTCGGTAGCGGCCACGAGGTGCGCGGCCTGCAAGTAATTGGGCGTGGTATAGACGATCTGCCGCACCAGATTCTGTTCGGCCAGCCACTGATCAATCATGCCTCGCGTCTGGCCACCATTCACCCAGACGTGGCGCAGTTGCAGAAAGCTGCGCAGATCCAGGCCAGCGCCCGATTGCGGATGCCCCTGACGCATCGCCACTCGTAACGTTTCGCTGCGCCAGCGCAACCGGGTAAAACGTGCCGGCACGTGATCAAAACGGCCCAGCACCATGTCCAGTTCGCTACGGTCCAGCGCCTCCGCCGGCAGGCTCGCCGTCAAGTGGACGACATCGATGCGCAAGTGTGGCGCCTGGGTCTGCAAGCGGGCCAGCAATGACGGCATGCACAACTGTTCGACATAGTCGGTGAGGGCGATCCGCAACTGTCGATGGCTGAGTGCCGGGTCGAACGCATCGCCCGTGGCCAGGCTTTGTTCGATCTGTTGCAACGCCGCGCGAATCGGTCCTTCCAGGGCCAACGCTCTAGGCGTCGGACACATGCGGCGGCCAACGCGCACCAGCAGCGGATCGTCCAATGCGTCGCGCAAACGCGCCAGGGCATTGCTGACGGTGGGCTGAGTCAGCGCCAGACGCTCGGCTGCGCGCGAAACATTCTGCTCACGCAACAGCATGTCGAAGATACGCAGCAGGTTCAGATCAAAATTTGAAATATTCATGCCGCAAATATATGGCATATGAAAATGAAATTTCAAAAATACTGGAAGCCTGCTTACGGTGGCGGCTGTTATTTCCTACCGATGCAGGAGCGCCGCGTGTGAGCACCCCTTTCGATATTCAGCAGGTCGCCGTGATCGGCGCCGGCACCATGGGCCGAGGCATTGTCATCAGCCTGGCCAGCGCCGGATACCCAGTGCTATGGCTGGAAAGCAACGCCCCAACACTGGATGCTGGTTTGACCATGATTAAACAGACCTGGGCACAGCAGGTTGGCAAACAGCGCATCACTCAGGAGGAGGCAGACGCCCATCTGGCGCGGGTACGTCCTGTGCAAAATTACGCTGACCTCGCTGAGGCGGATCTGGTCATCGAAGCGGTGTATGAAAGCCTGGAGCTGAAGCAGGAAATCTTCCGCACGCTGGATTCGCACCTCAAACCGCAGGCGATCCTGGCCAGCAACACTTCGGCACTGGACATCGACGCCATCGCCGCAGTGACCAAACGTGCACAACAGGTGCTGGGGCTGCATTTTTTCAGCCCGGCGCACATCATGAAGCTGTTGGAAATCGTCCGCGGCAACGCCACGGGCCGCGAAGTGCTGGACGCCGCGCTATTACTTGCTCAGCGCGCTGGCAAGGTGGCGGTGGTGGCGGGCAACTGCCCCGGTTTCATTGGCAACCGGATGCTGCGCAGCTACGTGGCCGAAGCGCGCAAACTGCTCCTTGAAGGAGCGATGCCGCAGCAGGTGGACGACGCGTTGCAGCAATTCGGCTTTGCCATGGGGCCGTTCCGCATGTATGACGTGGTCGGCATTGATCTGGAATGGCGCGCCCGACAATTGGCAGGGCAGGGCATGGATGATCCCTTGGTCAGGATCGACAACGCCTTGTGCGATCTCGGCCGTCTCGGCCAGAAGACCGGCCAGGGTTATTACCGCTATGCAGCAGGTAGCCGTGTAGCCGAGCATGATCCGTTAGTCGATAACCTGGTGCTCGAGGTGTCTCAGGGCCTGGGCTATCGTCGCCGTGAAATCGACGGGCAGGAAATTCTTCAGCGCTGCCTCCTCGCACTGGTCAATGAAGGGGCAAAAATTCTCGAAGAAGGGATTGCTGCCAGCAGCCATGACATCGATCAGGTCTGGCTCAACGGCTATGGGTTTCCTGCGCAAACCGGAGGGCCAATGCGCTGGGCGGATGAGCAGGGCATAAGCCAGATGGTCGCTGGGCTTGAACACTTGCAGGGCATGTTCGGCGAGCACTGGCGCCCAGCCGGTTTGCTCCAGCGATTGAAGGACAGCGGCAATCGTTTCGCCGATGTTGTGGAGGGCGCGGTATGAATTATCAAGCCCCTTTGCGCGATATGCGTTTCGTATTGCACGAGTTGTTCGACGTAGTGGGCCACTGCGAACAGCTGGGCGTGGAGCTCGACCGCGACACGCTTGACGGCATTCTTGAAGAGGCCGGACGTTTTACCGGCCAAGTCATTGCACCACTCAACCGCAACAGTGACGAGCAAGGCTGTCAACTGATCGGCACTGAGGTCCGCACGCCCGACGGGTTCCGCGATGCCTATCGCCAGTACGTCGACAACGGTTGGGCAAGCATGAGCGGGCCGACAGAGTACGGTGGCCAGGGATTGCCGCAAATGGTCTCGGCCTGCGTGCATGAAATGCTGATGGCGGCCTCGCTGTCGTTCCGGATTTATTCCGGCCTGACCGAAGGCGCGGTGCTGGCCGTGCATTGCCATGGCAGTGACGCACTCAAACACGCCTGGCTGGGCAAAATGGTCAAAGGCGAATGGACCGGCACCATGTGCCTGACCGAGCCACAGGCCGGCACTGACCTGGCGTTACTGCGCACCCGCGCGCAGCCCCAGGCCGATGGTGGCTATCGCATCGACGGCAGTAAGATTTTCATCAGCGGCGGTGAGCACGATCTGACCGACAACATCATTCATCTGGTCCTCGCGCGTCTGCCTGATGGGCCGGCGAGTGTGAAGGGTATCAGCCTGTTTCTGGTGCCCAAAATCCTCCCCGACGGCCAGCGCAACACGCTGAGCTGCGGCGCCCTGGAACACAAGATGGGCATCAAGGGTGCTTCGACTTGCGTCATGAATTTCGACGGTGCTCAGGGCTGGTTGATCGGCGAGCCAAATCAGGGCCTGGCTTGCATGTTCACCATGATGAACGACGCGCGATTCCAGGTCGGGTTGCAGGGCCTGGGCATTGCGGAAGCGGCTTTTCAAGGGGGCCTGGCTTACGCCCGCGAACGCTTGCAGTCGCGTTCGCTGACCGGCGCAGTGGCACCGGAAAAGGCTGCCGACCCGATCATCGTTCATCCCGATGTGCGGCGCATGTTGCTGACTCAAAAGGCCCTCACTGAAGGTTGCCGGATGTTGGGTGCGTATACCGCGCGACAACTCGATCTGGAACACGCAGCAGCAGAACCAGACGTTCGTCGAGCCGCCATGCGCCGCGCCGCGCTCCTGATCCCTATCGTCAAAGGGTTCTTCACCGATGTCGGCCAGGAAGTCGCCAGCCTCGGCGTGCAGCTGTTTGGCGGGCATGGCTACATTCGCGAATGGGGCATGGAACAACTGATGCGTGACAGTCGCATTACCCAGCTCTATGAAGGCACCAATGGCATCCAGGCACTGGACCTGATCCGGCGTAAATTGATCAGCGATGGCGGCGCCGAATTGCACGCACTGATCAACGAATTGGTACAGCACGCAGACACCGCCGGCGCTTACCCATCATTGAACGAAATGGCCGCAGCGATCAGTCAGCGCCTCGAAGAATGGCGAGCGCTGAGCGTTAGCGTTATCGAGGCCTGCCAGCGCGATCCGCAGGAGATCGGCGCGGTTTCCGTGGATTTCCTCGCGTACTCGGCCTACGTCCTGCTGGCCGGCTTATGGATGCAGGCAGCCGTGCGCGCCCATGAAGCGCTGGCCGCAAGTACCGACGATGAGGCTTTTTATCAGGCCAAGCTGCATACCGCTGACTTTTACTGGCGCCGCGTATTGCCCCGTGCAAGTGCGCATCGTGAAGCGCTGCTGGGCGGCGCGAGCTGCTTGATGGCGATGGCGGCGAGTGACTTCAGTTGCTGACCGCAGACGTATTACCAAGAACAGGGAGTCGCTGACATGCAGCCTTTCAGCTTTGCCACTACTGCGCAGATTCTTTGCGAAAGCGGCGCGGCGCAACGCCTCGCGAGCCTGTGCCGCGAGCGTGGTGCGCGGCGTATTCTGATCATTACCGACCCCGGCATCGCCCGTCTTGGCATGCTTGATGACGTCTTGCCCGGTTTCACCCTCGCGAAAGTTGGTGTGGCGATCTTCAGTGACGTGACGGCGGATCCGAGCCAGAACCGTGTGCTCGCCGCCGTGGACCGCGCACGGCATATTGGTGCCGACATGATCGTTGGCTTCGGCGGTGGCAGTTCGATGGACGTGGCCAAGCTGGTCGCTCTGCTCGCACATCCCGCATGCGGCCAGCCGATTACCGAGTTGTACGGTATCGACAAGGCCAAGGGGCCGCGCCTGCCGCTGATCCAGGTACCGACCACCGCAGGGACTGGCTCGGAGGTGACACCCATTGCGATTGTGACAACCGGTGAGACCACCAAAATGGGGATCGTCTCGCCCTTGCTGCTGCCGGATCTTGCCGTCCTCGACGCGGTTTGTACGCTAGGTCTGCCGCCGGCCGTCACGGCAGCCACGGGCATCGATGCCATGGTGCATGCGATCGAGGCCTACACCAGCAAACTCAAGCGTAATCCACTGTCGAGCCTGTTGGCGCGAGAGGCGCTGCGGCTGTTGGCTGACAATCTTGAACAGGCTGTATACAACGGCGGCAATCTACCCGCGCGGCAGGCAATGCTGCTCGGGGCGTGCCTCGCTGGTCAGGCATTTGCCAACGCGCCAGTGGCGGCGGTGCATGCGCTGGCGTATCCGCTGGGTGGACATTTTCACATTCCCCATGGCCTGGCGAATGCGCTGGTGCTGCCGCATGTAATGCGCTTCAACCTGCCCGATGCGCTGACCGACTACGCCGAACTGGCTTCGCCCTTGCTGGGACCAAGGCTGCAGGCGGGCGATCGCGAGAGCCGCAGCGAGCAATTTGTCTGCGAGTTGGCGCAACTGGGCTCCCGTTGCGGATTGCCGGACACGCTGCGCGATGCCGGCGTGCCCAGAGAAAGCCTGGGCCAACTGGCCCAAGACGCGATGCAACAACAGCGGCTGTTGGTGAACAACCCGCGCGCCGTTAGCGAAGCCGATGCGCTGGCGATCTATGAGGCGGCCTATTGATGACCGACATCCGAGAGCGCGCCAACTACTCACACTTCACCTCGATCACGACCCGTTGGCACGACAACGATGTGTATGGGCACGTGAACAACGTCGTCTATTACAGTTTTTTTGACAGTGCGGTGAACAACGTATTGATCGGGGAGGGCGGGCTGGATATCCATGACGGTCCGGTGATCGGGCTGGTGGTCAGCTCCAGCTGCGATTACCACGCTCCGGTCGCTTTTCCAGAGCGCATCGAGGTCGCGCTCGCGGTAAGCAAACTGGGCCGCAGCTCCGTGCATTATCAACTTGCGGTGTTTCCCGAAGGGCAGGCACTGGCCACCGCCACCGGGCGTTTCGTGCATGTTTTTGTCGATCGGATCGAACGCTGCCCGGTACCGATTCCCGAACGGTTGCGCGTGGCGTTAGGGGAACTGATCTGCAACTTGCCCGCTTCCACGACCAAGGATCTTGAACCATGAAAGATGCTGTGATTGTTTCCACCGCTCGCACGCCGATTGCCAAGGCCATGCGCGGCGCATTCAATGATTTCAAAACGCCCAGCATGACGGCAATCGCCATTCGCGCAGCAGTCGAACGTGCCGGCATCGAGCCGGACCAGATAGAAGACCTGGTGCTGGGCACGGCCATGCAAAGCGGCACTGCAGCGATCAACCCCGCGCGTCTGTCGGCGCTGGCGGCCGGTCTGCCGGTGTCGGTGAGTGGGCAGACCGTCGACCGCCAATGCGCATCAGGCCTCATGGCAATTGCCTTGGCCGCCAAGCAAATCATCGTGGACGGCATGCAGGTGACCATCGGCGCCGGTCAGGAGCAGATCAGTCTTGTGCAATCGACCCACAATCGCTTGGCGAGCGAGGCATACGACGACGCTGTGCTGCGCATGAACGAGCATGCCTACATGCCGATGTTGCAAACCGCCGAGCGAGTGGCCGCGCGGTACGGTATCAGTCGCGAGGCGCAAGACGCCTATGCGTTGCAGTCTCAGCAGCGCACGGCGGCGGCCCAGACCGCCGGCCTGTTTGCCGATGAAATCGTCGCGGTCACAGCACGCAAGAAGATCGTAAACCAGGTGGACGGTGCGGTCAGCCACGTGCAGGTCCTGCTCACCCAGGATGAGGGCAATCGGCCCGCTACCGTGTTGGCGGATCTGCAAGGCCTCAAACCAGTAATCGAAGGCGGCAGTGTCACCGCTGGCAATGCCAGCCAATTGTCTGACGGCGCCAGTGCGTGCGTATTACTCGAAGGTGGCTTGGCGGCGCGTTTGGGGGGGGCGCCGTTGGGACTTTATCGGGGCATTGCTGTCGCCGGGCTTGCGCCGGAAGAAATGGGTATAGGACCGGTATTGGCGGTGCCCAAATTGCTCCGTCAGCACGGCCTGAACGTAGACGATATCGGCTTGTGGGAGCTTAACGAAGCGTTCGCCTGCCAAGTTGTGTACTGCGCGGCGCGACTAGGGATTGATCCAGCGAAGTTGAACGTCAATGGCGGCGCTATCTCGATCGGGCATCCCTATGGCATGAGCGGAGCTCGAATGGTTGGGCACGCGTTGCTGGAAGGAAAACGACGCGGGGTGAAGTTCGTCGTAGTGACGATGTGCGTGGGGGGCGGAATGGGCGCGGCAGGGTTGTTTGAGGTGTTGTAAAAAAGGCGCTGTCATATTTGTCCGGATTGCCCTGATCAGGAGATATGTAGTGGCTCAGGCATCACAATCCGTTATGTAGAGTCGAGCAGGAGGGGGAGGCGGCCAACTTCTTTAATTGGCAGTCATTGCCATTATCGGTTCACAAATCAAATTGCTTCAAATCTGTCGGGCAATTGATATTGACAGAAGCGGGGCGGATGGAAGGGTAGGGTTGCGGAAATGGCTCGAAAGATGCGGAAATGGTCCAGAGATGCCCCGACCAGATTAGCAAACCCCAGAAACGACAAAGCCCTGAATAATCAGGGCTTTGTCGTACTTAAGATGGCGGAGGCGATGGGATTCGAACTCATGGACCTGTTACAGTCGACGGTTTTCAAGACCATGACTAAAGCAAGTATTTTCAATGGGTTATGGTCCAAAGTATTCCGCTTTGATTGTGCGCAAACGTCACTCGGTACGGCCGTTGAAAGCCGGTAGTCGCCTGTCGTCACCGTCAGCTATCGGCCAGTAGCGGACATCCGGGAACTACTGCTTCCGGCCAAAAGCGGTCAGTGACAATATTCGCAAAGGCTACCGCTCAGCTTCCCGAAGACCGATCTCGACTATTCGTTAGGTACAGCACCATCGCTGCACGAGCCGCATCTTTGATTACCTTCAGCCTCAACCAAGGTGATATTCGCGCCTTTATCAGCCAGGGGTGATACGCCAGCGAAGCGCCCACGATGCCGGCACTAATGACAACGACTCGTTTGTCCAGAGCATTTCGCATATCAACCTTCATTCTGTCGACCTGAAGGCGGTTTCAGTGTCTGCCTCTGGTCGATTTCTGCTTGTCGTAACGGGCAGCAGTTGTCGTCCAGAAAGCAGATGTAGATTTGTCTGAAGTGGCGAAATAGCTGCCAAAATCATCGTGTTAAAACGCCGCCTGAAATGGCAGCAAGATAAGCGCGTGAGTGTTGTTGGCACTGGAGGGTAGCGAAAAATCGTTCAGCTACTACGGTAAGCGTCATCAACGACTATAGTCATTGGTGAGCCAGAGCGAATCTGACCATTCCCCTGCCAACCTGGCCTAATCCAATTCCGCGATTACACGGCGGATCTTCTTGTGTTCCTTGATGCGGAACGTGAACGTTTCACTGCCGAAATCACTCAGGCTCAGGCTGAGATCGAGGCAGCGTTGTCTTTTTTTGAACCCCTTGATGGTGGATGGAGTTATCCCGCCGGGCACGTCGCATCCCACTGAGCAAGTCCCAACCACCCATCTATCAAGGTTCAAGCAATGAACACTTTAGAGTTCGATGATGCACAAAAAACCAATGGCGACCTGGTTCAGAGTCCGCTGCCGGCCGGCACTGTCGCGCCCGACTTCACTCTTCACGCAACCCCTGATCAACAGTTGTCGCTGCGTGAGCTAAAGGGAAATCCCGTGATATTGGCGTTTTATCCCGCTGACTGGACTTCGGTGTGTGGTGACCAACTGACCTTGTACAACCAGTTGCTACCCACATTCAGAGAATACGGTGCGGCGCTACTGGGTATCTCGGTTGACAGCGCCTGGTGTCATCAGGCCTTTGCCAAAGATCGGAATTTTCACTTCAGCCTGCTGGCCGATTTCGAGCCCAAAGGGGCGGTGGCACGACAGTATGGAGCGTACGAATCCCAGCTCGGAGTTTGTAAGAGGGCACTGTTCGTGATTGACAAGGAGGGGGTGGTCGCCTGGAGCTACGTCTCACCAATGGCAATCAACCCTGGGGCGGACGGCATTCTGGATGCGCTGGATGCTCTGGTGAATTCGCCACAAGGCACGCCAATCAAAAATTAACAGGTGATTACATGGCCACTCTCAAAGTCCCGGTAAGTGCCAACGACCATCGTCAGGGAAGTGCGCATGCCAAGGTCACCTTGGTGGAATTTGGCGACTATGAATGTCCCTATTGCGGTGAAGCGTATTGGATGGTCAAGAATCTGCAGCAGCATTTTCGCGATGATTTGCTGTTCGTGTTCCGTAACTTTCCTCTGACCACCGCTCACCCGCATGCGCTGGGTGCAGCGGTCACCGCGGAGTATGCCGGGAGTAGAGGGTTCTTCTGGGAGGCTCACGACGAATTGTATGAAAATCAGGATCGATTGGGCCTGCCGCTGTATCGCGCCATCGTTCTCAAACACGGCCTTCCCAAGGAGGAATTCGATCTTGCAATGCAAGAGGATACTTACATTCCCAAAATACAAGCCGATTTCAATGGCGGTGTACGCAGCGGCGTGAATGGCACCCCAGCGTTTTACATTGACGGGCTTCGCTATGACGGAGTTCCAGAGTTCATCGGGATGAGTCAGATGATTGAGCTTTTGTTAGTGCGTGGACGAAATCGCTAGAGAGCCAAATCGGCTTGGCATCACCCACATCGGAGCCGAGGAAAAACCAACGTTAGCTTCCTTTTACATTAAAGAGGTGGACACGGAGCCGGCAACTAATGAAATCTTTGAAGTATTATGAAGAAAATCGACACGCCACATGGTTGGAGTTGTTTTTTGACCTGACTTTCGTTGTTACGATAGGCCAGGTTACGCACACTCTCGGACATGTTCATGACGGCCACTTTGAACATAAGCAATTATGGACATTCTTACTGCTTTTTGTACCGTTGTGGTGGATCTGGTCCAGTCACACGATTTACTCCAACAGGTTCGATACAGACAGCAATCTTCACCGTTTGGCAACATTATTCATAATGCTCCTGCTCATTGTGCTATCGGCACGGATCGGGGAAGACCTGGAAGTGAACTACCCGCTTATTATTGCCTGCTATTTTGGTATACGTGCGATCATCAGTGTTATGTATATTTCGTCCATTAGTAAACTCGATTCTCGCGGCGAACTTTCCTCAAGACTCGGCTTCGCCCTATTAGTTAGCGCAGTTATTAGCCTTTCATCCGTTATTTTTGACCCGCCCTTGCGTTACCTTGTTGCTTATATTGGGATCGCTCTTGATATTCTGTTTCCTGTATTTTTCTGGACTAAATTAAAACCGTTGCCAGCACACACAGAGCACTTGGTTGAGCGCATAGGCCTACTCACCCTAATCTTATTGGGGGAGTCAATTATTAGCCTTTCCGGAGGCTTATCTAACATTCAATGGGGTTATTACAATGTGATGGCAGCCATCACCGGATTCATCATGATTTGCAGTATCTGGTGGATCTATTTTGATAGTTTTTACCTGTTGAACAAACATCAAAGCAGTATGAGTGGGCACGCCTTGATCTACTCGCACCTTTTTCTTTTTATGGGGCTGGCACTCCTGGCAAATTTGATCAGGCATGCGATCCTGAATGACATTGCGATGCGCGATTTCCAGATTATGTCGATCACCGGCATGGTCTTGTTTTTCCTGGGGAAGCAATATGGCTATTTCATAGCTGTGAGTCGAATAAGGAAATACATACTGCAAAACACCTTGATCGTGTTTTCTTTAGGTGGGTTAGTTATATTTCTACCGCGTGTCGAGTACATATTGGTCGGCTTGACAGTCACCATGATCTGTTATGTTCTCCTGAATTTCAGATATCGTTGAGTCTTGATTACCAGGCCACAGCTCGGGAAAAGTGATCAAGCGGCTGGTCTGCGGTTTGCGCGCTGCCTACTACGTCATTCTCAGTGTCCGAGCGACATGCGACGCTACCCTTGGTCTCTTTGGGTTTGTAATCCTGGTGTCGTCGACCATAGTTAATAGCCGGATGCCCCTTTTAGCTATTGCGACCAGATAGCACCAGCTGCATCGTAACAACAGGAGCCACGTCATGGTCAAAGTAGCGTTGTTCGTTCGTCTGGAAGCAAAACCTGGGAGAGAGAAAGAGGTGGAGCGCTTTCTCTTGAGCGGCCTTCCTTTAGTGGAGGAGGAGCCAGCCACTACAGCCTGGTTTGGAATCCGCTTGGGGCCGTCTACCTTTGGCATCTTTGACGCATTCCCGGATGAAGCGGGCCGGCAGGCTCATCTTTCGGGCAAGGTCGCGGCGGCGCTTATGGCAAACGTTGCCGAGCTGTTTGCCGAACCTCCATCAATCGAGAAGGTAGACGTCCTTGCGGCCAAGCTGCCCGGTTAAGCAAACCCAATAGGAAGCTCCAGTCAGTACTGGGAGGCCCACGATGTATTTTGTGAAACTCAGGATAGCCTGGGCCTGCTGCTGTTCCGGGCGGTGATCAATCAAAACACCTGTATTGAAGATAAATGGTGAACATTCGTCGGCGTAGCAGTGACCGATGTTCAATGCGCTGCCGGACGCGGCTGCACTCCGAACTGCGCAACGATGTACGTACCCAATTCCTCGATAACCTCCGCCGCAGGGCGCTTGCCGTATTTGAGATTGAGAATGACGTGGTCCACGCCGATTTCCTCAAGCGACTCCAGCAAAAACCGTAGATGGTAACGTCCCAGTCTGAAACCCAAATGGATACGAGTGGGTGGCGTGGACGGATTCTCATCGAGATCGATGTACAGCGACTGAGTAAAGGGCTTGTACACAGAGCCACATTGCCTGGTGACCTCCAATCGCCAATCTTCCACGACCAGCCGCTGCATATTCGGTACGCGTGGATAGTTGATCCATCCGTTGCTCTCACGCGCGATCCAATTCAGTGACTGGCGACTGTTGCCGGTCACGAGCATTGGAATGAATTGGGTGGTAGGTTTCGGAATCAGGTCTGCGCCTTGCATTTCACCAGTGCTCCAGTGGATGGGCTCAAAACTGGTGCTGTGGGCGCGGCGAATCACTTCGTAGTGTTCTCGAAAGATCTCTCCACGCCTTTCGGGATCGACGCCAAACGCCGAAAACTCCACTGGCCGATCTCCCGAAGCAACCCCCAGAATCAAGCGACCAGTGCTCAACTGATCGACGCTGGCTGACGCCTTGGCCGTGTGCAGGGGATGGTGCAGCGGGATGGCGATGGAGGCGGTGCCGAGTGCAATCTCTGAGGTATGGGCGGCCATATAACCCAGGTAAACCCAGGGGTCGAAGACTTGGCCGACATCGCCGAAGCCAGGGTCGCGAAGCGGCACGTCGCGAAACCAGAGCGCGCAGAAGCCCAGCGCCTCGGCTTGTTTAGCCAGTGTGACCTGGTTGAGCATGCTCGGAGTGTCCCCGTCGAACGCCTCCATGGGAAAGAATAATCCAAGGCTCAAATGCCCCTGAGTGAAGGTTCGGCTGAACCCTCGATGCTGCTGGTAAGGAATCGTGCTCGGCCGATACATACGGATTGACCTCATGGCAGAACGTGAACAGCGCCCCCGTTTCCAGAGGTGCTGCGGCATCGGTCGCTTTTGAACGGCAGGTGGGGGGACTGGGTCTGGCTTTTACCCGTTGCGCCGTAGTGCTGGTCGTGTGGACCGGACTCAGGGGGCAGTTGCTGGCGATAGGCGCGGGTTGGTCCGGGTGGGTGTTAAGCGGACGGTCAAAGGAAGTCAGATCTCTCGGCTCTATACCACCAGATGGGCAAGGCGTTCGAGGAATCATTCTATAAGCGTAGGCGGTTTTGCAGCTCTCCGCCATATTCTTACAATCGAGCCGCTGGCGGGCGAAAGTCGCGTATCGAAGGCAGTTATCGGTCGTTTCCTGCCGTTCTAGAACGGCCGCTATTGGCCGGAAGCAGTAGTTCCCGGATGTCCGCTTCTGGCTGTGGATTCAACCGGTCGATGCAACAGATTGGCTAAAGTCTCAATCATCTGCGCGGCGTTGCAATTTTTAAGCATGCGGTTACTAAGCCATTCTGCTGCGGCCGCATGAGCTAGGCTTTGCGAACCCCTTATTGGCAGGATGGATCGCATGCCTAATAACTCAGTTTCTAATATCGCCACTGCTGACGCCCTGACATTGCTCCTGCACAACCAGCATGCACTGGCGGCGGCAATCGAGGAGGTCGCCGTTTGGCTTTCAGCCAGTGGCGCGGCAGTGGTTGCAGATAACGCCGCGATGGCTATGGAGACATCAGACACAAATGCAAAAGCGATCACAGATGCGATTATGAGGATACGGCAATCCTAATATCGCCTTTGCAGGCAGCAATCGGCCCTTAGCAGGAATTAGCCGCCAAAAAAGCTAGGCCACCCTCCACGCCATTCAGCACAGAGCTAGACTGAGCCCAGTATTCTGAATCGCTAATGGTGATTCCCATGAAGCACTGGCTTTCCCTGCTGCTCACCCTGCCTCTGTCGCACACCCAGGCTGCGGGCCCTGCCTTCAGTTGCACTCTAGTCGAGGCCGGTAGCATCGAACAACAGATCTGCAAGAGCGAGCCACTCTCGGCACTGGACCGGCAAATGGCCGAGGTCTACACAGCCGCGCAGCAGAAGGCCGGCAATGAACATCCGCCGGTGCTCAAGGCCGAGCAAAGGGGCTGGATCAAGGGTCGTAACGATTGCTGGAAAAGCGCGGACCAGCCCACTTGCATCGCCGACAGCTACCGCCTGCGTATCGCCGAACTGCAGGCGCGCTACCGGCTGGTTGAGGCCTCCGGCCCGGTGTTCTACCAGTGTGACGGCAACCTAGCCAAGGAAGTGGTAGCCAGCTTCTTCCGCACCGAGCCGCCCACGGCCATCGTCGAGTTCGGTGACCGCAGTTCGCTGATGTACAAAGAACAGACCGCCAGCGGCGCGCGCTACCAGGGACAAAATGAGAGTTTATGGGAGCACCATGGCGAGGCCATCGTGGTGTGGGGCTATCAGGCTCCGGAAATGCACTGCACGGCGCGTTGAAAGCCATCGGGAGGGAGCCTATGCACCGATTTCTATCACTCAGCCTGCTAACCAGCAGCCTTTTGCTGTCGTACACGACACAGGCCGCCAACAATGCCGGGGCGGATCTACACCAACTGCAGGATGAACCCAGCGAGAACCTGCGCAGCCAGTCGCAACCTCTGTAATCTCAAACGGCACGGACCGCTGGGTTTTCTGCTGCATCATTATTGTTCGCGATGACACGTGCTCTCCATGAGCAACGTTGCGTACGCGGCGGCCGCTCACCTCAGTGCACGTTACTGCCTGGCTCAGGTGCCTCTACTGCCTTGGCCGAACAACACAAAGCAAAAATTGCGCCGCCGCCAAGCACCGCTAGGGTATCTATCCATGCGTCTAGCCCATGAAGGTCGATCAAGTATCCCGCAAGCCCAGTCAGGAAGCGGGCACAAAACGCAGAACTTCAATACACTCTTAGTTACCTACCTAATCGAGACCTGTCATGTCCAAACTCGCAGAATTTCGCCAACTTGAAAAACACCTCGCCGAACAGCTCAAGGCTCTGGAAGCCCTCAAGGGCGACGCAGGCCTTAAGAAAGAAATCGAATTCGAAACGAAGCTGCGCGATTTGCTCGCAAAATA